>NZ_JBWKKF010000026.1:0-99340 GCF_056431745.1 Amycolatopsis sp. NPDC045836 | reverse complement strand
AGTGGCCAACTCTTGATAGTGTCATGCCTCCCTCTCTTCTCCCCCCCCCCCCCCCCGCCCACCCCCCCCCCCCCCCCCCCCCCCCCCCCCCCGCCCCCTCCTCCCCCCCCCCCCCCCCCCCCCCCCCCCCCCCCGCCACGTAGGCTTGACCCCGTGCTCGCTGTCGTTCCGCCCCCAGTCACCGTCCGGGTGCCGTCGAAGATCAACCTGCACCTGGCGGTCGGTGACCTGCGTGAGGACGGTTACCACGAGCTGGTGACCGTGTTCCAGGCGTTGTCGCTGTCCGACGAGGTGACCGTCGCGGTGACCGAAGACCCCGGTGTCGAGGTGTACGGCGAGGGCGAGAAATCGGTGCCCACCGGGGCGGACAACCTGGCCTGGCGCGCGGTGGAGGCGCTGGCCGCGCACGTGGGCCGCGCCGAGGACGAGCCGAAGGTCCGGGTGGTGCTGCGCAAGGGCATCCCGGTGGCCGGCGGCATGGCCGGTGGCAGCGCCGACGCGGCCGCCACCCTGGTCGGCCTGGCCTCGCTGTGGAAGCTGGAGATCACCCGCGACGAACTCGCCGACGTCGCCGCGAAGCTGGGCAGCGACGTGCCGTTCGCGCTCTACGGCGGCACCGCGCTCGGCACCGGCCGCGGGGAGCGCCTGGTGCCGGTGCTCTCGCGGCACACCTTCCACTGGGTGCTCGCCTTCGACCAGAAGGGCCTGTCGACGCCGAAGGTGTTCACCGAACTCGACCGGCTGCGCGCGGAGGGCGATCCACCGCGGATCGGCTCGCACGCCCCGGTGGTCGAGGCGCTGGCGTCGGGCGATCCGCGGCAGCTGGCGCTGCTGCTGGGCAACGACCTCCAGGCCGCCGCCGTCTCGCTGCGCCCCGGGCTGCGCCGGACGTTGCGTGCCGGGGTGAACGCCGGTGCGCTGGCCGGCACGGTCTCCGGCTCCGGGCCGACCTGCGCGTTCCTCTGCGAGGACGCCGAAGCCGCGCTCGAAGTGGCGGCCGAGCTGTCCGGCGCCGGTGTCTGCCGCACGGTCCGCGTCGCGCACGGACCCGTCCCCGGCGCCCGGACGGTCGGCGGCGACACCGATCCCCGTCCCAATCCGCCGCAGGTGCACGCGTGATGGTCAATCTGGTCAACCTCGAATCGGTCTCCAAGTCCTACGGCGTTCGCCCGCTGCTGGACCAGGTCTCGCTGGGCGTCGGCGAGGGGGAGCGCATCGGCGTCGTCGGGCTCAACGGTGGTGGCAAGACCACCCTGCTCGAAGTGCTCACCGGGCTCGCCGAACCGGACAGCGGCCGGGTCAGCCAGGTCCGCGGGCTGCGCATGGCCGTGGTCACCCAGCGCACCGAGCTGGCCGGCGAAACCGTGCGCGACGCCGCGCTGGCCGCCTACGACGCCGAACACGAATGGGCCGCCGACGCCCGTGTCCGATCCATTGTGGAGGGTCTGGGGATCACCGGGCTGGGTCTGGACAACCCGACCGCCACGCTCTCCGGTGGGGAACGGCGCCGGGTGGCGCTGGCCGCCGCGCTGGTCGGTGAGCTGGACCTGGTGGTGCTCGACGAGCCGACCAACCACCTCGACGTGGAGGGCGTGCGCTGGCTGGCCGACCACCTGCTGGCGCGGAAGGTCGCGCTGGTGGTGGTCACCCACGACCGCTGGTTCCTGGACACCGTGTGCGGGCGCACCTGGGAGGTCGTCGGCGGGCGCGTCGAGCAGTACGAAGGCGGTTACGCCGACTGGGTGTTCGCGCGGGCCGAACGCGCGCGGCTGGCCGCGACGCTGGAGGAGAAGCGGCAGAACCTGGCGCGCAAGGAACTGGCCTGGCTGCAACGCGGCGCCAAGGCACGCACGTCGAAGCCGCGCTACCGGATCGAGGCCGCGGAAGCGCTGATCTCCGACGTGCCACCGCCGCGGGATTCCGTCGAGCTGATGAGCTTCGCCAGGCGGCGGCTGGGCAAAACGGTGCTCGAGCTGGAGGACGCGACCCTCACCGCCGGGGAGCGGGCGCTGCTGGACGAGGTCACCTGGCGCATCGGCCCCGGCGACCGGATCGGCCTGGTCGGGGTGAACGGCTCCGGCAAGACCACCCTGCTCAAGGCGCTGGCCGGGGAGACCGAGCTGGCCGGTGGGCGCCGGATCCAGGGCAAGACGGTGCGCCTGGCGCACCTGACCCAGGAGCTGGAGGACCTGCCGGGGCACCTGCGGGTGCTGGAAGCCGTCGAGCAGGTCGCCGGGCGCGTGGTGCTCGGCAAGCACGAGCTGTCCGCGTCGCAGCTGGCCGAGAAGCTGGGCTTCCCGCCGGCCCGGCAGTGGACGCCGGTCGAAGACCTCTCCGGCGGGGAGCGGCGCCGGTTGCAGCTGGTGCGCCTGCTGATGGCCGAGCCGAACGTGCTGCTGCTCGACGAGCCGACGAACGACCTGGACATCGACACCCTGCAGCAGCTGGAGGACCTGCTCGACTCGTGGCCGGGCACCATGGTGGTGGTCTCGCACGACCGGTACCTGACCGAACGGGTCTGCGACGCGGTCTACGCCTTGTTCGGCGACGGGCGCATCACGCACCTGCCCGGCGGCATCGAGGAATACCTGAGGCGGCGCCTGGCCATGGTCGCCGAACGCCCCGCGGTGAAGAAGGAGCCGGTCGCCGACAGCGGCCCGAAGCTGTCCTCGGCCGAGGTCCGCGCGCTCGGCAAGGAGCTGTCGCGGCTGGAGCGCAAACTGGACCAGCTGCACGACAAGGAGCAGAAGCTGCACGCGCAACTGCTCGAAGCGGCCACCGACCCGGCGAAGCTGATGGAGCTGAACGCTCAGCTGAAGACCGTGCAGGCGGAGAAGGACGAAGTCGAGCAGCGCTGGCTGGAGACCTCCGAAGCCATCGAATAGCTGTCCACCCGGAGGGCGCGGCCGGAAGCCCACCAGGGTCTCGACGGCCCAGCTTCCCGCAGGACGCACCGCGTCAAGGCCCGAGTACAACTCCGGTACGAGGGCCTCGACGCGGCACGCCCAGCAGAAACCTGGATCCGCCGGTACTCCCGGAGGACTTCCGGCGGCGCCCTCTAAGGTGAGCCCATGAGTCGGTTCGTGGACACCCTGGTCGCCACCGCGGCCGCGGGCGGTCAGCAGCGGGGCATGGTCACTGGGGAGCCGAAGGAACCGGTTCGCCGCACCTGGGCGGAGGTCCACGAGCAAGCCAGGCGGTTCGCCGGCGAGCTCATCCACCGCGGTCTGGAGCGCGGCAGCGCCGTCGCCGTGCTGGCCGCCGCGCCCGCGTTGATCGCGCCGACCGTGCAGGCCGTCTGGCTGGCCGGCGGCAGCGTGACCATGCTGCACCAGCCGACCCCGCGCACCGACCTGGCCGAATGGGCCGAGGACACGCTGCGCGTGCTGCGGATGATCGGCTCGGAGCTGGTGCTGCTCGGCGAGCCGTTCGACCAGCTGGCGCCGGTGCTGACCGAGCACGGCATCGCCTTCCACTCGATCACCGACCTCGACGCCGGTCAGCCGATCGGCGAGCCGGTGCCGGTCGGCGAGGACGAACTCGCGCTGCTGCAGCTGACCAGCGGGTCCACCGCCGAGCCGAAGGCCGTGCGGATCACCCACGGCAACCTCTACACCAACGTCAAGGCGATGGTCGAGCGCGCCGAATTCGACTTCGAGACCGACGTGATGGTCTCGTGGCTGCCGACCTTCCACGACATGGGCATGGTCGGCTTCCTGACCGTGCCGATGACCTTCGGCGTGGAGCTGGTCAAGATCACCCCGGTGGAGTTCCTGTCCGGGCCGCTGATCTGGCCGCGGCTGATCACCAAGTACGGCGGCACCACCACCGCCGCGCCGAACTTCGCCTACGCGGTGGTGGGCAAGCGGATGGCCCGCGCCGACGAGTCGTTCGACCTGTCGAAGCTGCGGATCGCGCTCAACGGCGCCGAACCGATCGACGAAACCGCCGTGCGGACCTTCGTCGACGCCGGGGCGCGGTTCAAGATGCCGCCGGAGTGCGTGTTCCCGGCCTACGGCATGGCGGAGGCGACGCTGGCGGTGTCGTTCGCGCCGCTGTTCACCGGGTTGACGCTGGACGTGGTGGAAGCCGAAGCGCTGGAGGCGCACAACCGCGCGGTGCCGGTGCCGGAGGGCGATCCGCGCCGCGGCACCGAGGAAGTGCGTTCGTTCGCCGTGCTCGGCCGCCCGCTCGACGGCCTCGAAGCGCAGATCGCCGACGACGGCGGCAACGTGCTCGGTGAACGGGAGGTCGGGGAGATCCGGCTGCGCGGCCCGGCCGTCACGCCGGGGTACTTCACTGTGGACGGTCCGCTCGAGACGCAGGACGCCGAGGGCTGGATCGACACCGGCGACCTCGGTTACCTGGTGGACGGGCAGATCGTCATCTGCGGCCGCCGCAAGGACGTCATCATCATGGGCGGGCGCAACATCTACCCGACCGACATCGAGCGCGCGGCCACCTCGGTGGCGGGCGTGCGGCTGGGCAACGCGGTCGCCGTCCGGCTCGACGCGGGCAGCAGGCGCGAGCGGTTCGCCGTGGTGCTGGAGTCCAAACTGGCCGGTGACGAGGCCGAGGAACGGCGGCTGGCCAAGGAGGTCGCCGGCCGCGTGCGCGACGCGGTGGACGTGCGCCCGTTCGCCGTGGTGGTGCTGCCCGCCGGCAGCCTGCCCAAGACCCCGTCCGGCAAGGTCAAACGCGCCGCCACCGCGGCGAAGTACGCCGACCAGATCAACCAGGCGGCCGGCTAGGCGGTGGCCGGGGGTGCTGACCTTGGTCCTCCGGTCGGCATCCACCGCCCACCGCTCGCGTCGGTCAGCTCCGCGCCCGTCGCCACCGGAGTGGCGGATACCGAGCAGGTCGGCTCGGTGGCGGTGCTGAGGGCTGCCGGGGTGTTGGCTCGTGTTCGCTCAGCACCGGTTCCGCGTTGTCCGGGCCGAGCAGGTGGCGCGCTGGGCCACCCGAGGCGTTCCTCTCGGTGCCCTGCTGCTGGTTGTCAGCTCCGCGCCCGCCGCCACAGGGAGCGGCGGGTGTGGGTGTGTTCCAGTGCCGGGGCGATGTGGGCGTTCGTCGCGTGCGGGGTCCAGCCTTCGGTGGCGGCGAGCGTGCTCTCCACCTGGCGCAGGAAGCCGTCGACCTCC
Source organism: Amycolatopsis sp. NPDC045836 (assembly GCF_056431745.1). Lineage (NCBI taxonomy): Bacteria > Bacillati > Actinomycetota > Actinomycetes > Pseudonocardiales > Pseudonocardiaceae > Amycolatopsis > Amycolatopsis sp. NPDC045836. The sequence goes on along the minus strand of NZ_JBWKKF010000026.1, from coordinate 94,199 downwards.
TGCTGGTCGTAGCCCCGCGCGCCGAGCGCCCGCTTGCTGAACGACACCTCGTGCACCTGCGCCGCCGTCAGGTGGTCCTCGCCGTCGAGGGTTCTGGCGACCCGGTCCAGGAAGGCGTCCACCTCGGCCTCGCTGTAGCCACGGGTGCCCAGCGGCGCGCGGTTGAACTGGATGGTCAGCACGTCCGCCGCGGTGATCGCCATCACCGCTCCGAGTACTGGTCGACCGGCGCCTCGGCGCCGGTGGCGTCGGCCGGGGTCCTGGCCGACGGCACCTGGTGCGCCCGCCGGTCGGCGCCGAGGTGCGCGAGCAGGGCCTCTTCGGCGGCGTCGAGGAATTCGTCGACCTCGCGTTCGTCGTAACCCCGCTTGCCGATCAGCGGCTTGCCGAACACCACGTGGTGCACCTCGGCGGCGGTCAGGTCGTCCTGCCCGTCGAGGGTCGAGGCGATCCGCCGGACGAACTCGTCGACCTCGGTCTTGGCGTACCCGCGGCGGCCGATCGGAGCGTTCGCGAAGGCGACGCTCCTGGCGTCATCGGCGCTCAAGGACATGAGGGGTCTCCCTGGGGTGTCGGTTGCGTCCCCTCTCCGTCCTAGCCCGCCGCGGGGCACCGGGGAAGAGCCGCTACTCGAACAGGGGCGAGACCCCACGCCTTCGGGTGAGCAGTCGAACACGCGGGGTGTCGATCTTCACCCGGCGTGGAAGGCGTTCTGGGCCGCCAGCAGCCCCTTCTCGACGAGCGCTTCGACGGCGTCGGCGCAGCGGTCGAGGTTGAGCGCGAGCTCCTTGCGCTCCACGGTGGAGAAGTCCTTGAGCACGAAGTCGGCCGGGTCCATCCGCCCGGGCGGGCGGCCGACGCCGAAGCGCACCCGGTAGTAGTCCTTGGTGCCGAGCGACTTGGTGATCGAGCGCAGCCCGTTGTGCCCGTTGTCGCCGCCGCCGAACTTGAGCTTCAGCGCGCCGTAGGGCAGGTCCAGTTCGTCGTGCACGACGACGACGCCGTCCGGCGCGACCTTGAAGAAGCGCGCCGCCCCGGCGACCGGGCCGCCGGAGAGGTTCATGAACGACCGGGGCTTGACCAGCGCCACCTTGCGCCCGGCGAGGCGGCCTTCGAGCACCTCACCGCCGGACTTGTGCGACTTGAACTTGCCGCCCATGCGCGCGGCCAGCTCGTCCAGCACCAGGAAACCGGCGTTGTGCCGGTTGCCCGCGTACCGGGGCCCCGGGTTGCCGAGGCCGGCGAGCACGATCTGCTCGCCGGCCCCGGGCAGGTCGGCTCCCACGGGGGAACTACGCCTCGGTGGTCTCGGGCTGGTCCTCGACCACGCCCGCGCCCTCGGCGTCGATGTCACCCTCCATGGCGGCCTCGTTCGGCGCCTCGTTGACCGCGACCACCAGTGCCTCGGGGTCGGTGACCAGCTCGGCGCCCTTGGGCAGCTGCACCTGGGCGGCGGTGATCTGGGTGCCGGCCTGCACGTCCTCGACGGAGACCTCGAACTGCTCCGGGATGTGCAGCGCCTCGACCTCGACCTGCAGCGTGTCCAGGTCCTGCGAGACCAGGGTGCCGGGGGAGGCTTCGCCGGTGACGACCACCGGCACGTCCACGGTCACCTTCTCGCCGCGCTTGACGACCAGCAGGTCGACGTGCTCGATGTAGTTCTTCAGCGGGTGGACCACGATGGTCTTGGTCAGCGCCAGCTCGCTGGTGCTGTCGACGTCCAGGGTGATCACGGCGTTGCTGCCGTTCTCGCGGACGACGCGGGCGAACTCGATGGCCGGCAGCGACAGGTGCCGCGGGTCCGAGCCGTGACCATAGAGAACCGCGGGGATCTTGCCGGCGCGCCGCGTGCGACGCGCGGCGCCCTTGCCGAACTCGGTGCGTGGTTCGACGGACAGACGTACCTCGGACACGGTGAAGCACTCCTCACAAATCTTGTGCGAACTCAGGTGTGATGGGGCCCTGGAGGACCATCTCGGCTGCGCCGGCGGCGAATCCCACGACGTGACTTGGACGCGTGGCGACTCAAGCCGCCGCGTCGATCACGTCGGACACCACCGGGTGCTCGCGTGGAGTCCGCCTCGCCGAGACAACCCAGACAGTGTAGAGCAAGCCGGTCCAGCGGGTTCGCGGCGGGGCGGCGGGAACCGTTATCGAACGGTGGCGTCGGATGAGTACATTTCGGCTGGCGAAACGAAAGCGAGGACCGTCATGGGGAGGAGCCGGGTGCGGGGAGTCGCCGCGCTCGCCGCCGGAGCCGCGCTGCTGCTGGCCGGTTGCGAGGTGGCCACCATCGGTTCGGCCGGGCCGATGGCCGCCGACCAGGCGCGGGCGGACGCGCGCAAGGCCCAGCGCGACGCGGTCAAGGCCGCCGTCGACGACCTGGCCGAGCAGGAGGCCATCGCCTACCGCAGCCAGGCGCGCAACGACGCCGGTGAGCTGGTCGACCTCGCGCTCAACGTGACCAAGAACGGCACCAGCTTCGGCGCGGTCGGCGTCGGCGGGCAGGTGGTCAACCTGGTCGAGGCGGACGGCAAGCCGTACCTGTCCGCGCCGGCGGCCTACTGGAAGACCAAGGGCGTGGACGACGCGCAGGCCGAGGAGTACGGCAAGCGCTGGATGTTCGTCGAGGACGGCGACCTGCCGCTGAGCCCGAGCAAGGTGCTGACCCCCCGCGAAATCCGCAATTCGCTCTACGACGCGTCGCTCGCACTGGACCAGCTGGCGGAACCGGTGAAGAAGCGCCTGCCGGACGGCACCGAGGTCTACGAACTGGCGCTGCCCGGCGGGGTGCTGCAGGTCGGCGCGAGCCGGCCGCACCGGGTGGTTTCGTTCGACGCCGGGCTGGTCGCCGGTGCGGGCAAGGCGTTCGGCGCGGGCACGATGGTGGCTCCTAGCGGGCTCACCGGTGACGCGCTGGCGCAGTTCAAGAACGGTCTCGGCGGCGCGGTCGACGCGTTCGCGCAGGCCTTCGACTACGCCGCGGAACTGGTCGTGCTGGTCGACGGCAACGACCTGCAGTGCGCCACCAGCGGTTCGTGCACCTCGAACGTCAAGGTGCGCAACTCGATCGTCGGCGCCGACGGCCGGGTTTCCGGGGTCCGCATCCTGGTCAAGGCGGACGTCAGCGCGCCGGGGCTGGGCAGCCAGACCTGCTCCGCGGAGGCGACCGCCGCGCCCAACGCCACCGTCGACGTGCCGTGCACGGTGAAGTTCAGCGTGCCGAACCGGACCGCCTCCTACCAGGTGACCTCGATGCCGACGGCCACCGGCGAGGCGATCGCCGCGGTGGACGTCGGCGGCATCAAGCAGAAGATCGAGGCGGAGTTCGCCACGCTCGGCGGTTAGCGGAGGGCCTCGATGACGGGCGCGAACCGCGCCATCGCGGGTTCGAAGACGGTGAAGTAGGTGAAGCCGAAGCGGTCGCGCAGTTCGCGGACGCGGGCGGCGATCTGCGCTTCGGTGCCGATCAGCAGCTGCGGTGCGGTGAGCATCGCGTCCACTGTGGAATCGGCGAGTCCGGCCCACTCCTCGGCGGCGGCCCGGCGGTCGTCGGTGACCACCACGTCCTGGATGAGCATGTTCGACTCGGTCCGCCGGTTGAGGTCCTGGTAGAAGGCGACGCGTTCGGCCAGTTCGGCCTCGGTGGCCAGGCTCCAGATCCCCGGTTCGGCGCCCGGCTTCGGTTTGAGCCCGGCGAAGCCGACGATCTGCGCGTGCTCGGCGGCGATCCGGAGCACCCCCTTGCTGTTGCCCGCGACGAGCAGCGGCGGCATCTCGACGTCGGCGGCGTCGAGGCGGCGGCGGAGGTCGGCGATGGTGCTGGTGAGCTGGTCCAGGCGGGTGCGGAGGTTCTGCCAGGGCAGTCCGGCGTCCTCGAACTCGGCCTTCATGTGGCCGGCGCCCAGGCCCAGTTCGAAGCGGCCGCCGGTGAGCCGGACGGTGCTCTCCACCTCGCGGGCGAGCAGGGCCGGGTTGTGGAACGGCACGTTGAGCACCAGCGTGCCGACGCGGATCCGGTCGGTCACCGCGGCCGCCACCGCGGCGGCGGGGAAGGGCGCGGGGGTGCCGCCGCCGATGTGGTCGGGGATGGTGATGACGTCGTAGCCGAGGGCCTCGGCGGCACGGCACTTGGTGACCCACTCCGAGGCGGTGCCGATGGAGCGGAGGGTGATCCCGAACCGGAAGTCCATGCTGGGAAGGTAATGGGTTTCGGGCTGTGGGTGGGGGGATTTCGCGGTCAGCGGAGTTGGTGGGGGGTGGGGGGTGCCACCCCGGTTCTTCCGGGTGACGACGGCGGGGATCTGTTCGTCAAGGCGGGAAAGATGCCTCGACGAACAGATCCCCGCCGTGTTTTTGGCTGTGGACCGGGGCGGGGGTGGGTCTGGGTGCCGTCCCGGTTTTGTGCCCGTCTTGCGTTCCTTGCCTGTCTTGCGGCGGCGCCGTGCCCGGGGGCGGGGCGCCGCTCGGGGTCAGGCTTGGCCGTCGAAGAGGCTGGTGACCGAACCGTCTTCGAAGACCTGCTGGATGGCGCGGGCCAGCAGCGGGGCGATCGAGAGCACGGTCAGGCCGGGGAAGCGCTTCTCCTCCGGGATCGGCAGCGTGTTGGTCAGGATGACCTCGCGCGCCTTGCAGTTCGACAGCCGCTCGGTGGCGGGGTCGGAGAGGATGCCGTGGGTGGAGGCGATCACCACGTCCGAGGCGCCCTCGGTGAGCAGCGCCTCGGTGGCCTTCACGATCGTGCCACCGGTGTCGATCATGTCGTCGATCAGCACGCACAGCCTGCCTTCGACCTTGCCGACCACCCGGTTGGCCACCGCCTGGTTGGGCTTGTCCGGGTCGCGGGTCTTGTGGATGAAGGCGATCGGCTTGTTGCCGAGCTGCTCGGCCCACTTCTCCGCCAGCCGCACCCGGCCGGAGTCCGGGGAGACCACGGTGATCTCGTGCTCGGCGTAGGTGTTGTTGATGTGCTCGGCCAGCACGTTCTGCGCCAGCAGGTGGTCCACCGGCCCGTCGAAGAAGCCCTGGATCTGCGCGGTGTGCAGGTCCACGGTCATGATCCGGTCGGCGCCCGCGGTCTTGAACAGGTCCGCGATCAGCCGCGCCGAGATCGGCTCGCGGCCCTTGTGCTTCTTGTCCTGCCTGGCGTACGGGTAGAACGGCATGATCACGGTGATCCGCTTGGCGCTGGCGCGCTTGAGCGCGTCCACCATGATCAGCTGCTCCATCACCCACTCGTTGATCGGCTGCGGGTGGCTCTGCAGCACGAAGGCGTCACACCCGCGCACCGACTCCTGGAACCGGACGAAGATCTCGCCGTTGGCGAAGTTGTGCGCGGTCTGGGGAGTGATGGTGATGTTGAGGTGCTTGGCCACCTCATCGGCCAGCTCTGGGTGCGCACGGCCGGAGAAGAGCATCAGGTTCTTCTTCGGCGTACCGGACTTCGGGCTCATTTCTGCGACTCCCCGTCGTTTTCCACTTCGTTTCGGGCGAGTGCCGCCTCGGCCGCCTCCGCCGCGGGAGTGCCCGGTCGCTTCCGGGCCACCCAGCCTTCGATGTTGCGCTGCGGTCCCCCGGAAACCGCCAGTGCGCCCGGCGGCACGTTCCGCCGGATCACCGCACCCGCCCCGCTGGCGGCCCCGTCGCCGACGGTCACCGGAGCGACGTACATGTTGTCCGAGCCCATCCGGACGTGGGAGCCGATCGTGGTGTGGTGCTTGCTGACGCCGTCGTAGTTGACGAAGACGCTGGCCGCGCCGATGTTGCTCTGCTCACCGATGGTGGCGTCGCCGACGTAGCTCAGGTGCGGCACCTTGGTGCCCCGGCCGATGTCGGCGTTCTTGGTCTCGACGAAGGTGCCGATCTTGCCCTTGTCCCCGAGCCTGGTGCCCGGCCGCAGGTAGGCGAACGGGCCGACGTTGACGTTCTCCCCGAGCACCGCACCCGAACCGTGCGTGCGGACCACGGTGGCCCCGGCGCCGACCCGGACGTCGGTCAGCGTGGTGTCCGGGCCGATGGTCGCGCCCTCGCCGACCGTGGTGGCGCCCTTGAGCTGGACGCCCGGCTCGATCCGCACGTCGCGGGCCAGCGTGACGCCGGCGTCGAGCCAGGTGGTGGCCGGGTCGACCACGGTGACCCCGGCGCGCTGCCAGTGGCGCACCAGGCGGCGGTTCAGCTCGGCGCCCAGCACCGACAGCTGCACGCGGTCGTTGACGCCCTCGGTCAGCCACGGGTCGTCGACCACCAGCGCGCCGACCGCCCGGCCGTCCCCCCTGGCGATGCCCAGCACGTCGGTCAGGTACAGCTCACCCTGCGCGTTGTCGGTGGACAGCCGGGACAGGCCGTCGGCCAGCACGGCGGCGTCGAAGGCGTACACGCCGGAGTTGATCTCGGTGATCGCCCGCTGCGCCTCGTCGGCGTCCTTCTGCTCGACGATCGCGGTGACCCCGCCGTCGGCGTCGCGCACGATCCGGCCGTAGCCGGTCGGGTCGTCGACCACCGCGGTCAGCACGGTCACCGCGTTGCCGGTGCCGGTGTGCTCGGTGAGCAGCGCGGCGAGGGTCTCGGTGTCCAGCAGCGGCACGTCGCCGTAGCTGACCACCACCGTGCCGGTCAGTTCGGGCGGCAGCGTGGCCAGCGCGCACGAGACGGCGTGCCCGGTGCCGTTCTGCGCCTCCTGCACCGCGGTGCCGATCGGGCGGCCGAGCTGCTTGGCCACCTCGTCCAGCTGCCCGGTGACCGCGTCCCGGCCGTGGCCGACGACCACGACGAGGTGCTCCGGGTCGAGCCCGGCCGCCGCGCGCACCGCGTGCTCGACGAGCGGCCGCCCGGCGATCGGGTGCAGCACCTTGGGGGTGGTCGACCGCATGCGGGTGCCCTCGCCCGCGGCGAGGATCAGGGTTGTCAAAGGCCCGGTCACAACGCTCCTAGCGTCCTCGTGTGCGTTTCCGCCGGGGCACGATCCTACGTGTGCTCTCGCAGTCCCCACGCCGGGTCGGTGTCGGCGGGCTCACCCGGCCAGCCCGCGGCGGGCTCACCGGCTTCCAGAAAGGCCGAGGCGACCTGGTTCCCGCCGCGGCGTTTTGCCTGGTACATGGCGGCATCGGCGCGGGAGAGCACCTGCTCGGCCCGTTCCTGCGCGCGGATGGACACCAGACCCACCGAAAGGGTGACCCCGTGGGAGAGGTGGTGCGGCAGGGAGGCGACGGCCGTCACAGCGCGGCTGAGCGCCTGGGTGGCCGCGGACACCGGGGCACCCGGCAGCAGCACGATGAACTCGTCGCCGCCGTAGCGCGCCACGATGTCGTCCCCGCGCAGGGCGTCCCGCAGCGTGCTGGCCACCACGCGCAGCACGTCGTCACCCTCCGCGTGCGAATGCCGGTCGTTGACGCCCTTGAACCCGTCGAGGTCGACCAGCGCGACGGCCAGCGGGTGTGATGTTGCCGACGAAGCCAGTGCCCGCAGCCGCTCGTCGAGGGCGCGGCGGTTCGGCAGGCCGGTCAGCGGGTCCTGCAACGCCTGCTGGGTCATTTCGCCGTGTTCGGCGGAGAGCCGCTCGTGCTCGCGGCGGGCGGTGAGCGTGGCGATCTGCGACTCGCGCAGCGTCCACAGCTCGGCCTCCAGCGCACCGGCGTAGTTCAGCAGCAGCGTGGGCCCCGAACCGGGCAGGTCCGACTCCTTGGCCAGGTCCTCGTTCTGGTGCGTCTCCAGCTTCGCCAGCTCGCGCACCAGGTTGAGCCGCATCGACGGCTGGGAGTTGTCCTCGGCGGCGTTCGCCCGCGCGGAGTTCAGCACGTCCAGCGCCTCGTCGCGGCGGCCGATCTGGTCGAGGCACCTGGCCAGCGCGATGGTCACGATGACCTGCTCGTGCGGGTAACCGGGCTCGGTGAGCAGCCCGCGCAGGCGGTCGAGGTGCTCGGCGTCCGGTGCGGACAGCGCCAGCGCGGCGGCCAGCACGCCGACCTGGTCGATCGCGGGCACCCCGGCCTTGCGCGGGAACAGCGATTCGGCGAACGGGGCCTCGGCGGCCACCGCCATCGACGCCGCGGTGCGGAACTTCTCCACCGCCTCGTCGTACCGGCCGACGCGTTCGAGCCGCAGGCCCCAGCCGAGCATCATCTTGACCCGGTTGATCAGCTGCAGGGTGATCTCGTGCGGCCCGGCGCTGTCGCGGATGGCCTGGTGCGCCCGGGAGATCACCTCCTCGGCGGCCTCGTAGACGCCGAGCTGGTTGAGCACCAGCCAGCAGTCGATCAGCGCGCTGGCCAGCAGCTTGTCCCAGGCGCGGCGGCCGAGCTGCACGTCGGGGGTGGCGGAGTCGTCGAGGATGGCCAGCGCCCTGGCGATCTCGGTGAGCGCCGCGTCCTCCTGCTCGGCCAGCACCAGCCGCCGCCCGCGCAGGGCGTGCGCGTCGGCCCGCAGCAGGGCCAGCCCGTGCCGGCGGGTGTGCGCCAGCATCTCGTCGAGGGTGGGCTCGGCGTCGGCGGCCATGCCCTTGGTGACCAGCCTGGCCAGGCACACCGACCGGAGCAGCTGGGCGACCAGGATCGGCTCGCCCCGGCGCTGGGTCTCCTCCAGCAGCTCGTCGAGGGTCTCGATGATCTTGACCTGCTCGGCGTACTCGCTGCGCTGCACGGTGGCGATGAGTTCGCGGGCGCGGCCGACCAGCCAGGCGTCCGACATCTCGGCCAGCGCCGGGCGCCTGTGCTGCTTCGGCTCACTCACGTCGTCGTGCAGTGGGTCCAACCCCCTCGGCTGTCTCCGATCGGGCGCGCGTGCTCCGCCGCCAGGATTCGAACCTGAACTGTCAGAACCAAAATCTGAAGTGCTGCCAATTACACTACGGCGGATCGTGCCTGGTCAGGATAGACAGCCCGCGGCGGGCCGGGCCACACGGGTTGGCCTCGCGCGCGATCCTGCCTGGTGACGGGTGACGTGGTCGTTTGACTCTCCCCAGTCCGGGGAACTTCCGGTACCGTAACTTACGGCATCGTAGGTAAGGGCACCCTTGGACGATGAGGGGCCCACCCTTAGGAAGAAGTGACGTGTATGACGGCCACCCTTGACCGTTCCGCCTCCGGAGATTCCCCAGCAGCCAAAGGGCCCAAACCGGTCACCAGTGGCCAGCGGTCCTTTCCCATCCAGTTCTCGGTCTACCTCGGGGTCATCGCACCCCTGCTGGCGCTGCTGGTCGCGGTTCCCTTCGCCTGGGGGTGGGGCCTGAGCTGGGTGGACGTCGGGCTCTTCGTGCTCTTCTACTGCATCAGCGGGCTGGGGATCACCGTCTCCTACCACCGCTACTTCACGCACGGCTCGTTCAAGGCGAAGCCGTGGCTGCGGGTGGCGCTGGCCATCGCCGGCAGCATGGCGCTGCAGGGCCCGGTGATCACCTGGGTCGCCGACCACCGCCGCCACCACGCCTTCTCCGACCGCGACGGCGACCCGCACTCGCCGTGGGCCTTCGGCACCACCCCGCTGGCGGTGGCCAAGGGCTTCTGGCACGCGCACATGGGCTGGCTGTTCGAGCGCGACCAGACCAACGCCGAGCGCTTCGCCCCGGACCTGGTCAACGACCCGGCCATCGCGCGGGTCAACCGCCAGTTCGGCCTGTGGACCCTGGTCAGCCTGTTCGGCCCGGCGGTGCTCGGCGGCCTGATCACCTGGTCGTGGTGGGGCGCGGTGACCGCGTTCTTCTGGGCCGGGCTGGTCCGCGTCTGCGTGCTGCACCACGTGACCTGGTCGGTCAACTCGATCTGCCACATGATCGGCGAGCGCCCGTTCGCCGCGCGCGACCGGTCGGCGAACTTCTGGCCGCTGGCGATCTTCTCCTTCGGTGAGTCGTGGCACAACCTGCACCACGCCGACCCGACCTCGGCCCGGCACGGGGTGCAGCGCGGCCAGATCGACATCTCCGCGCGGCTGATCTGGCTCTTCGAGAAGTTCGGCTGGGCGCACAGCGTGCGCTGGCCGACGCCGCAGCGACTGGCCCGGCTTTCAACGGAAAGCAAATAGGATTCACCCCGGACGGTAGGGTGCCCGGGTGGCGGCCAAACGTCGGGGGAAACGTGAGGGGATCACCGGGGCGCGTCCCAGCGCCCCGGTGACCCGTGTCCGGATGACCGGCGCCGAACGCCGCCAGCAGCTGCTGGACGTGGCGCGGGCGCTGTTCGCCGAAAAGGGGTTCGAGGGCGCGTCGGTCGAGGAGATCGCGCACCGCGCCAACGTCTCGAAACCCGTGGTGTACGAGCACTTCGGCGGCAAAGAGGGCATCTACGCGGTGGTGGTGGACCGCGAGACCCAGCTGCTGCTGGACCGCATGGTGTCCACTTTGCACGGTGGGCACCCGAGGGTGATGCTGGAGCAGGCGGCCATCGCGCTGCTGTCCTACGTCGAGGATTCGCACGACGGGTTCCGCATCCTGGTGCGGGATTCGCCGGTGGCCAGCTCCACCGGCACCTTCTCCACCCTGCTCAACGACATCGCCAGCCAGGTCGAGCACATCCTGGCCCAGCAGTTCGCCGCCCGCGGGTACGACGAGAAGCTCGCCGCGCTGTACGCGCAGTCGCTGGTCGGCATGGTCGCGCTGACCGGGCAGTGGTGGCTGGACGCCCGCAAGCCCAAACGCGACGAAGTGGCCGCCCACCTGGTCAACCTCGCCTGGAACGGACTGTCGCACCTGGAGCACAAGCCGAAGCTGCGGCTCGGTTAGAGACGGCGCGAAGCGCTCCGTTGAGGGTGTTGGGCCGGCGGGTGGGCCTCTAGGAGTTCGGCGGCGGTGACCACCCGGCCGAGGTGCGGGAAGATCTTCGACACGGCCACCTCGTGGCTTTGCGCGTCGATCGAGGTCATCGCGTCGGACACGGCGACCACTTCGTAACCGAGGTCGAGCGCGGCGCGCAGGCTCGATTCCACGCCGAAGTTCGTGGCGATCCCGGTGAACACGAGGGTTTCCACGTTCGCCGCGCGCAGGGCTTCGTCGAAACCGGTGCCCTGGAAGGCGCCGACGGTCCGCTTGGTGATCAGCGTTTCGCGCTCGTCCGGCGCGAAGACCAGTTCGGCGCCTTCACCGTCCGGGTATTCGTGCTGGACCACGAAAACCGGGGCACCGGCGGCGTGGAAGGCGGCGCGCAGTTCGAGCGCGACGGCAGCCACCCGCTCGCCGGGGTACGGCTCCCACGGCAGCATGCCCAGGGTCCGCGGCTGCAGGTCGACGAGCACCAGTGCGGTGGTGGCCGGGGAAAAGATCATGGGCGCAGGATAGGGCCGATCCGGTATCGTCGGTCTCCCGCCGCCATTGAAAGCGCTTGCAGCGAAGGGGAAGCGATGGTGCAGCGCAGGGAAGTCGTCGTCACCGGTGGCGGCACCGGCATCGGGTACGCCGTGGCCGCGAAGTTCGCGGCGGCGGGGGAGCGCGTCACGATCACCGGTCGCCGGGAGGGCGTGCTGGCCGAATCGGCCGCCTTGCTCGGCGCGAAGTACGTGGCCTTCGACGCCGCGGACGCCACCGCGGTCGAGGCGGCGCTCGCCGAACTGCCGGAGCGGGTCGACGTGCTGGTGAACAACGCCGGTGGCAACACCGACCGGATCCGGGAGCAGGCCACCGACCTGGCCGGGGTGGCGGACGCCTGGCGGGCGAACTACGAGGCGAACGTGCTGACCGCGGTGCTGGTGACCACCGCGTTGCAGCCGCGGCTGGCCGAGCACGCGCGGGTGGTGACCATCGGCTCGATCGCGGCGAAGGCGGGCTCGGGTTCGTACGGCGCGGCGAAGGCGGCGCTGGAGGCGTGGAACGTCAACCTGGCGAAGCAGCTGGGCACCTCGGGCGCCACGGCGAACGTCGTCGCGCCGGGCGTGGTGCTGGACACCGAGTTCTTCCAGGGCCGGGGCGCCGGGCACATCACCGGCCAGGTCCTCCACGTCAACGGCGGCGCCCACCTCGGGTCCTGAACGCGGAAAGGGGCGTCCCGAGTCCGGAACGCCCCCTTTCACCCGGCTCTCAGGCCAGGGTGACCCGCAGCAGTTTGTCGTTGTCCCCCGTCGAAGTGGTCACGTACAGGGCGCCGTCCGGGCCCGTGCGCACCCCGCGCAGCCTGCCGAACTCCGCGTTGAACTCCGGCGGCAGGTACACGTCGGTCACCGCGCCGGGGGCGTCCATGGTGAACACCAGCAGCTTCTGCCCGCGCAACGCGGCCAGCACCATGCGCCCGTCCAGGTCACCCCACTGCGGGCCGGTCAGGAAGGTGGCGCCCGACGGGGCCTCGGTGGTCTTGCCCGAGGTCCACGCCTGCGGCACGGCGTCGGGGAAGCGCTCCAGGTCGGTCATCGGCACGCTCTCGTCGTACTCGTCGACCGTGCCGCCCCGCGACGGGTCCCACCCGTAGTTGCCACCGGCCTTGACCAGGCTCAGCTCGTCGAAGTTCGTCGGCCCGTGCTCGGAGACGAAGACCTGACCGGTCCCGGTGCGCACGGCCACGCCCTGCACGTTCCGGTGCCCGTAGGTGTACACGCGTCGCTCGTTCGGGTTCGCCGACGACGCGAACGGGTTGTCCGGCAGGCCCTCCCCGGTCTGCAGGTCGATCCGCAGCACCTTGCCGCCGAGGTTCGTCCGGTCCTGCGGCACGCCCGGGTCGTCCGCCGCGTCACCGGTGCCGACCAGCAGCGCGCCGTCCTCGGCCAGCGTCGGGCGGCACCCGCTGTGCCTGCCGTTGGGGTTGACCGGCATGCCGGTGAGCAGCGTCTGCACGCGCTGCGCGGAAGTTCCGTCGGCGGACAGCGTCCAGGTGATCAGCCGGACGTCGGTCGGCGTATCCCCCTGCCGGTGGTTCTGGCAAGTGGTGAACTTGCGCGATCGGGCGAAATCCGGGTGGACCACCAGCCCGAGCAAACCGCTCTCGTGCTCCACGAACAGGTCGCCGAAGTCCGCCTTCACCTCGGTCGCGGTGGCCCCCGGCTGCAATCCGGAGACCAGCGCCAGCTTGCCCGGCCGCTGGGTGACCAGCGCCTTGCCGTCGGGCAGGAAACCGATGTCCCAGCCGTGCGTCAAACCACCGGTGACCTCCTCCACCTTGAGCGCCAGGCTGCCGGGCTTCCCGGCGGGCGCGGCGTTGGACGGTGGCGGGACCGGCGTGGCGGCCTCCGGAGCGGGGGCGGGTTCGCTGCACGCCGTGGTCAGCGTGAGCACTGCGGCGACCGTCGCGAGAACGGCTCTACGTGCGGGCATGGGCACCAGCATGCACGGTGGTGACCGGCCGCGAAAGTGTCGTCCCGTCCACGTAGGCTGGTCGCGACGCACCAGGTGAGGGGATGTCTGCGGTGAGCTCTGCGGTCGACGACGCCGTTCTTTCCGGTCTTGTGGAGTCCACCCTGTCCGGCTCCGCACTGCGTCCCGTGCTGGACCGCGCGGGGGCGCCGCTGCTCGAGCTGCAGGGGCCGACCGCGGCCAGGCAGCTGGTCGCGGCCGTGCTCGCCGCGCCGGGCGGGGCCGGCCGGCCGGTGCTGGCCGTCACGGCCACCGGCCGCGAGGCCGACGAGCTGACCGCCGCGCTCTCGGCGCTGCTCGGTTCGGCGGCGGTGGCCGACTTCCCGTCCTGGGAAACGCTGCCCCACGAGCGCCTTTCACCGCGCGCGGACACCGTCGGCCGCCGCCTCGACGTGCTGCACCGGCTGCACGGTCCCGGCCAAGGCGGCCTGCGCGTGGTGGTGTGCACCGTGCGCAGCCTCATCCAGCCGATGGCGCCGGGCCTCGGCTCGCTCGCCCCGGTCGACCTGCGCGTCGGCGCGGAGCTGGAGTTCGAGGGCGTGCTCGAGCGGCTGGTCGAACTGGCCTACAGCCGGGTCGACATGGTGGAGAAGCGCGGGGAGTTCGCCGTGCGCGGCGGCATCCTGGACGTGTTCCCGCCCACCGCCGAGCACCCGCACCGCATCGAGTTCTGGGGCGACGAGGTCAGCGAGATCCGCGCGTTCGCGGTGTCGGACCAGCGGTCGCTGCCCGGTGAGATCGACGCCGTGGTCGCGTCCCCGTGCCGGGAGCTGCTGCTCACCCCCGAGGTCAAGGCGCGGGCGGCCGAGCTGGCCCAGACCCACGCCGCGGACGCCCAGCTGGCCGAGATGCTCACCAAGCTCGCGGACGGGATCCCGTCCGAGGGCATGGAAGCGCTCATCCCCGTGCTGTGCGCCGGTGACCTGGAGCTGCTCACCGACGCGATGCCCGAGGGCACGCACGTGCTGCTCGCCGACCCGGAGAAGATCCGCGCCAGGGCCCACGACCTGGTCCGCACCGGCCAGGAGTTCCTCGAAGCCTCGTGGACCACGGCGGCCGGTGGGGGTGCCGCGCCGATCGACCTGGGGGCGTCGGCCTACCGCGACCTCAGCGAGGTGGCCGCGCACGCGCAGGAAACCAAGCGCCCGTGGTGGACGCTGTCGCAGCTGACCACCGAGGGCGAGGACGTGGTGCACGTCGCGGTCGAGGCCGCGCCCGCCTACCGCGGTGAGTTCGAGCGCGCCGTGACCGACCTGCGGGCGCACACCGCGGCCGGTGGCGCGGCCGTCGTGGTGGTCGCCGGGCACGGCACGGCCAGCCGGGTGGCCGAGCAGCTGGGCGCCGCCGAGGTGCCCGCCCGCCAGGTGGAGCAGCTGGAGAAGGCGCCGGAGGCCGGGTTCGCCACCATCACCTGCGGTGGCCTGTCCGACGGGTTCGTGCTGCCCGAGCAGGCGCTGGTGGTGCTCAGCGAAGCGGACCTGACCGGGCGCGGCGCGGGCGCCGGAACGTCCACGAGGGACCTCAACACCAAGATGCCGTCGCGGCGCCGCAACGCGGTCGACCCGATCGCGCTCAAGGCAGGCGACTACGTGGTCCACGACCAGCACGGCATCGGCCGGTTCGTGGAGATGGTGCAGCGCACGGTCGCCGGGGCCACCCGCGAGTACCTGCTGCTGGAGTACGCCTCGTCCAAGCGCGGCCACCCCGGTGACCGGCTGTTCGTGCCCACCGACCAACTCGACGAGGTCAGCCGCTACGTCGGCGGTGAGCTGCCGACGCTGAACAAGCTCGGCGGCTCGGACTGGAAGAACACCAAGGCCAAGGCCCGCAAGGCGGTCAAGGAGATCGCCGCCGAGCTGGTGCAGCTCTACGCCGCCCGCCAGGCCGCGCCGGGGCACGCGTTCGGGCCGGACACGCCGTGGCAGGGCGAGCTGGAGGACGCCTTCCCGTTCACCGAGACCGGCGACCAGCTGGCCGCCATCGACGAGGTCAAGACCGACATGGAACGCGGCGTCCCGATGGACCGGGTGATCTGCGGTGACGTCGGCTACGGCAAGACCGAGATCGCCGTGCGCGCGGCGTTCAAGGCGGTGCAGGACGGCAAGCAGGTGGCCGTGCTGGTGCCGACCACGCTGCTGGCGCAGCAGCACCTGAGCACCTTCGCCGAGCGCATGCAGTCGTTCCCGGTGACCATCAAGGGCCTGTCGCGGTTCACCTCGAAGACCGAGTCCGACCTGGTGCTCGAAGGGCTGGCCGCGGGCGAGGTGGACATCGTCATCGGCACCCACCGGCTGCTGCAGACCGGCATCCGGTACAAGGACCTCGGCCTGGTGATCGTGGACGAGGAGCAGCGGTTCGGCGTCGAGCACAAGGAGCACATCAAGGCGTTGCGCACGCACGTCGACGTGCTGACCATGTCGGCGACGCCGATCCCGCGGACGCTGGAGATGTCGCTGGCGGGCATCCGCGAGATGTCCACCATCCTCACGCCCCCGGAAGACCGGCACCCGATCCTCACCTACGTCGGCGCCTACGACGACAAGCAGGTCGGCGCCGCGATCCGCCGTGAGCTGCTGCGCGACGGCCAGGTGTTCTACGTGCACAACCGGGTTTCGTCGATCGAGAAGGCGGCCAAGCGCATCCGCGAGCTGGTGCCGGAGGCGCGCGTGGTCACCGCGCACGGCCAGATGAACGAGGACAAGCTGGAGAAGATCATCGCCGGCTTCTGGGAACGCGAGTTCGACGTGCTGGTGTGCACGACGATCGTGGAGACCGGGCTGGACATCTCCAACGCCAACACGCTCATCGTCGAACGCGGTGACCTGCTCGGCCTGGCCCAGCTGCACCAGCTGCGCGGGCGCGTCGGCCGCGGGCGCGAGCGCGGGTACGCGTACTTCCTGTACCCGGCCGAGGCGCCGCTCACCGAGACCGCGCACGACCGGCTGGCCACCATCGCGCAGAACACCGAACTCGGCGCCGGCATGGCGGTGGCGATGAAGGACCTGGAGATCCGCGGTGCCGGGAACATCCTCGGCGCCGAGCAGTCCGGGCACATCGCGGGGGTCGGCTTCGACCTGTACGTGCGGCTGGTCGGCGAGGCGGTCGACGTGTTCCGCCGCAGCGCGGGCGCGGAGCCGCTGGAGGAGGAGGCCCCCGCCGAAGTCCGGGTCGACCTGCCGGTGGACGCGCACATCCCGCACGACTACGTGCCCGGCGAGCGGCTGCGCCTGGAGGCCTACCGCAAGATCGCCGCGGCCACCGACGGTGCCGCGCTGGACGCCGTGCGCGAGGAACTGGTCGACCGGTACGGCCAGCCGCCCGCCTCGGTGGAACGGCTGCTGGCGGTGGCGCGGTTCCGGCACGCCTGCCGCGCGGCCGGGGTGACCGAGGTGTCCACGCAGGGCAACAGCATCCGGTTCGCCCCGCTGGCGCTGGCCGATTCGCAGCTGGTGCGGCTGAAGCGCTTGTACCCCAAGGCGATGTACAAGGCGGTGACGCACACGGTGTCGGTGCCGAAGCCGACCGAGGGCGCGGCGGGCGGGCGGATGGGCGCGCCGCAGCTGCGGGACGAGCCGCTGCTGGACTGGTGCACCAAACTGCTGGCGTCGCTGACGAAGGCACCGGCCGCGGTCGGCTGAGGCAACCGGTCGTTCCCCAGCGGGTGAGGGATGTGAGAGGGTAGGCGCTGTGATGCGGATCATGGGTCGCCCGCGGGCGCTGTTCGCCGTTCTGACCACCGGTTTCCTGCTGGCCGGCTGCGGTGCCGGGCCGAGTCAGGTGGATTCCGCCGCCATCATCGGCGACCGGTCCGTGCCGCTGGAGTCGGTGCAGCAGGAGATCAACTGGCTGCTGGAGCACTCGCCGGACGCCCAGCAGGCGCAGCAGCAGCGCAAGCTCGACCTGAACGCACGCGTGGTGGTCGACGGCCGCATCATGCACGAGCTGATCACCGTGGCCGCACAGCGCGAGGGCCTGCGTGCGGATCCGGTGCAGGTCAACGACCTCATCGCCCGCAGCGGCGGGGCCGAGGCCATCGCGCCGCGGGTGAACCGCTCGGTCGAAGCGGTGCCCGAGTTCGTCACCGACTTCCTGCTCACCCAGCAGCTGGGCGCGAAGTACGCCGGCTCGCTGTCGGTGACCCTGGTCGGCGCCGAGGTCACCCGGGAGTCGCCGGGGTCGACCGCGAAGGACCAGGCGCTGGAGCTGGCCAAGAAGATCGCCGCGGAACCCGCGCGCACCGGTGAGCTGCTCGCCGAAGCCGGCTTGGAGCCCCGCGAGGGCCAGCTGAACGTCGCCGCCACCCAGGGCGAGCAGGGCGGCGCGGAGGCGTTGCCGGGCACCGCGTTGTTCGGCGTGAAGCCGGGCACGGTGGTGGTCGTGCAGCCGAGCCAGCAGCAGGCGGGCTGGCTGGTCGGGCTGGTCAAGGACCGCACCGTCGGCGCCCAGCTCCCGCAGACGCCGGTCGCCCCCAACACCGAGGCCGTCTACGACCTCGGCAAGCGGTTGCTGCAGCCGATCGCGGAGGAACTCGGCATCAAGGTCAACCCGCGCTACGGCGTCTGGGATTCGGCCAGCATGGCGGTGCTGCCCAACGCCGACGAGGCGACGGGTTACCAGTTCCCGGCGAAGGCCGTGCAACCATTGCGTCCATGAGTGCTTCTCCGGGCGCGACGGTCGTCCTGGCCCCCGCGGCACTGCCCGCTGTCCTGCCCGCCGCCGCGTGGCCCGCGCTGCGGTCCGCCGACGTGGTGTACGCGGCGGCCGACCTGCCCGAGCTGACCAGGGTGGCGCTGGACGCGAAGGCGGCGCCCGCGCCGGAGGAACTGTTGCGCGCCAACGGTTCCGTGGTGCTCGTCGCGGCGGACCGCGGTGAGCCGGGAGCGGCGGCGCTGCTGGCCGCCGGGGCGGCGCTGGTTTCGGTGCCGGTGCCCGCCGTGGTCGACGCGGTGAGCGTGATGGACCGCCTGCGTTCACCGGGTGGTTGCCCGTGGGACGCCGTGCAGACCCACGATTCGCTGCGGCAGTACCTGGTCGAGGAGACCTACGAACTGCTGGACGCCATCGAGGACGGCGACCGGGTCGCGATGCGCGAGGAACTGGGCGACGTGCTGCTGCAGGTGCTGTTCCACGCGCGGGTGGCGGCCGAGCACACCGAGGACCCGTTCGACATCGAGGACGTGGCCGGGGAGCTGGTGGCCAAACTGGTCGGGCGGCACCCGCACGTGTTCAGCGACGAGGCGGGTCGGACACCGGAGCACCAGGAACTCCGGTGGGAGGAGCTGAAGCAGCAGGAGAAGCGCCGGGAGTCCATTGTGGATGGTGTGGCGCTGGGGCAGCCCGCCGTGGCGCTGGCGGGCAAACTCGGGCAGCGGACGGGGCGGGCGGGTGTGCCTGCCGACCTGTTCCCCGCCGGTGACGCCGATGCCGAAAAACTGTTCCGCCTGGCAGCGGCCGCCCGGCGAGCCGGGATCGACCCGGAAGGCGAACTCCGAGCCGTCGCGAAGCGGTTCGCCACCGAGGTCCGTGCCGCCGAAGCCGCCGCCCGCTCCGCCGGCCTCGACCCGGCGAACCTGGACCCCGAGGACTGGCGACGGCACTGGCCCCGCTGACTCCCGCAACCGCTGGCTACCGGCGGGTGGCGTTCACCGGACCATGGCTTCGCCCTCGGGGGCGAACCTGGTCTCCAGGAGTGGTGTCACCGCTGGCCTTGCAGCCGCGAACTCCGGCGTGGCCACGGGTCGGGTGGTGTTCGCCGCGTCGGGTCATGGCTTTGCTCTTGGAGGCGAACCTGGTCTCCAGGAGTGGTGTCACTGCTGGCCTTGCAGCCGCGAACTCCGGCGTGGCCACGGGTCGGGTGGTGTTCGCCGCGTCGGGTCATGGCTTTGCCCTTGGAGGCGAAGCCTGGCCTCCAGGAGTGGTGTCACTGCTGGCCTTGCAGCCGCGAACTCCGGCGTGGCCACCGGCCGGGTGGCGTTCACCGCGCCGACCACGGCTTCACCTCGAAGGTGAACCTGGTCCTCCAGCACGGGTGTCACCACTGGCCTCGCTGATCCCCGCACCCGTGCAGCCCGGCATCCGAACACCCCGGTGATCGCGTGGCTACCGGCAGTTGGCGTGCACCGGACCACGGCCCCGCCCCCGGAGGTGAGCCCGGTCAGCGGTTCGACTCGCCGTCGCGGCGGTCAGCCACCCCGCGAAACTCCACGTCGGTGGGTGGAACATTGGATGGGGGCGGGGTTCTGGCCGTAACCTGAACGAGTGGTGGAACCCTCGGCTGGGACGTTGCCCCGACCGCCGCGACGGCGGCCGGGCCGGTTGCTCACGCGGGTGGCGCTGGTGGCCACGCTGCTCGTGGCCGGGCTGGTGCTCGTGCTCACCATCGGCGTGACCCGCAACCAGCAGCGCGAACCGGACACCGCGCCGCTGCCGGTGCCCGACCAGCGTCCCCAGCCGGGGGCGGCGGTGCCCCGCCCGGCGTTGCCCGCGCCACTGGACCGCCCCAACGCCTCCGACCAGGCCGAACTGGACGCCTGGGCGAAGAAGGTGGCCGAAGCGACCTCGGTGCCGCAGCGGGTGCTGGTCGGCTACGGCAAGGCCGAGATGTGGCTGCGCTCGCAGCAACCCGGTTGCCGCATCTCGTGGGTGACGCTGGCGGGCATCGGGCGCGTCGAGTCGCAGCACGCCGGGTTCGGCGGCGCCGACGTGGGCGCCGACGGCCGCGTCACCAAGCCGATCATCGGCATCCCGCTCGACGGTTCCCCCGGCGTGAAAGCCGTGCCCGACACCGACGACGGCAAGCTCGACGGCGACCAGCAGTGGGACCGCGCGGTCGGCCCGATGCAGTTCCTGCCCGCCACCTGGCAGCGCCACGCCGCCCGCGCGGCGGGGGACGGCGCCCAGCCCGACCCGCAGAACGTCGACGACGCCGCGCTCACCGCCGCTCGCTACCTGTGCTCGTCCGGCGGTGATCTGAGCAAACCGGACGGCTGGTGGAAGGCCGTGCTCACCTACAACGAGTCGGTCGAATACGGGCAGGACGTGTTCAGCGGCGCCGATGCCTACGCCGCCGCCAGCCCCGCGTCGTAGAATTCCGGCATGGGGCCCGCCGCACTCTTCGACGAACAAGCACCCGCCTACGACGCCAACGGTTTCCACGACCTCGTCGCCACCACGCTGGTCGAGGACCTGGCGGGCGAACCGGCCCGGACCGTGCTCGACGTGGCCACCGGCACCGGGGCCGCCGCGTTCGCCGCGCTGCGGCTGCTCGACCCCGGGCGCATCACCGCCGTCGACATCTCCGGCGGCATGATCGCCCGCGCCGAGCAGCGGGCCGCTGAACTCGACCCGGAGCGCCGGATCTCCTGGCGGGTGGCCCCGGCCGTGCCCGCTCCGGTGTCCGATGTGGACTTGGTGCTCTGTGCCTCCTCGCTGCACTTCCTCGGGTCGGCGGCGCTCGCGGACTGGCTGCGCGTGCTCCGGCCCGGCGGCCGGGTGGCGTTCACGCTGCCGTACGCCGGCACCTTCAACCCGTCCGGTCCGATCGCCGAGCACGTGGCCGCCGACCTCCCCATTCCGTCCGATGTGGACGAAGCGGCCGCGGTGGCGGCCGGCTTCGCCGACGTCCGGGTGCGGCGCTGGGTGGCGGGCGACCGCGTGGTCTTCCTGGTGCACGGCCGCCGGCCCTAACGGGACCGGCGCAACCGCAGCACGTTGTCGGTGTGCGTGCCGTCCGGCCGCGGGACCAGTTCCTCCACCTCCACCCGCCACTCCGGTCCGAGGTCGAGCGAGGCCAGCACCTCCGCGGTGGTCGGCAGCGGACCGGTCTTCGGGTGCTCGCCGGCGTGCCCGATGATCAGCAGCACGCCACCGGGGGCGACCGCCGCCTTGGCCGCCCGGTGCAGGATCCGGTTGCGATCGTCGCCGGAAGCCACCGGCGAGTGCAGGAACGACGCGCACACCAGGTCGAACTCGCCGTCCGGGAAGGACTCGGTGAGGTCGTGCCGCTGCCAGTCGATCCGCGAGGCGACCCCGACCGAGGCGGCGTGCGCCTCGCCCCGCTTCAACGCGGTGGCCGACACGTCGACCGCGGTGACCGCCCAGCCCGACGAGGCCAGCCAGATCGCGTCGGCGCCCTCACCGCAGCCGAGGTCCAGCGCGGTGCCCGGCGGCAGGTCCGTGACCTCGCGCACCAGCAGTGCGTTCGGCTTCCCCGACCACACCTCGCGCTCGCCGTAGAACTCCTCCCAGAACTCCGCCGCCCCGCTCATTCGCCCGCTCCGACCAGGTCGGCGTGGATGGCGATCGCGGCCCGCGCCCCGTCACCGGCGGAGGAGATCACCTGCGCCCGCAGGTCGACCACGTTGCCTGCCGCCCACACCCAGCTCACGCTGGTCCGCCCGTGCGGATCCACCCGCACCAGCCCGTCCTCGCCGTGCGCGCAGCCGAGGTTGACCAGGATCCGGTCCTTCGGCACGAACTTCGGGGCGACGAAAACCGCGTCCCGCTCGACCACCGTGCCGTCGGCCAGTGCCACGCCGCGCAGCCGGTGTTCCGCGGTGACCAGGCGGGCGATCGGCCCGCCGACCACCTTGACGCCCCTGGCGCTCAACCGGGCCAGCGCGTCGGCGTCCGGCGGGTTCTCGTGGCCGAAGAACACCACGTCGTCGCTCCACTCCCGCAGCAACTCGGCCTGGTGCACCGAGTTCGGCGAGGTGCCGAGCACCCCCAGCCGCTGGTCGCGCACCTCCCAGCCGTGGCAGTAGGGGCAGTGGTGCACGTCGGCGCCCCACAGCTCGCGCACGCCGGGCAGCTCGGGCAGTTCGTCGGCCAGGCCGGTCGCCACCAGCAGCCGCTTGGTGCCGAGCAGGCGCCCGTCGGCCAGTTCGACGGTCCGGTCGTGCCGCGCACCGCGCACCACCTGCTGGATCACCTCACCGCCGTAGCCCTCCACTTCGGACCGACCCACCGCGAGCAGTTCGCCCGGCGGCAGGCCGTCCCTGGAGAGGAAGCCGTGCACGCCGTCGGCGGGGGCGTTGCGCGGGTTGCCGCCGTCGACCACCGCCACCCGCCGTCGCGCCCGCGCCAGCACCTGGGCCGCGTTCAGTCCGGCCGGCCCGCCGCCGATGATGATCACGTCGTAGTCGCTCATGGCCCCGAGCATCCGGACCCCATGGCGATCTGGCAAAGAAGTTTGCCGATCTGGCAAACTGGGCGGGTGTCCGAGATCGAGCAGGTACTCAGCGGGGTCGGCCAGCGGCTCAGGGCCGTGCGGCGCGAGCGGCGGATGACGCTCGGCGCGCTCGCCGAGGTGACCGGGATCTCCCAGAGCACGTTGTCCCGGCTGGAGTCGGGGCAGCGCCGGGCCACGCTGGAGCTGCTGCTGCCGCTGGCCCGCGCGTACCAGGTGCCGCTCGACGACCTGGTCGGCGCGCCCGCGGTCGGGGATCCCCGGGTGCACATCGAGGCCAGGGAAGGCAACGGCATGACCTCGATGGCGTTGAGCAAGCGCCCGGGGCAGCCGCAGGCGTACAAGCTGATCGTGCGGCCGCGTGGCGAGGTGGACCTGAAGGTGCACGAGGGCTACGAGTGGATGTACGTGCTCGACGGCCGGTTGCGGCTGGTGCTCGGCGACCGCGACATGGTGCTCGGGCCGGGGGAGGCGGCCGAGTTCGACACGCGGGTGCCGCACTGGTTCGGCGCCGCCGACGACTACCCGGTGGAACTGCTCTCGCTGTTCGGCAAGCAGGGTGAGCGAGCCCACCTCCGAGCCAGGGCGAGCCGCCGTTAGGCGCTGTCCTCGCCGGTGTCGCGCAACGCGATCCTGGCGGTCAGCTCGGACACCCCGTCCTGGTAGTCCGGCACCGGGTGCATCGCGTTCGCCATGCGCATCTGCCCGAGCGCCTCGGCCAGCCTGCCCATCCGCTGCAGCGTGCGCCCGAGCACGAACCGGGCGTAGTGGTCGGCGGGGTCCAGCTCCAGCACCCTGGTCAGGGCGGCTTCGGCCCGGCGCAGCTGGGCGGAGAGGAAGTAGGCGCGCCCGGCGAGCAACTGCACGCTCGGCTTGTCCGGTTCGGCCTCCAGCACCGGCTGGAGCAGCTTCAGCGCTTCGAGCGGCCGCCGCGCGCTGACCAGGTCCTCCGCCTCGCGGAACGCCGCGAACCGGTCCTCTGCGGGGTCCTGTTCATGAGCAACCATGGTCCCTTCGACGGTACCCCCGCCGATCGGCCCGCGCGACGGCTGAGCCGGTGATCAACCCGGCGCGCCGGAGGGGGTGTGCCGACGTCCGGATTGTCCCGTGGTGGACTAACCCGCCATGAGCGAAGAGCACGAACGCCGGGCGCGTTACCTCGGACTGGCGCCGTACCTCTACTACACCGACGCCACCGAAGCACTGGACTGGCTGGTCAGGGTGTTCGGTTTCACCGAGAAGGTCCGGTACGTCGACGCGTCCGGGGTGGTCTTCCAGGCCACCCTGCAGGCCGGCGACACCGAGCTGCAGCTGGCCGGGGCCGGTTCCGACTACTGGGAGTCCAAGGGCGTGGACGGCCCGGTCGGCCAGCTCAACATCGTCTACGTCGACGACGTGGACGCGCAGTACACCAGGGTCTGCGCGGCGCTGGGCGAGGAAGCCGACCTGGCCCCGCCGCAGGACCAGCCCTACGGCGCGCGGGTGTTCACCGTGCCCGACGTCGGCGGCAACAGCTGGACGTTCTGGCAGCAGGTCTCCGACGAGGTGGAGCTGCCGGCGGGCTGGCAGGTCATCCGCAGCCGGTGACGTGAGCCTCCAACGGGTGACCCCCGCCAACGGCTACGCTGGGCGGCGTCGTGGCTGGGACAACCGGACGAGGAGCAAGGCGTGGCGGTAATCGAGCAGGTAGGCGCGCGCGAGATTCTGGATTCGCGCGGCAACCCGACGGTCGAGGTGGAGGTGGCCCTCGACGACGGCACGCTGGCGCGGGCCGCGGTCCCGTCGGGTGCGTCGACCGGTGAGTACGAAGCCGTCGAACTGCGTGACGGCGACACCGCCCGCTACGGCGGGAAGGGCGTCGAGCGCGCGGTCTCCGCGGTGCTCGACGAGATCGGTCCCGACCTGACCGGGGTGGACGCGGTCGACCAGCGCATCGTCGACCAGAAGCTGGTGGACCTGGACGGCACGCCGGACAAGTCCCGCCTCGGCGCGAACGCCATCCTCGGCGTGTCGCTGGCCGTGGCCAAGGCCGCCGCGGACTCGGCCGAACTGGAGCTGTTCCGCTACCTCGGCGGGCCGAACGCGCACGTGCTGCCGGTGCCGATGCTGAACATCCTCAACGGCGGCGCGCACGCCGACACCGACGTGGACATCCAGGAGTTCATGATCGCGCCGATCGGCGCGGAGTCCTTCCGCGAGGCGCTGCGCTGGGGCACCGAGGTCTACCACTCGCTCAAGTCGGTGCTCAAGGGCCGCGGCCTGGCC
Source organism: Amycolatopsis sp. NPDC045836 (assembly GCF_056431745.1). Lineage (NCBI taxonomy): Bacteria > Bacillati > Actinomycetota > Actinomycetes > Pseudonocardiales > Pseudonocardiaceae > Amycolatopsis > Amycolatopsis sp. NPDC045836. The sequence continues at coordinate 69,489 of NZ_JBWKKF010000026.1, read as the reverse complement.
ACCGGCCTCGGTGACGAGGGCGGCTTCGCGCCCAGCCTGAAGAACAACCGCGAGGCGCTCGACCTGATCATCACCGCGATCGAGAAGGCCGGGTACACCCCGGGCCGCGACGTCGCGCTGGCGCTGGACGTGGCCGCCACCGAGTTCTTCGGCGACGGCGCGTACACCTTCGAAGGCGCCAAGAAGAGCGCCGAGCAGCTGATCGGCTACTACACCGAACTGCTCGACGCGTACCCGCTGGTGTCCATCGAGGACCCGCTGGGCGAGGACGACTGGGACGGCTGGGTCCGGCTGACCGCCGAGCTGGGCGAGCGCGTGCAGCTGGTCGGCGACGACCTGTTCGTCACCAACCCCGACCGCCTCGAGGACGGCATCACCCGCCGCGCGGCGAACGCGCTGCTGGTGAAGGTCAACCAGATCGGCACGCTGTCCGAGACGCTGGACGCGGTGTCGCTGGCCACTTCCTACGGCTACAAGTCGATGATGAGCCACCGCTCCGGCGAGACCGAAGACACCTTCATCGCGGACCTGGCGGTCGCCACCGGCGTCGGCCAGATCAAGACCGGCGCGCCCGCCCGCGGTGAGCGCGTCGCGAAGTACAACCAGCTGCTCCGCATCGAGGAGACGCTGGCCGACGCGGCCCGCTACGCCGGTGACCTGGCGTTCCCGAGGTTCACCCCGGAGCCCTGATCGACCATGGCCGAGCGCGGCGGGAGAAGCCGGGAACGCACCGGTGGGCGGGCGAGGAACTCCTCCGCCCGCCGGCCGGAGCGCGTGCACCGGGAGGGCAGGCGGGCCCGGCTGCGGCGGGGCCTGAACGCGAAACGCGCTTCGGGTGCCGCCCGCGTGCTCGGCCTGTCGAACACCCGCCGCGCGGCGGTGGTGGCGATCGTGGTGTGCGCGCTCGCGTTCACCATCGCCGTGCCGCTGCGCACCTACCTCACCCAGCGCTCGGAGGTCTCCGAGCAACAGCAGCAGCGGGAGAAGCTGCGTGACGAGGTCGCCCAGCTCGAAGCCCGCAAGGCCGAGCTGGCCGACCCGGCGCAGGTGCAGGCGGAGGCGCGGCGGCGGCTGCGGTACGTGATGCCGGGGGAGACGCCGTACATGGTGCAGCTCCCGGAGGACCAGCAGTCGCCGAACCCCCCGCCCGCCGAGCAGCCACCGCCGCCGTCCGGGCCGTGGTACGAGCGCCTGTGGGACCAGGCGACCGGGTAGTTACGCTGACCGCCGTGAGCAGCACCGGAATCCCTCAGTTCGAACCCGTCACCGAGCAGGACCGGACGGTGATCGCGGAGCAGCTGGGCCGCCCGCCCCGTGCGCTGCGCGCGGTGGCCGCGCGCTGCCCGAGCGGGCACCCGTCGGTGGTGCAGACCAGCCCGAAACTGGAGAACGGCACCCCGTTCCCGACGCTGTACTACCTGACCTGCCCGCGGCTGTCCTCGATGGTCGGGCGGCTGGAAGCGTCCGGGCTGATGAAGGAAATGACCGATCGCCTGGCCACCGACGAGGAACTGGCCGCGGCCTACCTGCGGGCGCACCTTTCGTACCTGGCGCAGCGCGACGCGATCGAACCGCTGGGCCACGAGGTCACCGCGGGCGGCATGCCGGGCCGGGTCAAGTGCCTGCACGTCCACCTCGCGCACACGCTGGCCTGCGGGCCGGGGGTGAACCCGTTCGGCGACGAAACCCTGGCGCTGCTGCGGGCCGAGGGCTGGCCCTCCGGCGACTGCGCGACTGTCGAAAAAGGACAGTAACGGTCCGGCGGCCGCCGGAGATAAGCCAACCGGACAGCAAGCTCTCTTGGGGAAAGGCGTTCTCGGCGTGCGGTTGTTCGCGGTCTCCGGTGCGGTCGGGGAAACGTCAAGGGAATTCGGGCTGCGCTCCCGGACGGCGCTCGCGGTGCTCGGCGGCACGCTCGCCGTGGCGCCGACGTTCGCGCTGACCGGCGGTACCGAAGGCTGGATCAAGGTGGCCAACCAGCTGGTGCCGCCGCCGGGCGGCGGGGACCCGGGGTCCGCCGTGGTCAGCGTGGACGGCAGCCTGCCGCAGCCGCCCGATCCCGAGGCGCTGCGGGCCGACGTGCCACCGCCCGGCCCGCTCGGCATTCCCGGGTCCGCCCTGCGCGCGTACCAGAACGCGGCCAACATCCTCGGCTCCGAGCAGCCCGCCTGCCACATCGACTGGGCGTTGATCGCCAGCATCGGCCGCATCGAGTCGAACCACGCCCGCGGTGGCTTCCTCGACGAGAAGGGCAACACCCGCGAGCCGATCCTGGGGCCGGTGCTCGACGGCGTCGGCCCGGTGGCCGCGATCCGCGACACCGACGGCGGCCGCTACGACGGCGACACGGTGTGGGACCGCGCCGTCGGCCCCACCCAGTTCATCCCGTCGACCTGGGCGGGTTACGCCTCCGACGGCAACGCCGACGGGGAGGCGAACCCGAACAACATCTACGACGCCACCCTCGGCTCCGGCCGGTACCTGTGCTCCGGTGGCATGGACCTGGCGAACCCGGAGCAGCTGCGCACCGCGGTCTTCCGCTACAACAACTCCGACGACTACGTCACCACGGTGATCCGGTGGGCGGAGGCCTACCGCACCGGGGTGACCCCGCTGCCGGACAGCGAGCTGCCGGTGGGCGCGCCGAACCCGGTCACCACCCCCGCACCGGCGCCGGTCGAGCCGCCGCCCGCGCCGGTGGACCCCGGCACGCCGGATCCGTCCACCCCGCCGGGGCCGGGGGAGCCGGGGCCGTCGCTGCCGCCGTCGCAGAGCGAACCGGCGCCGACCTGCGAGTCGGCTCCGCCCAGCTCGCCGGTGCCCCCGTCTTCGCCGTCGTCGACCCCGCCGCCGTCGTCCTCGCTGCCGCCGTGCGAGCCGAGCACCCCGCCGTCTTCGGTCTCGGAGTCCGCGGCCCCGTGACCCGGCCGCGTTCTGTACGACGAAAGTGCTAGGCCGTTCGGCCGCTCTTTGTCGCGTTCCGATGAACGGATCCGCCGTGGTTGTGGAAATCTGACAGAGCCGCGGGCTTTTGCGTGTCGCCGGTGTTTTCGCCCACTTCACATCCGGCATGCTGAGCTACCAAGTGCGGTAACGGCGCGACGTGGAGGTCATCCGGGTGCGGGTGTGGCAGAGGCGCGGAACGAGCGCCGGAAAGACCAGGGACAGACGACGGACACGGGCGATGGCCTGGGGGGCACCGCTGCTGGCGTTGCCGCTCATGGTGCCCGGCAGCGGCATCGGCGGGTTCCACCTGCTCGGTGACGCCAGTCCCGGTCGCTATCTGGACGCGCAGGGTCAACCGGTGGACACGCAGGGCAATCCGGTCAGCGTGAACGGCAGCCTGCCCAACGGCGACTCCATCGGCGAGCAGCTGCTGGCGGACGCGGGCAACCCGGACGCGCTGAACGGCAACGCCGGTCTGCCGTCGGGTCCGCTGGGCATTCCCGGATCCGCCCTCAAGGCGTACACCAGGGCCGCCGACAACCTCGCCGCCAGCCAGCCGGGGTGCAACCTGCACTGGTCGCTGGTGGCCAGCATCGGCCGCATCGAGTCGAACCACGCGCGCGGCGGCAACGTCGACGCCGCCGGGTACACGCGCGGTGCGATCCTCGGCCCGGTGCTGAACGGGGCCGGTCCGGTCGCCGCGATCAGCGACACCGACAACGGCGTCTACGACGGCGACACGGTGTGGGACCGCGCCGTCGGCCCGATGCAGTTCATCCCGTCCACCTGGCGTGGTTACGCGGTGGACGGCAACGGTGACGGCGAGACGAACCCGAACAACATCTACGACGCCACCCTCGGCGCCGGGCGCTACCTGTGCTCGGGCGGGATGAACACCGCCGACCCGCAGCAGCGCGCCGCCGCGGTGTTCCGCTACAACCACTCCGACTCGTACGTGCGCACGGTGCTCGTCTGGGCCGAGGCGTACGCGAAGGGCGTGCACCCGACCACGGACCAGCACGGGCCGATCCTGGCCGCGCCGCAGGCCCCGTCGGGCGGGGGCGCGCCGGGTGAGGTGCCGGTGCCGACGGTGCCGCCCGCGAGCGGCGACCCGAGCACGCCGCCGTCGACCTCGAACCCGCCGAGTTCGTCGAACCCGCCGTCGTCGTCGGTGCCGAGCACCACGAAGCCGCCGAGCTCCTCGAACCCGCCGTCGTCGAACCCCCCGTCGTCGAACCCGCCGTCGAGCACCCCGCCGGAGACGACCACGCCGCCGGAGACCACCACCCCGCCGCCGGACTGCGTGACGCCCGAGCCGGGCACCACGCCGGAGCCGCCCGCCGAGGGTGAGCCGCCGCTGTGCGAGGACCCGTCCTCCGCGGAGCCGACCCCGTAACTCCGAAGGGTCAACAGCCCACCGGCCGCGAAGCCGGTGGGCTGTTCGTCGTTAGGGTGGCGGCATGCCTCGTGTTGCCGCGATCGACTGTGGGACCAACTCCATCCGCCTGCTCGTCGCCGAGCTGACCGAACGCCATGACGGCACGTTCGACCTGCGCGACCTGCACCGCGAAATGCGCATCGTCCGGCTCGGCCAGGGGGTGGACGCCACCGGCAGGCTCGCCCCGGAGGCGCTGGAGCGCACCCGCGCCGCGCTGGCCGACTACACCGTCGCCGCGCGCCGCAAGGGGGTGGAGAAGGTGCGCATGGTCGCCACCTCCGCCACCCGCGACGCGAGCAACCGCGACGAGTTCTTCGCGATGACGCGCGAGGTGCTGGGCACCGAGGCCGAGGTCATCACCGGCGACGAGGAAGCCCGGCTGTCCTTCACCGGCGCGGTGGGCGAGCAGGACCCCGACGACGGCCCGTTCCTGGTGGTCGACGTCGGCGGCGGCTCGACCGAGCTGGTGCTGGGCACCTGGGACGGCAAGCGCGCCGAGGTGCTCGCCGCGCGCTCGGTGGACATCGGCTGCGTGCGGATCACCGAGCGCACGCTGAAGTCGGACCCGCCGGCCGCCGACGAGGTCACCGCGGCGCACAAGCTGGCCACCGAGGTGCTCGGCGAGGCGTTCGAGGCGGTGGACGTGTCCCGGGCGAAAACCTGGATCGGCGTCGCCGGCACGGTCACCACGCTGTCCGCGGTGGCGCAGGAGCTGCCGCAGTACGACACCGAGCGCGTGCACCTGTCGAAGCTGTCCCGCGCCGACATCGACCGGCTGGCCGACGACCTGCTCGGCGTGGACCACGCCGCCCGCGCGGCGAACCCGGTGATCCACCCGGGCCGGGTGGACGTGATCGGCGGTGGCGCGGTGATCGTGCGGGCGCTGGCCGAGCAGTTCGCCGAACGCGGTGGTCCGGCGGAGCTGGTCGTCAGCGAGCACGACATCCTCGACGGCATCGCGCTCTCGCTGGTGTGACGAGTGCGGTGGGGCGTCTGCGGCATTCAGTCGACTCACGTTGCTCCGCTCGTGTGGCGCTGACGGAGTAATGTCGATCATCGTGATTCTTTCGCAATGATTTGCGTCTGTGGTCTGGCTCACCCGCCGGGCTAGCCTGCCGGGTCATGAAGGCGCGAATGCGGACGACGGTGGTCTTGGCGGCGGCGACCCTGCTGCTGAGTTCGTGTGGTGGGGGCGGCGAGGACACCCCCGGTACCGGGGACACCGGGGGCGCCGTGTCGGTGTTCAACACCGAGCCGGAGAACCCGCTGGTGCCGGGCAACACCACCGAATTCGGCGGGAGCCAGGTGATGGACGCGATGTTCACCGGACTGCTCGACTACGACCAGCAGACCACCGAGGTGAAGAACGCGGTCGCCGACTCGATCACCGACGTGGCGTCGAAGGTCTACACGGTCAAGCTGAAGCAGGGCTGGAAGTTCCACGACGGCACCGACGTCAAGGCGAAGAACTTCGTCGACGCCTGGAACTGGACCGCCTACGGCCCCAACGCCACCCAGGGCGCGCCGTTCTTCTCCGACATCCAGGGCTACGACGAGGTCAACCCCGCCGACCCGGACGGCAAGAGCGGCCCGCAGCCCGCGCCGCAGCCGACCGCCGACAAGATGTCCGGCCTGCGCGTGCTCGACGACCACACCTTCGAGGTGACGCTGAAGAACTCGTCGCCGGTGTTCAAGATCAAGCTCGGCTACGAGGTGTTCTCGCCGCTGCCCGACTCGTTCTTCGCGGACAAGGCCGCCTTCGAGGCCAAGCCGATCGGCAACGGCCCGTTCAAGTTCGTCTCCCGCCAGATCGGCACCGACGTCCGGCTGACCCGCTTCGACGAGTACACCGGCATGGACAAGCCGAAGTTCAAGGACCTCGTCTTCCGCGTGTACCAGAGCCGCGAGGCCGCCTACCCGGACCTGGTCGGCAACCAGCTCGACTTCATCGAGGAGCTGCCGCCGAACGCGCTGGCCGGGCAGCAGCACAAGATCGACCTCGGCGACCGCGTGGTGGAACGCGACTCGCTGATCAACCAGACGCTGGCCTTCCCGCTGTACGAGGAGAAGTACCAGAACCCCGACCTGCGCAAGGCGATCTCGATGGCGATCAACCGCGAGGAGATCACCACCCGCATCTACGAGGACAGCCGCCAGCCCGCCGACGGCCTGGTGCACCCGCTGCTCAAGGGCTACCAGAAGAACCAGTGCGGGGAGCTGTGCACCTACAACCCGGAGAAGGCGCGGGAGCACCTGGCGCGGTCCGGGTTCACCGGCACGCTGAAGATCATCAGCAACGCCGACGGCGGGCACAGCGAATGGGCCACCGCGGCGGCGAACAGCATCAAGAACACGCTCGGCATCGAGTGCGTCTTCGAACCGGCCACCAGCCTCGGCGAGTTCCGGGAGAAGATCAACGCCCGCGGCATGAGCGACATGTACCGGGCCGGCTGGGTCGCCGACTACCCGTCGATCGAGAACTTCCTCAACCCGATCTACCGGACCGGTGCCTCCTCGAACGACGGTGAGTACTCGAACCCCGAGGTGGACGCCAAGCTGGCCGCCGCGGACACCGCGCCGACGGAGGAGGAGAGCATCAAGCTCTACCTCGAAGCCGAGAAGATGATCCTGAACGACCTGCCGTTCGTGCCGCTGTGGACGCAGAACACCATCGGCGGCAAGTCCGACCGGCTGTCCTCGGCGAAGCTGAGCGCCTTCCGGAAGCTGGACCTGACCAGCGTCGAAGTGGCCTGACTTGGGCCGGTACGTGCTGCGCAGGCTGCTGCAGATGGTGCCGGTGTTCCTCGGCACCACCTTCGGCATCTACCTGCTGGTGTGGGCGCTGCCCGGGGACCCGTTCGCCGGCAAGTGCGGCGACCGGGACTGCCCGGAGGCGTTCGTCGCGGCGATGACCGAGAAGTACAACCTGGACGACCCGATCCACGTGCAGTACGGCAAGTACCTGTGGAACCTGGTGCAGGGCGACTTCGGCCTGACCTTCTCCGGCGCGCCGGTGAACGAGCTGATCGCGAACTCCTATCCGGTGACGGTGCGGCTGGCCGTGGTGGCGCTGGTGGTCGAGGCGCTGATCGGGGTCACCGCCGGCGTGGTCACCGGCCTGCGGCGGCGGGGTTTCCTGGACAGCCTGGTGCTGGTCTCCACGCTGTTCCTGATCTCCATCCCGGTTTTTGTCACCGGGTACGTGCTGCAGCTGCTGCTCGGGCTGGAGTGGGGGATCATCAACCCCACGGTCTCGTCGAAGGCCGGGTTCGGTGAGCTGATCGTGCCCGGGTTCGTGCTGGCGAGCCTGTCGATGGCGTACGTGGCCCGGCTGACCAGGGCGAGCATCGCCGAGACCCGGCGCGCGGACTACGTGCGCACCGCGGTGGCGAAGGGGTTGCCGCAGTCGCGGGTGGTCGGCGTGCACATGCTGCGCAACGCGGCGCTGCCGGTGATCACCTTCCTCGGCACCGATCTCGGCGCGTTCATGGGCGGCGCGATCGTCACCGAGGGCATCTTCAACATCCCCGGCATCGGCGGATTGATCTTCCGGTCCATCCAGGCGAAGGAGGGTGCCACGGTGACCGGACTGGTGGTGCTGCTGGTGCTGGTCTACCTGGTGATGAACCTGCTGGTGGACCTGCTCTACGGCGTGCTCGACCCGAGGATCCGCTATGACTGACCCGGCAACCGCGGCCACCGGGGTCTCCGCGCGCCCCCGCGGCCTGTTCGGCGACGCGTGGCGCGAGCTGCGGCGGCGGCCGATGTTCTGGATCTCGTCGTCGATCATCCTGCTGGTCGTGGTGATGGCGTTGTTCCCGACGCTGTTCACCTCGGCCGACCCGAACCTCGGTGGCCTCGGGCGGCAACGGCAGGCCCCGTCGGCCGAAGCCTGGTTCGGTTACGACAACCAGGGTTACGACATCTACGCGCGGGTCATCCACGGTGCGCGGGCGTCCATTGTGGTCGGTGTGCTGGCGACGCTGGGCGTGGTGCTGCTCGGCGGGGTCTTCGGCATCCTGGCCGGGTACCACGGCGGCTGGCTGGACGCGGTCGTCTCGCGGGTCGCGGACGTGTTCTTCGGCCTGCCGTTCGTGCTCGGCGCCATCGTCATCCTGACCACGCTGAACTCCGCCGGGGACGCCGGTGCGGTGCGGATCGTGGTGCAGGTGGTGCTGTCCATCGCGTTGCTGTCGTGGCCGGTTTCGCTGCGGATCATGCGGTCGGCGGCGATCACCGCGAAGCAGCAGGACTACGTCAAGGCGGCGCGGGCGCTGGGGGCGAGCGGGACGCGGATCATCTTCCGGCACCTGCTGCCGAACTGCCTGGCGCCGGTGCTGGTCTACGCCACCATCGCGCTCGGCGCGTTCATCGGCGTGGAGGCGACGCTGTCCTACCTGGGCATCGGGCTGCGGCCGCCGGTGGTCTCGTGGGGCGTGATGATCAACGACGCGCGGACGTACGTGCGGGCGGCGCCGCACCTGCTGTTGTTCCCGGCCGGCTTCCTGGTGACCACCGTGCTGGCCTTCGTCATGCTCGGCGACGCGGTGCGCGAAGCCCTCGACCCGCGGACGCGGTGAGCTGAGTTGAACACTGTGGACAGACTGCTGGAGATCGACGACCTGCGCGTGGAGTTCCGCACGCCCGACGGGGTGGCCAGCGTGCTGAACGGGGTCAGCTACCACGTCGACGCGGGGGAGACGCTGGCCGTGCTGGGGGAGTCGGGGTCCGGGAAGAGCGTGACGGCGCAGGCGGTGCTGGGCATCCTCGACGTGCCGCCGGCGGTGGTCACCGGTGGCTCGGTGCGGTTCCGCGGTGAGGACCTGCTCGCCGCCGGGCCGCGGCGGCAGCGGGAGGTCCGCGGCAGCGGCATCGCGATGATCTTCCAGGACGCGCTTTCGGCGTTGAACCCGGTGTTCACCATCGGTTTCCAGATCGAGGAACAACTGCGGCTGCGCAAGGGCCTGAGCCGGCGGGCGGCGCGGGCGCGGGCGGTGGAGCTGCTGGACCTGGTGCACATCCCGAACGCCGCCGCGCGGGTGCGGGAGTACCCGCACCAGTTCTCGGGCGGGATGCGCCAGCGGGCGATGATCGCCATGGCGCTGGCGCTGGACCCGGACCTGCTGATCGCCGACGAGCCGACGACCGCGCTGGACGTGACCGTGCAGGCGCAGATCATGGACCTGCTGGCGGAGATCCAGGCGGAACGGCGGATGGGCCTGGTGCTGATCACGCACGATCTGGGGGTGGTCGCCGAAGTGGCCGATCGGATTGCCGTCATGTACGCCGGGAGGATTGTTGAACAATCCGACGTGCATACTTTGTTCAAATCCCCCGCGCACCCGTACACCGCGGCCCTGATGAACTCCCAGCCCCGGCTGGACCTGAAGGGGCAGAGCCTGGAGACGATCAGCGGCCTGCCGCCGAGCCTGCTGGCCATCCCGCCGGGCTGCCCCTTCCACCCACGCTGCAAACGCGCCGAGCACCTGTGCTCCACCGACCGCCCACCCCTGCTCGAACCGGCGCCGGGGCGGTACAGCGCCTGCCACTTCGCCCCAGCGGTGATGCGCGGTGAGTGACCGATCGGCCCTCCGTCCAGGCGGCCCGCTTGCCCCGAGTTCGCCCGCTCTCGGTGGGCTCGGCCGGGTGGCTTGCCGCTTGCCCTCGCCCCTGGCGGGGCCGAATGGTTCGCTCGTCTTCCCCGGCCCCGCACCCCTCGGATCGACCGGTTCCCCGCCTTCCCAAGCCACGCAACAAGCGCCACCACCCCCGGCCACAGCGGGCCTCAGGTCGGACGGCCCCGAGGCGGGGCGAACCACGAAGGCGGTACCCGGTGAGTGACCCCATCCTCCAGGTCTCCAACCTGGTCAAGCACTTCCCGGTCCGCACCGGCATCGTGTTCAAGAAGACCGTCGGGCACGTCAAAGCGGTCAACGGCGTCTCCTTCGAACTCGCCGAGGGGGAGACGCTGGGCATCGTCGGGGAATCCGGGTGTGGCAAGTCGACGCTGGCCCAGGTGCTCCTCCGGCTCGAAGAGCCGACCGCGGGCCAGGCGTACTTCGAGGGCCGCGACATCTTCGCCATGCGTGGTGCCGAACTCCGCAGGCTCCGCCGCAACCTCCAGATAGTGCTCCAGGACCCGTACACCTCCCTAAACCCGCGCATGACCGTCGGCGACATCGTCGGCGAGCCGTTCGAAATCCACGCCGAGGTGGCCCCGAAGGGCGACCGCGCGGCGAAGGTGCGTGAACTGCTGGAGGTCGTCGGGCTGAACCCCGAGCACCTCAACCGCTACCCCCACCAGTTCTCCGGCGGCCAGCGCCAGCGCATCGGCATCGCCCGCGCACTCGCGCTGCGCCCCAGGGTGATCATCTGCGACGAGCCGGTTTCGGCGCTCGACGTGTCCATCCAGGCGCAGGTGATGAACCTCCTGGAGGACCTGCGTGCCGAATTCGGCCTGTCCTACGTGTTCATCGCGCACGACCTGTCCGTGGTCCGCCACCTCTCCACCAGGGTCGCGGTGATGTACCTCGGCAAGATCGTCGAGATCGGCACCGAGGACGACATCTACAACCGGCCGTCGCACCCGTACACGCAGGCGCTGTTGTCCGCCGTTCCGGTGGCCGACCCGGCACTGCGCGGGCACCGCCAGGTGATCCGGCTCGAAGGCGACGTGCCCAGCCCGGTGGACCCGCCCTCCGGCTGTCCATTCCGGACACGCTGCTGGAAGGCGCAGGACGTCTGCGCCACCGACGAACCCGCGCTCGAACCCCGTGCGGGCGGGCACCCCAGCGCCTGCCACTTCGCCGAGACCCGGCACGTCGTCCCCTGAGGTTCCCCTTCGATACCTACGCCGCGGTAACCCGGGGCAAACGGGTGCCTGAGTGCGTAGGGTCTCCCCAACCGCCCCACGCACTCACGTCTGGAGTCCGATGACTACGAGCGATGCCAGCCGCCTCGGCGACTCGATCGACAAGGTTTCCGTCGGCCGGGTCTACGACTACCTCCTCGGCGGCACCCACAACTACGCCGCCGACCGGGCGTTCGCCGACGAGCAGATGAAGGCGCTGCCCGACATCAAGCGCTTCGCCAGATCGAACCGCGCCTTCCTCGGCCGGGCCGTCCGCTACGCCGTGGACGCCGGCATCCGCCAGTTCGTCGACATCGGCTCCGGCCTGCCCACCCAGGGCAACGTGCACGAGGTCGCCGAGGAGGCGGCGCCAGGCGAATGCCGGGTCGTCTACATCGACAACGAGCCGATCGCCCAAGCCCACGCCGAGATCCTGCTGGAGCGCACCGCCGACCCCGAGCGCCACCGCGCCATCGACGCCGACTTCTTCGAGGGCCAGCAGCTGTGGCGCCGGGTGCGCAACACCGGGCTGATCGACGAGACGCAGCCGGTGGCGCTCCTGCTCGTCGCGTTGCTGCACTTCATGCCGGACGACACCAAACCGCACGAGACGCTGCGGTACTACCTCGACCGCCTGCCCGCGGGCAGCATGGTGGCGATCTCGCACATCCACGTCGACCCGGAGGACGCCGCCACGATCGCCGCGGGCGACAAGGTCGCCGCCGCGTACCGCAAGCAGACCAACAACCCCGCCGTGCCGCGCACGCGCCCGGACATCGAGGCGTTCTTCCAGGGCCTGGAACTGGCCGAACCCGGCCTGGTCTGGCTGCCGCAGTGGCAGCCGGACGGGGACGAGCTGTTCGCCGACCAGCCCGAGAAGTCGCGTGGGCTGGCCGGCGTCGGCTGGAAGACGACGACCTAGTCCGGCACCGCCGACCGGATGAACGCCGCCAGGTCGGCGGCCTGCTTCTCCCGCGACGGTTCGTGCACGTACATCATGTGCCCGGCCGGGTAGTACGCCCGGTCGATGTTGGCGTGCAGCTCCTCGGGGATTTCGAGGTGCGCGAGCACGTCCTCCGAGGCGAAGTACGGGGTCGCGCCGTCGTAGTGGCCGAACGCGACGTGGACCTTCAGGTGCGGGTTCGCCCGCATCGCCGCGCTCAGCGAGCGGACCGCGGAGACGGCGCGCCCTTCGAAGTCGCTGTAGGACCACTGCTGGAACACGTTCATCGACAGGACCTCGTAGGGCAGGTCGCTCTCGTAGCCGAGTTCGGTGCGCACGTAGTGGTTGAACGCGGCCGAGTAGGCGCCGATGATCCGGGAGATCGAGGCGTCGTCGCTCATCTGCTCGCGGCCGCCGTCGGGCTCCCAGGTGGTGAACCGGCCGTCCATCCGGCCCACCGTCAGGCCGCGGTCGCGCAGCAGCTCGGTGAAGAAGCGGACGTGCTCGATGCGCAGGTTGACCCGGTCCACATAGGACTCGCTGAGCCCGGTGAGCCGGGCCAGCTCGCGCACCGCGGCGGCCCGCTCGTCGGCGGTGAGGCGGGAGCCGCGCCGCAGCGCCCACGGCAGCTCGCGCGCGGCGAACTCCTCCGCCTCGGCCAGCACCTCGTCGAGCGGGCGGTCGCCGTGGAAGCCGTGGTAGTGCGCGATCGCGGCGTAGGTGGGCACGTAGTTGGCGTAGGCCTGCTCGTTGCCCTCGGTGAACCGGATCGAACCCATGTCGAGCACGGCCGAGATGAGCAGCACGCCGTTGAGGTACATGCTGTGCCGGTCCTGCAGGTGCGCGGCGAGGGCCGCCGCGCGCAGCGTGCCGTAGGACTCGCCGGCGAGGAACTTCGGCGACAGCCAGCGCCCGTTGCGCGAGGTCCAGAGCCGGATGATCTCGCCGACCGACTCGACGTCGGGGGTGAACCCGAGGTAGTCCTTCGGCTTCTCGCCGGTCACCGCGCGGGAGTAGCCGGTGGAGACCGGGTCGATGAACACCAGGTCGCTGTGCTCCAGCAGGCTCGCCGGGTTGTCGGTCAGCCCGTACGGCGGCGGGGCGGGGGCGTCGACGTCCCCGGAGACCACCAGCCGCGGCCCGAGCACGCCCAGGTGCAGCCAGACGCTCGACGAGCCGGGGCCGCCGTTGAACGCGAAGGTCACCGGCCGCTTCGCCGGGTCGGCGTCGTCGAGGGTGTAGGCGGTGAGGAAGACCTCGGCCTTGGCGAGGTGCCCGTCGAACTTGCCGTCGGTGAGCACCTCCTGCTTCAGCACCACCCGCCCGGTCTGGGCGGTGTAGGCCAGCTCGCGGCGTCCGGCGGTCAGCGTGTGGGTGGTGGTGACCAGGTCGTCGCTGGGCTCGGGCGGCTTGGCGGCCTCTTCGGCGTTGTCTGTTTCCGGCATGCGTCGAATCTAGATCACAATGGTGGGATGACCCTGGCCGAGATGGATGCCGAACTCATCGAATGCCGGGCCTGCCCGCGCCTGGTGGAGTGGCGCGAGCAGGTGGCCGTGACCAAGCGCGCCGCCTTCGCCGGCGAGACGTACTGGGGCCGCCCGGTGCCGGGTTTCGGCCCGGCCGACGCGGCGCTGGCCATCGTCGGCCTGGCGCCCGCCGCGCACGGTGCCAACCGGACCGGCCGCATGTTCACCGGCGACCGCTCCGGCGAAGTGCTCTACCGCGCGATGTACGACGTCGGCCTGGCGACGAAGCCGGAGGCCCACCACATCGGCGACGGCCTGGAGCTGATCGGCACGCGTATCACGTCGCCGGTGCACTGCGCACCCCCGGCGAACAAACCGACGCCCGGTGAGCGCGACACCTGCGGCCGGTGGCTGGCCAGGGAACTGGAACTGCTGCGGCCGACCCTGCGCGCGGTGGTGGTGCTCGGCGGGTTCGGCTGGCAGGCGCTGATGCCGGTGCTGGCCGCCGCGGGCTGGGCGGTGCCGCGGCCCCGGCCCAAGTTCGGCCACGGCGTGCGCGTGGAACTGGACGGGCCGACGCCGCTGCAGGTGTTCGGCTGCTTCCACGTGTCGCAGCAGAACACCTTCACCGGCCGCCTGACCCCGGCGATGGTGCGCGAGGTCCTCACCGAGGCCAAGACCGCGGCGGGCATCGACTAGGGACCACTGCTGTGCCGGTCGGCAACGGAGGTGCTCCGTTCCGCCCTGCCTGCCTGGCCGGTCACCGGGACCCCGCGCGTGAGGGGCGGTGGGGACCCAGTCGCTGTCTCGCTGCTCTCGATGACCTGAGGATCTATGGTGATCCTGATGGAAGAACTGAGCAGAACGGCAGGCACCCGGTGAACCCGCCGGACGAGATCGTCGCCGGGCGGGTGGTGCTGCGCCGCTGGCGGGTGGCCGACGCGCCCGAACTGCACCGCGTGGTCGAACAGGCCCAGGAGCACCTGCGGCCGTGGCTGGTCTGGGCCTACGGCGAGTACCGCGCGATGGACTTCCTCGGCACCTGCGACGAGAAGTGGGAAGCGGGCGAGAGCTACGCCTACGCGGTGGTCGTCGACGACCGGGTGGTCGGCGGGGTCGGCGCCGAACGGCGCGTGGGGCCCGGCGGCATGGAGATCGGCTACTGGCTGCACCCGGACTGGACCGGCCGCGGCCTGATGACCGAGGCCGTCGGGGCGCTGGTCACGGCGGTGCTGGCGCTGCCGGACGTCGACCGGGTCCAGATCTGGCACGACGCGGCCAACGCGGCGAGCGGCGCCATCGCGCGCCGGCTGGGCTTCACCGAGGTGGCGCGGCACGACCCGCCGCGACTGGAACCGCGGCCCGGCATGGCGGGCGTCGACGTGGTCTGGCAGCTGGAGTGAGTTCCCTCACGCGGTTGCGGAGAGTGGCGAAATCGGTCGAAAGCTACCGGTATGGGTTTATTCCAGCCTTACCCGTTCTACGCTCCGCAGTCGCCCGGTTACCGGCCGCCTCGTCCTGCTGAATCGTTCAATCTTCAGTGGCGACGCTGGTCACAGCAGCGCGGGGTACACGAGCGGGGGCCCCGCACGGGTGCGACCATGGATGCATGGCAGCGAAGTCGGAACCGGCTCGGATCCTCGTCCTCGGCGGCGGATATGTCGGTCTGTACACGGCGTTCGGGCTCCAGAAGATGCTGCGGGCCAACGAAGCGTCCGTCACCGTTGTGGACCCCCAGCCGCACATGACGTACCAGCCGTTCCTCCCCGAGGCGGCGGCGGGCGCGATCGAGCCGCGGCACGTGGTGGTCCCGTTGCGGCGCGTGCTCAAGCGGTGCCACGTGCTGACCGCGCGCGTCACCAAGATCGAGCACGAACGCAAGTCCGTCACCGTCGAGGCGGCCGACGGCCACATCGAGCAGCTGTCCTACGACGTGCTGGTGGTCGCCCTGGGCGCGGTGGCGCGCATCCTGCCCATCCCCGGCCTCGCCGAGCAGGGCATCGCCTTCAAGACCATCGGCGAGGCGATCTACCTCCGCAACCACGTGCTGACCAAGCTGGACCAGGCGGCCAGCACGCTGGACCCCGAGCTGCGCAAGCGGCTGCTGACCTTCACCGTGGTCGGCGGTGGCTTCGCCGGGATCGAGGCGCTGGCCGAACTCGAGGACATGACCCGGTTCGCGACCAGGTACTACGAGAACATCGAGCCGTCGGACATCCGCTGGGTGCTCGTCGAGGCCGCGGGCCGCATCCTGCCGGAGGTCCGCGAAACGCTCGGCGTGTGGACCGTGGAGCAGCTGGAGAAGCGCGGCATCGAGGTCTACCTGTCGACCGCGGCGAAGTCGTTCGAGAACGGGCACGTCGTGCTGTCCGACGGCACCGAGTTCGACAGCGACACGATCATCTGGACCGCCGGCGTGAAGGCCAACCCGGTGCTGGCCGACTCGGACCTGCCGCTGGACAAGCGGGGCCGCCTCGAAGCGACCGCCGCGCTGCAGGTCGTCGGGCACCCCGACGTGTGGACCGCGGGCGACAACGCCGCCGTGCCGGACCTCTCGCGCACCGAGGACGACCCGTCGGCCACCTGCCCGCCGAACGCGCAGCACGCGGTGCGGCAGGCGCGGCACCTGGCGAAGAACATCATCAAGGTGCTGCGCGGCGGCCAGCCGAAGGACTACTACCACAAGAACCTGGGTGCGGTGGCCGGTCTCGGCCTGCACAAGGGTGTGGCCGACGCGCTGAACCTGAAGATCAAGGGCTTCCCGGCCTGGGTCTTCCACCGCGCCTACCACGTCAAGGCGATGCCCACCTGGAACCGGAAGATCCGGATCTTCTTCGACTGGGTCTTCGGCGGCCTCCTGCGTCGCGAGGTGGTTTCGCTGGGGCAGATCAACAACCCGAAGGAAGAGTTCACCAGGGCCACGAAGTCCTGACCTGAGCTGCGGGAGCGGGGCCCGGCCGCCTAGGCTGGGCCGTGCCCCCGTAGCCCAACCGGCAGAGGCAGTCGACTTAAAATCGACCCAGTGCGGGTTCGAACCCCGTCGGGGGCACCATTTCGGACCACGCTGGCGCTTTCCGCTGTCCGCGAGGCGTGTTCCACGCCCAGGTGGTGCGGAGACGAATTCCGTTCGGGCTTCGGGTTTACTGACCGCATGGCGCAGGTGCCGGAGTTCGCGTATCGGCAGGTTCAGCGGTGGTGCGCGGCTCGGGTGCCGGAGGCGGTGCGGGATCGGGTTCGGGTGGAGTGCCGCCGCCGGGGGCGCGTGGTGACGATCGTGGAGCGGCGGCCGTTGTGGATGGCTGAAGCCGGGAACGACTGGGGTGAGCAGAAGATCGCGCAGTTGCGGCTCGACGAGGCCGGCCTGTGGTCGTTGTACTGGGCGGATCGCCACGGCCGGTGGTTGCTCTGCCCGGGCGCACCGCAGGCGGATTCCCCGGTGCCGCTCCTCGAAGAGATCGACCGCAATCCGGACGGCGTGTTCTGGGGTTGAGGTACTCCGGTACTACCCGGGAACGACTACCGCGGTGGGACGATGCCGGATCGCTGGATTCCTAGCCTTGGCGCATGGGCAAGAGACTGGGCGCGCTGGCACTGGCGGGACTGTTGCTCGGCGTGGTGGTGACGCCTGCTGCCGCGGTGGAGCCGATCGAGTGGCGCGCGTGTGCGCCGGAACCACTGGAGTGCGCCACGGTCGAGGTGCCGGTGGACTACTCGGACCCCGGCGGCCGGAAGATCCAGATCGCGGTTTCCCGGGTGACGGCGTCCGGCGAGCGGCGCGGGGTATTGCTGATGAATCCCGGCGGGCCGGGCAGTGCGGGGCTCGGCATGCCGGTGAGCAAGCAGTTCCCGGCGGAGGTCGGGCAGCACTACGACCTCGTCGGCTTCGATCCGCGTGGGATCGGGCGGAGCGCCCCCGTTTCCTGCGGACTCGACCGCAGCTGGTCGCCGATCCCCTTCGACCGCGCGAAGTTCGGCGAGCACGTGTCGCAGGTCAAGGCCATCGCGGACCAGTGCGCCCGGTCGGCTCTCCTGCCGCACATCACCACGCGCAACACCGCCCGTGACATGGACGCCATCCGCGTCGCGCTCGGGGTGCCGAAGATCTCCTACTACGGCGTCTCCTACGGCACCTACCTCGGCGCCGTCTACACGCAGCTCTTCCCGCAGCGCACCGACCGCGTCGTGTTCGACAGCAACGTCGATCCCGACCGGGCCTGGCGCGGCATGATCCAGAGCTGGGCCGTCTTCGCGGAACGGGCGTTCGGCCTCTTCGCGGATTGGGCGGCGGTCCGCCACGAGACCTATGGGCTCGGGGGATCGGCGGACGAGGTGCGGAATACTTTCCGGGGATTGTTGAACAATTTGGATCGTCACCCGGTGACCATCGGCGGCCAGGCCTACGACGGCAACCGCGTGCGCCTGTTCGCCCGCGGCGTCGGCCAGAGCGAAGCCAAGCACTTCGAACTCGCCGCCCTCCTGCGCGACCTGCGCAATGCTCCCCGGATGGCAACCGTCTCGGCCGAACCACCCGCCGACAACCGGGCCGCCGCCTCCCTCGCGGTGATGTGCGGCGACGCGCGGTGGCCCACCGACCCCGCCCAGTACCTGCGCGACGCCCTCCGCGACACCCAGCGCTACCCGATGATGGGCGGCCAGACCTCGAACATCTCGCCGTGCGCCTTCTGGCCGGACCCGGTCGAACCCCGGACCCGCATCCGCGACAACCAGGCCGCCAGCGTGCTCCTCGTGCAGAACGAATACGACACCCAGACCCCGCTCGAAGGCGCCGCCCACCTGCGTGAACTGCTCCCGGACAACTCCAGGCTGCTGCTGGCCGCGGGAGCCTGGCGGCACGGCGCGTACCCCGGGCACTGCGCCGACGACGCGGTCACCCGGTACCTGCTGGGCGGCGACCTCCCCGCGCAGGACGTGACCTGCGGTCAGGGGACCACCAAGCCCGCTTCGTAGGCGGGGATCGTCAGCTGCACCCGGTTCCCCGCGTCGATCTCGGCGAAGATCCGGGTGAGGTGGGTTTTCACCGTGGCTTCGCTGAGGTGCAGTTCGGCGGCGATCACCGAGTTCGGTTTGCCCTGGGCGACGGCGGTGACGATCTCCCGCTCCCGCTCGGTGAGCTGGCTCAGCCGCACAGCGCCCGGTGCCGCCGCGGGTTGGAGCGCGCGGAGACGAAGTGGCCGATCAGCTTCTTCGTCGCCCGCGGTGAAAGCATCGCCTCCCCGGCTCCGACCACCCGCACCGCGTCGATGATCTCCTGCGGCGAGCACTCCTTCAGCAGGAAACCGCTCGCGCCCGCACCGAGGGCGTCGAACACGTACTGGTCCAGGTCGGAGGTGGTCAGCACCAGCGCCTTCGGCGGCCGCGGCAACGCGGTGACCGCGGCGGCCAGGCCGTCCACCCGGCGCATGCGGATGTCCATCAGCACCACGTCCGGCGCGTGCGCGGTCACCTTCGCCACCGCCTCGTCGCCGTCCCCGGCTTCGCCAACCACGGTGAGGTCCTCCGTGCTGCCCAGGATCATGGACAGCCCGGTGCGAACCATCGCGTCGTCGTCCACGAGGAGCATGCGCAGGGGCCGCCGGATCACCCGGACATGCTAGTGCGGCTCCCACGGCAGCCACGCCCGGAATGCGAAGACCCCCTCGTCGGTCGGGCCCGCGTTGACGTTCCCGCCCAGCAGCGAGACCCGCTCGCCGATCCCGGCCAGCCCGGTCCCCGAGCTCGGCGACGGCCCCGGTGCGGTGGCGGGCAACGGGTTCAGCACCTCGATCGACAGGCCGGCCCCGGGCCCGCCGCGCACGGTCACCTCCGCGGCCGAACCCGGCGCGTGCCGCAGCACGTTGGTCAGCGCCTCCTGGGTGATCCGGTACACCGTGGTGCCCAGCGGCAGCGGCGCGGCCGAAGCCTGGTCCAGCATGATGGTGGCGCTCACCGGCAACCCGGACTGCCGGGCGCCGGCGACCAGGTCCGGCAGGTCGGCCAGAGCCGGCTGCGGGTGTTCCGGCGCCGGGCCGGGGTCCCGGCCCGGAAAGCCCTGCCCGTCGCGCAGCACGCCGATCACCTGCCGCAGGTCCTCGAGTGACTGGCGCGCGGTGGTGCGGACCGTGCGCGCCACCTCGGCGGAGTTCGCCGCGCACCCCGCGGGCGATGCCGACGGTCAGCGGGACGGCGGTCATGAACGCCGCCAGCACCAGCACGCCGATGACCTGCCCGGGACCGAACCGCGTGCCGGCGAACGACACCTCCTCGTGCCGGTTGGCGTCCCTGGCCAGCGCCAGCGCGGTGGCCGCGAAAATCGCCCCGGTGCCGGCCACGAGCCAGCGGTCACGGCGGTGCGCGGCCAGCGCGGCGAGGGCGATCAGCGCGGCGAGGGCGATCAGCGCGGCGAGGGCGTCCGCGCCGAGCGGGAGCGAGGGCACCAGTGCGATCCCGGTGACCACCACCGGCCACTCGTGGCGCCAGCACAGCATGATCGCCGCGGCGACCGCGGCCACGAAGCTCAGCGTCGACCACGCGTTGGGCACCAAGGTGCCCGCCTCGGGCGAAACCACCGCCGTTCATCGGGGAAGGGCTTACCCGGTTCGGGGAAGTGACGACTTCAGTCGTAAGGAGAAAAGGCCGACGGACGACGCGGGGTGGTCCGTTCCGCTGGTTGTACCCCGGTCCGCTAGTTCATTCGGAAAGGAACGACCCGTGACCCAGCAGCACCCCTGCCCGCCGCCCGCCGCGCCCGGCCGGTTGCCGCCGCAGCTGCACCGGCAGCCGCCCCGGAACGGCATCGGCAGCACCGGCTTCGTGCTCGGCCTGGTGGGGCTGGTCTTCTCGCCGATCCCGTTCATCGGCGTGATCGCCTGGCCGCTGGTCGTGCTCGGCCTCGGCGTGTGCATCGCCTGGGTGTTCACCTTCAACCAGGCGGTCAACGAGGTGCAGAACGAGGTCAACCGCACCGCGCAGGTCACCTACGAGGTGACCGGGGACGCGACCGGCGTGGAGATCACCTACGGCGAGGTGCTGAACCCGCTGTCGGAGACCGCGGCCACGCTGCCGTGGACCAAGCAGCAGGAGAACCAGGGCCTGATCAAGGGCGGCATGCTCACCGCGCTGGCGGACGAGAACGGCGGGGAGCTTTCCTGCAAGACCACTGTGGACGGTGTGGTGGTCGCCGAGAACACCTCGTCCGGCCCGTTCGCGGTGGCGCTTTGCACCGGCACCCGAGCCTGCCGCACCACCCGTTACCAGGGCGTTGCTCGCACCCTCGCGCGAGCAACGCCCTTTCCTTTTCCGCGAGCAATCTGCAGCTGCGCGGAAATCATCCGGAGACAATTTGTGCAGCCTGCGCGGCGTCGTACGCCGAACGCGCTTCGGCGATTTCCTTCTGGTGGTTTTCGGTCCATTCGACCAGGGCCTGGATGGTGGTGTGCAGGGTCGCACCCAGCGGGGTGAGCGCGTAGTCCACCCGCGGCGGGACCACCGGGTGCACGGTCCGCCGCACCAGCCCGTCGCGTTCCAGGTGGCGCAGGGTGGTGGTGAGCATCCGCTGCGAGATGCCGTCGATCTCCTGCCGCAGCTGGGTGAACCGCAGCGTCTGCCGGTCCAGCAGCGAGATCACCAGCAGCGACCACTTGTCCGCGATCCGGTCGAGGATCTGCCGGACCTCGCAGTCCTCCCGGACGTGCCACTGCAGCACGCCGTAGTCGTCCTCGGTGAGGCAGGAGTAACTCGGTGAGTTCGAAGTGCCTTCTTCCACGTTGGTCGATGGTGCCGCAGGATGCGGTTGGTTACAAGAAGGAACTGACTGGCCTGCGGGTAACCGAGGCCGCCGAAGGAGCCGATTCCGTGTCCACACCGCAGACCCCGCCGCCCGAGCGGCTGTCCGGACGCGCCTGGGGCGTGCTCTTCGTGCTGTGCGGGTCGATCTTCCTGGAGGGGATCGACATCGCCATGCTGAACGTGGCGCTGCCGTCCATCCGGGCCGACCTCGGCCTGTCCACCGCGATGCTGAGCGGCGTGGTGAGCGCCTACGTGCTCGGGTACGCCGGGTTCATGCTGCTCGGCGGGCGGGCCGCCGACCTGTTCGGCCGCCGCCGGGTGTTCCTCACCTGGCTGGTGGTCTTCCTGCTCTTCTCCGGCCTCGGCGGGCTCGCCACCGAGGGCTGGATGCTGCTGCTGGCGCGGTTCGTCACCGGGGTCGCCGCCGGGTTCATGACGCCGGCCGGCATGTCGATCATCACCACCAGCTTCGCCGAGGGGCCGCCGCGCAACCGGGCGCTGCTGGTCTACGCCGGCACCGCGGCCGCCGGGTTCTCGCTCGGCCTGGTGGCGGGCGGCCTGCTCGCCGCGATCGACTGGCGCTGGGTGTTCTTCGCGCCGGTGCTGCTGGCCGCGGTGCTGCTGGTGGCCGCCGTCCCGTTGATCGAGAAGGACGGCAGGCCGGACCGCGCCGGTCAGCGCACCGACGTCGCCGGGGCGGTGGCGATCACCGCGTCGATGCTGCTGCTGGTCTACGGGGTGGTCCGGCTGGAGCGCCCGGCCGACGGCTGGGGCTGGACGGTCGCCGCGTTCGCCGGTGGTTTGGCCGCGCTGGCCGCGTTCGTGCTGGTCGAACGGCGGTCGCCGGCCCCGCTGGTCCGCCTCGGGGTGTTCCGCTCGGCGTCGTTGCTGCGGACGAACGCCGGGGCCGCCTTGTTCGCCGGTTCGTTCTTCGGCTTCCAGTTCCTGGTCACGCTGTACCTGCAGGAACTGCGTGGCTGGTCCACGCTGGAGACCGGGCTGGCGATGCTGGCGATCGGCGTCGACGCGGTGCTGTCGCCGGTGCTGACCCCGCGGCTGGTCGACCGGTTCGGCAACACGCGGGTGATCTTCGGCGGGCTGCTGCTCGCGGCCGTGGCCTACGCCCTGTTCCTGCCGATCGGCCTGGACTGGACGTATGCGGCGATGTTCCCGACGATGCTGCTGCTCGGCATGGCGTTCTCGCTGACCTACGGCCCGTTCACCATCGTCGCCACCGAAGGGGTGGCGGCCCAGGAGCAGGGGCTGGCCGGCGGGCTGTTCAACACCGCCTTCCAGTTCGGTGCCGCACTGGGGCTGTCCGTGGTCACCGCGGTGCACGTCGCCCACCTCGACGACACCAGCCCGCTCGGTGCGCTCCAGACCGCCTTGCTGGTGCCCGTCGTCGGGGCCGTGCTGGCCGCGGTGGTCACCGCCTTCGGCATCCGCCACCGCGTTCGGGGTGCCGAGCCGGCGCTCGCCGTGCCCCGCTGACCGCAGTGGGCGGTCAGCAGCCGATCCGGCTGGTGCCGAGCGCGATGTCGTCGAACCAGAACGTGTCGGCGTCGTTGCCGTAGCCCTCCCAGCCGAGCCGCAGGTCGGCCACCGACGGCGACCAGGCGCGGTTCAGCCACTGCTGGTCGATGTCCGGCGTCGGGGTGCCGTCGACGACCAGGCCGGGTACCTCGGTGCCGTTCAGCCAGGTCCGCAGCGTGCCGTGGTCGAGCTGGAATTCGAAGCAGGACCAGGTGTTCACCGGGAGTGGCGCGCTCTGCGCCACTCCCGCCGGGCTCTGCGCGGGCAGCGTCGCGTCGTCGGATTCGCGGTTCCACTGCAGGACCTGGTTCTGCCCGCCGGCCCGGAGGTCGCGGTTGTTGTCGGCGGTGTCGCGCATCGCCATGAAGGTGACGTGCGCCTGGGGCAGGGGAGTGGTGTGGCGGAGGTGGAAGCGGCCGTGGAGGGTGCTGCCGGTGGTCACGTCGGCGAGGCCGGTGCCGAGGAAGATGTGGTTGCAGTAGTTGCCGCCGCCGCTGACCTTCGCCGACCGGCTGCCGGTGTGCGCGACGGTGGGGTCGATGGTGACCGTGCCGGTGCCCTGGCAGTTCGGCGCGCCGACCGTCCACCGGCCGCCGGGGGTGGTCATCGCCTCGAAGTCCTCGCAGACGACCGCGGTGCACCCGGCCCCTTCGGCGGGGGTGGTGGTCACGGTGGTGGTGGTCGCGGCGCAGGCGAGCACCAGAGCTCCGGCGAGTTTCCGCATGACTGTCCCTCCGAGTTCTGGGAGCGCTCCCAAATCTCGAGTGAACCACGCCGGGACACGCCGGTAAAGCCGTCGGTCAGGTCTCGTCCAGCCGTTCTTCGCTCTTGGCCACCTCGCGGTCGATCTCGGCCTGGTGGCGGGCCATGCGGCGCCCGCTATGGTCGATGGCGGCTTCCGTGCGGTCGAGCTGCTGCTCCGAGCGTGCTATCGCGGCGCGGGCCAGCCGGATCGACTCCGCGCTGACCTCGTGCCGATGCTCCGAATCCCCGTGCCGCTGACCAGCGCGCCCCTCCAGTCGCCGCTGCAGTTCGCCGAGGTGCTCCTGGCGCTCGTCGGCGTCCGCTTCACGCTGGTCGGCGGCTTCCTCACGGCGGTCCGCGGCTTCTTCCCGTTCGTCGGCCAGCCTCTCCCGCTCGTCGGCGACCCGGTCGCGTTCGTCGGCGCGGCGCCGCCTTTCCTCGAGGTTCCGCTGCTCGGTGTGCTCCTCGTTCACGACGTGCTCCAGTGCTCCGGCTGACTGACCGCCTCAGGGTTGCAGAAGACGGCGGGGTCCGGGACCGTGCACGGCCAGCCGGTCCCCCGGGTTGATCAGTTGGCACTGGTCGAACGACAGGCAGCCGCAGCCGATGCACTCGGTGAAGCGGTCCCGCATCCGCTCCATCTTCTCGATGCGGGAGTTCAGCTCCGCCCGCCAGCACGCCGACGCCCGTTCCCAGAACTCCTTGGTGGGCGGGGAATCCGCGGGCAGGAAGCCGAGCACCTCGCGGATCACCGCGAGCGGGATGCCCACGCTCTGCGACGCCCGGATGAACGCCACCCGCCGGAGCACGTGCCTGCCGTAGCGCCGCTGGTTGCCGCTGGTGCGCCGGCTCCGGATCAGCCCTTCGCGCTCGTAGAACCGCAGGGCCGACGCCGGTACCCCGCAGCGCTCGACCAGCTCGCCGATGGTCAGTTCCGGAGCGACGGTCACCCGGCCAGCGTAGCTCAACTAATGTTCACCTCGACCGCACCGCACGGCCCGCGGGTGACCGGCACGCAGCGGTCGGCGGAGCCGTTCGACGCGGCCAGCACGCGTTCGAGGATGCCCAGCGAGGTCTCCAGTTCGGCGAT
Organism: Amycolatopsis sp. NPDC045836; assembly: GCF_056431745.1. Taxonomy (NCBI): domain Bacteria; kingdom Bacillati; phylum Actinomycetota; class Actinomycetes; order Pseudonocardiales; family Pseudonocardiaceae; genus Amycolatopsis; species Amycolatopsis sp. NPDC045836. The sequence goes on along the minus strand of NZ_JBWKKF010000026.1, from coordinate 44,694 downwards.
CTGCCCGCGGATCCGCTGCTTCGCCACCTCGAGGTCCTTCGCCAGCGCGGGCCCCGGCACGATGTACTCCGCGGTGCCCTCCACGCACGGCAGCAGCTGCGCGATCTTGCTGCTGCACAACCCGGCCGAGTAGAACAGCTGGATCTGCACGACCTTGGCCACGTCGCTCTCCTGGAAGCAGCGGTAGCCGTTGGCGTCCCGGCCGGGCTTGAGCAGGTGCTCCTCTTCGTAGTACCGCAGGGCCCGCACGCTGACCCCGGTCCGCCGGGACAGGTCACCGATCCTCATGGGAGCAGATTAGCTTGACCCTCACGCCGGTGTGAGGGTTTAGCTTCGCGTCATGCCTACTGCAAGCCCCCTGCTGCGCCCCTACCGGGACGGCGCGCTGACCCTGCCGAACCGCGTCGCGATGGCCCCGATGACCCGGGGTCGCGCCGACGACACCACCGGGGTGCCCCATCCGCTGACCAGCCTTTACTACGCCCAGCGCGCCAGTGCCGGGTTGATCGTGACCGAGGGGATCTGGCCGGTGCTCGCCGGCAAGAGCACCCCCGGCGTGCCGGGGATCGCCACCGCCGCGCAGGTCGACCGGTGGCGTGAGGTGACCACCGCCGTGCACGCCGCGGGCGGGCGGATCTTCGCCCAGTTGTGGCACGCCGGGCGGGTCAGCCACCCGTCCCTGATCGGTGAGCCGCCCGTCGCGCCGTCAGCCGTGCGAGCCGAAGGCCGGGTCTACGTCCGGGGCGGCTGGACCGCGACGACCACGCCGCGGGCGCTGACCACCGGGGAACTGACGCGGCTGGCCGAGGACTTCGCGACGGCCGCGCGCAACGCGGTCGACGCCGGTTTCGACGGCGTCGAGATCCACGGCGCCAACGGCTACCTGCTGCACGAGTTCCTCGCCGACAACACCAACCTGCGCACCGACCGCTACCGCGACCGGATCCGCTTCCCGCTGGAGGTCACCGAAGCCGTGGCCGCGGCGATCGGCGCCGCCCGGGTGGGCTACCGGATCTCGCCGGGAAACCCGGAGAACGACCTGGTCGAAGCCGACTGGCCGGCCGTCTACCGCGAACTGCTCGGCGAATTCGACCGGATCGGCCTGGCCTACCTGCACGTGGTGGCCACCGAGGACCGGGTGTTCCCCGAACTGCGGCCGCACTGGGACCGGCTGCTCATCGGCAACCTGCACCAGGGCCCGCCGTCCGGCCGGGCCGCCGGGGAACGGCTGGTCGAGGCCGGGCTGGCCGACGTGGTCTCCTTCGGCAGGCTGTTCATCGGCAACCCGGACCTGCCGTCGCGGTTCGCCACCGGGGCGCCGCTGGTGCAGGTGGACGAGCAGGACCACTACGGGTCCGCGCTGTCCGGTTACGTGGACTTCCCGCCGGCGGCGCTCACTGCGACGCGCTCGCCTTCTCCGGTGCCTGCTTGACGCCGTTGCCGTTCCCGTTGGGCGCCGGGGCGGGCCTGACCTCCTTGGTCTTCTCCGGATCGGTGGCGGCGGTGGCCGCGCCGGCGTCGGCGGGGGCGGTGATCGCCTCGTCCTGCTCGTCCTCGATCGGGTCGAGCGCCTCGGCGTTGCGGCTGAGCACCTCGTCGGCCGCACGCAGCCGGGCGAGCGCCTGCTGCTGCAGCTCGGAGAGCCGGTTGACCTTGGTGGTCGCCTCGGTGGTGCGGCGCTCGGCGTCGCGGGTGGCCTCGTCGACCAGGCGCTTGGCTTCGGCGGTGGCCTCGTCGAGCCGCCGCTTGGCCTCGGCGGTGGCTTCGGCCAGCCGCCGCTCGGCCTGCTGCTTGCTCGCCGAGCGCTGGTCGGCCACGTGCTTCTCCAGCGCCGCGTGGTCGGCGGCCAGCTTGGCGTCGAACTCCATCTCCATCGACCGCCGCTTGCGCTCGGCCTCGATGTCCAGCCGCTCGCGGTGGCGGGTGGCGTCCACGGTCAGGCGCTGCACCTCGGCGCGGGTGGCGTCCAGCGCGGCGCGCTGCTCGCGCTGGATGGCGTCGGCCTGCTTGTCCACTTCGGCCAGCAGCTTGGTGTAGCGCTCGCGGAGCTTGTCCGCGGCCTCGGTGGTCGCGGTCCAGTGGCTCTCGGCGGCCACCTTCGCGCGCTGGGTGATCTCCTCGGCCCGCATCTGGGCCAGCTTCACCGTGCGCTGCATCCGCTCGTCGAGGTCCTCGAGCCGCTCCGGCGGCTTCTTCAGCTCCTCGATGCGCGAGTGCAGCTTGCTCATCTCGTGCCGGGCGTTCTCCAGCTCCCTGGACATGGTGCTGGCCTGCGCCAGGGCCGAATCGCGCTCGGCCATGATCCGCCGCACCTGCGCCTCGACGTGGTCGAGGTACTGCAGCACCTGACTGCGGTCGAACCCGTGCCACGCCTGTCCGTATTCACGACGGAGGGGCAGGAACCCGGTTTCGCGTTCGGAGGACCGTCCAGCACTTCCAGCCATGCTCCCGACGTTACCCGCGCCGCCGAGCCCGCCCGCGTTCGACCTGCCCTACCAGTGGAATCCCTTGGTCAGCCGAGCGAGTGCGGTGGCCGCCCTGGACAGGTGGCGTTCGCCGCGGCCGAGCTTCAGCCCGCCACCGGAGCCGCCCGCCGCCGCGGAGTCGGGGAAGATGCGGAAACCCTGGTACGCCACGGCATCGGTGAGCCCGGGGGTGAGCGTGTAGGCCAGCCCGATGGCTTGGCCGATCGGGGTGCCGATGTGCTTCGGGCGCTCCTTCAGCGCCTTCAGCACCATGTCCGCCGCCTGATCGGGTGATTTTGCCGGGAACGCGTCGTAGAGCTTGGTCGGGCGGATCATCGGCGTGCGCACGAGTGGCATGTGGATGGTGGTGAAGGTGATCCCGTCGCCGTGGGTTTCGGTGGCGGCGATGCGGGAGAAGTAGTCGAGCGCGGCCTTCGAGGCGGCGTAGGCGGAGAAGCGCGGCGCGATGCCCTGCACGCCGATCGACGAGACGTTCACGATGTGCCCGAACTTGCGCTCGGACATGTGCGGCAGCACGGCGAGGATGAGCCGCACCGCGCCGAAGTAGTTGATCGCCATCGCGCGCTCGTAGTCGTGGAAGCGGTCGTAGGACAGCTTGATCGAGCGGCGGATGGACCGGCCGGCGTTGTTCACCAGCATGTCGATCCGGCCGTGCTCGGCGAGCATGGCGTCGACCGCCTTGCGCACCGACTCCTCGTCGGTCAGGTCCGCCGGGTACACCGAGGCGTGCCCGCCCGCGGCGACGATCTCGGCGCGGACCTCCTCCAGTTCGTGCTGCCGCCGGGCCACCAGCAGCGGCACCCCGCCCTGCTCGGCGACCTTCAGCGCGGTCGCCCGGCCGATGCCGGACGACGCGCCGGTGATGATCACCCGGCGGCCGTCCAGTTCGCCGCGCGGGCCGTGCCTGCGCGCGCGGAACGGGTCGAGGTGCTCGCGCCAGTAGCGCCACAGCGCGGGTGCGTAGTCCGCCAGCCGCGGCACCTCCACGCCGGACCCGGCCAGCGCCTTGCGCGTGCCCGCCGAGGAGAACACCGACGGGAAGGTCAGCGTGTCCAGCAGGACCGGCGGGATGCCGAGCCGTTCGAGCACCGCGTCACGCGCGATCGACACGCCGGGGATGTGCTCGCTGAACTTCACCAGCTTCAGCACGCCGCGGGAGAGCCGGTCGTCCAGTTCGGTGGTGATCAGCGGCGCCCCGGCCGCCTTGGCGAAGGCGTTGTAGACCTCGGTGACCGGCTGCGGTTCGGGGTTGACCAGGTGGAAGACCTGACCGTCGAGGCCGGGCCGGAGGCTCAGCTCGACCAGCGCGGCGGCCACGTAGTCGACCGGGACCAGGTTGGTGTCGCCGATGTCCGGGCCGACCAGCGGCAGGCTGGGCAGCGAGGTCAGCCGCGCGATGGCGGGGAAGAGGTAGTACGGGCCGTCGACCTTGTCCATCTCGCCGGTGCGCGAGTGCCCGACCACCGCGGCCGGGCGGTAGATCCGGTACGGCACCTCGTGCTGCGCGCGGACCAGGCGCTCGGCCTCGAACTTGGTGCGGTGGTACGGGGTCGGCAGGCGCTGGCCGGCGTCGAACATCTCCTCGGTGAACACGCCCTCGTGGTCCCCGGCCACGGCCACCGAGGACACGTGGTGCAGGCGGCCCGCCCGCAGGTCGGCGGCCAGCGCGAGCACCTGCTGGGTGCCCAGGACGTTGGCGCGGGTGCTCTCCTCGTCGTCGGCGGTGAGGTCGTAGAGCGCGGCGAGGTGCACCAGGTGGTCGACCTCCCCGCGCAGGTCGTCGCGGGTCGCCTCGTCCAGGCCGAGCAGCGGTTCGGTGAGGTCGCCGGTGACCAGGGTCACGCGTTCGGCGTGCGGCCAGCCGTCCACCAGCGCGGCCAGCCGCTCGCGCGAGGACTCGCGGACGACCAGCGTGACCGCGTCGACTTCGGCGCGGGTGAGCAGCAGCCGGGTGAAGTGGCGGCCGATCAGGCCGGTGGCCCCGGTCACCAGGAAGGTCGCCATTTCTCCTCCGAAGAACCTCGAGAATCCCGCCGGAACACCGCCAGCGGGCATTGTGCCACCGCATCCGGGGTACAACCGTGATCGAAGGTCCCTAGTGTGTGCTGCACCGGCACCCGCCGGTGTGAGTAAAGTTGTCTTTACCCGACGGGAACCGGCCGGCACACGCGGTCGTTGTACCCGATGCAAGGTGCCAGTAGATCCAGGAGGATCAGGTGCGTTCCAGCAGCAACCCCGCGTTCCGGCGGCTGCCCGTTGGCGGCGGCGGAACCCAGTACGGGCCGAACATGGGCTTCGGCCAGCCGCAGGGTGGCGTGCCCGGCTACGGCCCGCCGCAGGCCCCGGCCGGCTCCGCCGACCGGCCCATGACCGTCGACGACGTCGTCATCAAGACCGGGATGAGCCTCGGCGTGGCGCTCATCACCGGCATCATCACCGCGATCTGGGCGCAGTCCCAGGCCGCCGCCAACGCCATGGGCCCGATCCTCGGCGCGATGCTCGGCGGCATGCTCGTCGGCCTGGTGATCTCGCTGGTGATCATCTTCAAGCAGAAGCCGAGCGGGCCGCTGACGCTGGCCTACTCGGCCGCCGAGGGTGTGTTCCTCGGGGCGATCTCCGGGCTGTTCGAAATGCTCTACCCGGGCATCGCGCTGCAGGCCATCATCGGCACCGCCGGGGTGTTCGTCACCATGCTGGTGGTCTACAAGACCGGTGCGGTGAAGGTCACCCCCAAGCTGACCAAGTGGATCATCGGGGCCGTCGTCGGCGCCGCGATCCTGATGCTGGTCAACCTGGTGACCAGCTTCTTCGGCTTCAACCCGCTGCGCGACGGCGGGCCGATCGCGATCATCTTCAGCCTCGTGGTGATCGGCATCGCGGCGTTCAGCTTCCTGCTCGACTTCGACCAGGCGGACCGCATGATCCGCGAGGGCATGCCTGCCAAGTGGGCGTGGTTCGCCGCGTTCGGCCTGATGACCACGCTGGTCTGGCTGTACCTGGAGATCCTGCGGTTGCTCTCGTACCTGCAGAGCGACTGACCCCGCGGCAGCGGAGGGTGAACGGACGGCACCGCACCGGTGCCGTCCGTTTCTTTTTGCTCCCCGTTTTCCCGAAAGCCGGGTGCGCGGTGGGGCGGCGGTGGTAGATACCCCGGGTCCCGTTTCGTTTTCTCAGCATTGTGAGGCACCCGTGAGTGTCCCCCCTCCGCCGTCCCAGCCCCAGGCCCAGCCGGGTCCGTACGGCCCGCCGCCCGGGCAGCTGGAAGGCGGTTTCGGCGCGCCGCCGCCGGCGCCGCCGAAGAAGAACAAGGCCCTCGGCCTGCTGCTCAAGATCGGCATCCCGGTGCTCGTGGTGGTCGTCGGCGGCATCATCGGCATCGTGAACTTCCTCGGTTCGCCCGCCACCTCCAACGTCGGTGACTGCCTCAACGTCACCGAGTTCACCTCCGGCTCGGAGCCGGCGAAGGCCGACTGCGGCGCGCCGGAGGCGAACCTGAAGATCGGCGCCAAGCTCGACAGCAGCGGTGGCAGCTGCCCGGCGGGCGGCACCTACGACGAGTACACCGTCAGCGGCCGCGGTTCCTACAAGCTCTGCCTGGTGCTCAACGTCAAGCAGGGCGAGTGCATGGCGAACTTCAGCGCGGGTGAGGCCGGTTACAAGCGCGTGCCGTGCACCGACCCGAGCGCCGAGGTGGAATTCCTGAAGGTCGCCGAGGGCTCGGCCGACGAGGCGCTGTGCGAGGGCACGGAGGCGGAGAAGGTGCTGACCTACCCGCAGCCGGCGCTCACGCTCTGCTTCCGCTCGATCCAGGCGTAGTCACCCGTGGCACCTCGTCGCACTCTGTGAGACGGGGTGCCACGGAACGCACCCGCCACCTACCTTCGGGGCGTGCCGACCGAGTCCGAAGTGTCCTCCACCTTCCCCACCTCCTGCGCCGCCCCGGAACCCGCTCCGGAAGAACCGGTGCGCGTGGTCCCGCTGGCCGTGGCGAGCCTGCTCGCGGTCGGCCTGACCTGGTACGTCTGGGCCTCCTTCGGCGCGAAGTCCGGCGTGCTGCTGGCCCTCGGGCTCGGCCTGGGGCTGGCCCTGTTCCACTCCCGCTTCGGCTTCACCTCGGCGTGGCGGCAGCTGATCGCCGTCGGCAACGGGCAGGGATTGCGGGCGCACACCCTGCTGCTCGGCACCGCGGCCACGTTGATCGCGTTGATCGTCTCCACCGGCTCCGGGTTGTTCGGGTCGGTGCCGAAGGCCACCGGCGGCCCGATCGGGCTCGCGTTGTTCGCCGGGGCGGTGCTCTTCGCGATCGGCATGCAGCTGGGCGGTGCCTGCGCGTCCGGCACGTTGTTCGCGGTCGGTTCGGGGCAGTCGGCGATCGTGCTGACGCTGGGTGGTTTCGTCGCCGGTTCGGTGCTCTACACCTGGGCGTTCCCGTTGTTCGACGGCTGGCCCGCGCTGCCGGGGGTGCTGCTGGCCGACCACGTCGGCTGGTTCGGCTCGTGGCTGATCACCATCGCCGTGCTGGCGGCCATCGTCTACGCCACGAAACTGGTGCAGGCGCGGCGGAACCCGCCGCCGGTCGGCACCGTGCCGACCGCCCGCGGCTACGCCAGGATCCTGCGCGGTTCGTGGCCGATCCTGGTCGGCGCGGTGGTGCTCGGTGTGCTCGCCGGTGCGGTTTTCCTGGTCTCCGGCGGGATCTGGGGCGTCACCTTCGCCTTCGCCCTGTGGGGCGCGAAACTGCTGCAGTTGTTCGGACTGCACCCGGAAGCGTGGGAGTTCTGGCAGAGCACCGGCAACGCCAAGGCGCTGGCGAGTCCGGTGTGGACGGACAAGACCACGCTGACCAACGTCGGCATCATCCTCGGCGCCGCGATCGCCGCCGCCGCGGCCGGGGCGTGGAAGATCCACAGCCAGATCCCGTGGCGCACCGCGCTGGCCGCGGTGCTCGGCGGGGTGCTGATGGGCATCGGCGCGCGGCTGGCCGGTGGCTGCAACATCGGCGCCTACCTCGGCGGCATCTCGGTGGGCAGCCTGCACGGCTGGCTGTGGGGCCTGTTCGCCCTCGGCGGCACCTGGATCGGGCTGAAGCTGCGCCCGCTGTTCGGCCTCGGCAACCCGAAACCCGCCGACTCGATCTGCTGAGCCCGCTGACCGCGACGGGTGCGCGGACCGTGCCGCGCCCCCGTCACCGGCTCAGCTGAGGCGCTCCAGGACCATCGCCATGCCCTGGCCGCCGCCGACGCACATGGTTTCCAGGCCGAACTGCTTGTCGTGGTGCTGCAGCGAGTTGATCAGCGTGGTGGTGATCCGGGCCCCGGTCATGCCGAACGGGTGCCCGACCGCGATCGCGCCGCCGTTGACGTTCAGCCGCTCCAGGTCGATCCCGAGGTCCTTGTAGGACGGGATGACCTGCGCCGCGAACGCCTCGTTGATCTCCACCAGGTCGATGTCGCCGATCGACAGCCCGGCCCGCGCCAGCGCCCGCTGCGAAGCCTCCACCGGCCCGTAACCCATGATCTCCGGCGACAACCCGGAAACCCCGGTCGACACGATCCGCGCCAGCGGCGTGATGCCCAGTTCCTTCGCCTTGGTGTCGGACATGATCACCAGCGCCGCGGCCCCGTCGTTGAGCGGGCAGCAGTTGCCCGCGGTGATCCGGCCGTCCGGGCGGAACACCGGCTTCAGCCCGGACACGCCCTCCAGCGTGACCCCGGCGCGCGGGCCGTCGTCCTTGGCCAGCACCGAACCGTCCGGCAGGGTCACCGGCGTGATGTCCTTGGCCCAGAAGCCGTCGGCGATCGCCTTCTCGGCCAGGTTCTGCGACCGGACGCCGAACTCGTCCATCTCCTCGCGCGAGACGTTCTTCAGCCGCGCCAGGTTCTCCGCGGTCTGGCCCATCGCGATGTAGACGTCGGGCAGCTGCCCGTTCTCACGCGGATCGGTCCAGCTGTCCGCGCCCTGCTCGGCGGTCGCCTTGGTGCGGGCCTCGGCTTCGGCGAACAGCGGGTTGTGCGTGTCCGGCCACGAGTCCGAGCTGCCCTTGGAGAACCGCGAGACGGTCTCCACCCCGGCCGAGATGAACACGTCACCTTCACCGGCCTTGATCGCGTGCAGCGCCATCCGGGTGGTCTGCAGGCTGGACGAGCAGTACCGGGTGACGGTGCAGCCGGGCAGGTGGTCGTAACCCAGCTCCACGGCCACCGCGCGGCCCATGTTGAACCCGGACTCGCCGCCGGGCAGGCCGCAGCCGAGCATCAGGTCCTCGATCGCGGTGGGGTCGAGCTGCGGCACCTTGTCCAGCGCGGCCCGCACCATCTGCACGGTCAGGTCGTCGGGCCGCAGGTTCACCAGCGACCCCTTGTTGGCACGCCCGATCGGGGAACGCGCGGTGGACACGATCACGGCTTCGGGCATGGTGGGACTCCTTCTGGTCAACTAAGCGAGCGCTCACCCCATCCTGCACGCTCAGCGCCGGAGGGCAAGCCCCGCTCCGGTTAGGGTGTAGGCGTGCCCCGACCGGGCGCGCCTTTCCGCAGAACAGGAGCCGGGAGTGGAGTACGCCGAACACATCGTCGACCTGGTGGGCAACACGCCGCTGGTGAAGCTGAACGCGCTGGCCGACGGCCTCAAGCCGCTGGTGCTGGCCAAGGTCGAGTACGTCAACCCCGGCGGGAGCGTCAAGGACCGCATCGCGCTGCGCATGGTCGAGGCGGCCGAACGCTCGGGCGAGCTGAAGCCCGGCGGCACGATCGTCGAGCCGACCTCGGGCAACACCGGCGTCGGGCTGGCCATGGTGGCCCAGCGCAAGGGCTACAAGTGCGTGTTCGTCTGCCCGGACAAGGTCAGCGAGGACAAGCGCAACGTGCTCAAGGCCTACGGCGCCGAGGTGGTGGTCTGCCCGACCGCCGTCGCGCCGGAGCACCCGGAGTCCTACTACAACGTCTCCGACCGCCTGGTCAACGAGATCGAGGGCGCCTGGAAGCCCAACCAGTACGCCAACCCGGAGAACCCGGCCAGCCACTACCACTCGACCGGCCCGGAGCTGTGGCGGCAGACCGACGGCCGGATCACCCACTTCGTCACCGGGGTCGGCACCGGCGGCACCATCTCCGGCACCGGGCGCTACCTCAAGGAGGTCAGCGACGGCCGGGTGAAGGTCATCGGCGCGGACCCGGAGGGCTCGGTCTACTCGGGCGGGTCCGGGCGGCCGTACCTGGTCGAGGGCGTCGGCGAGGACTTCTGGCCGGAGACCTACGACCGGTCGGTGGCCGACGAGATCATCCCGGTCTCCGACGCCGACTCCTTCCACACCACCCGCCGCCTGGCCCGCGAGGAGGGCCTGCTGGTCGGCGGCTCCTGCGGCATGGCCGTGGCCGCCGCGCTGGAGCTGGCCGAGCGGTGCACCGAGGACGACGTGATCGTGGTGCTGCTGCCCGACAGCGGCCGCGGTTACCTGACCAAGGTGTTCAACGACTCGTGGATGGCCTCCTACGGCTTCCTGCCCCCGGACTCCACCGGCGCCACCGTCGGTGACGTGCTCCGCCGCAAGGACGGCTCCCTGCCCGACCTGGTGCACAGCCACCCCGGCGAGACCGTCGGCGAGGCGGTGGCCATCCTGCGCGAGTTCGGCGTCAGCCAGATGCCCGTGGTCAGCGCGGAGCCGCCGGTGATGGCCGCCGAGGTGGTCGGCGCGGTCAACGAGCGGGATCTGCTCGACGCGTTGTTCACCGGCAAGGCCGCGCTGGCCGACCGGCTGGAGACGCACATGTCCCCGCCGCTGCCGACGATGGGCGCGGGCGAGCCGGTCGGCTCGGCGATGACCGCGCTGACCGCCGCCGACGGGGCGCTGGTGCTCGTCGACGGCAAGCCCGCCGGGGTCGTGACCAGGCAGGACCTGCTCGCCTTCCTCGCTGGTCGGTAGGAGCGTTTCCGCGGGTGGCGGGGTCGGGGCGTTACGCGCACTCCACCCCGCCATCAGATAGCGTGTGCGCGAGTTGAGTGAACAGACCAGGTCCTCGTCAAGGGGGTTCAAGACCCACATGAGTGCTCCGCAGCCACCGGACCAGCCTTGGGGCGGCGGGCAGCCGTCTCAAGGCCCGCCGAGTGGTCCCAACCCGCAGCAGGAAAACCCGTTCGGCCAGGCCGAGCCGACCCAGGTCGTGCAGCCGGGCCAGCCGCAGCCAGGCGGTGGCCAGTTCGGCGACGCGCCGGAGCCGACGCAGGTGGTCCAGCCGGGCAAGCCCGGCGACGCCGGAGCCACCCAGGTGGTGAACCCGGTGCAGGGTGGCGGTGAGCCCGGCGCGGACTCCACCCAGCTGGTGCCCCCCGGCTCGCAGCCGCCGCCAGCCATCCCGTACGCCCCGCCGCCGAGCGCGGCGGACAACCCGAACGCCGCCTTCGGCGGCCAGCCCGGCGGGTTCGGCGGGTTCGATCCGTCGCAGGGGCAGCAGCAGCCGGGGTTCGGCCAGCCCCCGGGCGGTCCCGGTGGGTTCGGCCCGCCCCCCGGCGGCTTCGGCCCGCCGCCCGGCCAGGGTGGCTTCGGCCCGCCCCCCGGTGGTTTCGGCGGCCCGCCGCCGGGCGGTGGCGGCGACAACAACAAGATGATCTCGATGATCATCGCCGGTGCGCTCGCGCTGCTGGCCGGTCTCTCGCTGATCTTCAACCTGATCAGCGTGATCGACGTGGCCACCCTCTCCTCGCCGTGCGACGGCCTGGCAGGCGCCGCGAAGGACCGCTGCGAGGACATGTCGGTCGACTACGGGGTCGGCGCCGGCGTGATCATCATGTGGGTGATCCTGCTGCTCGGCCTGGCCGGGGCGATCGCCGGTGCGGCGCTGATCTTCATGCGCAAGAAGATCGCGCAGTACGTGCTGCTCGGCAGCGGTGGGCTGCTGATCGTCTTCACCATCGTGGTCGCGGCCATGTACACCTTCGCCGGTGGCCTGGTGTTCAACCTGTTCATCGGCCTGCTCGCGGCCGGTGCCGGCGTGCTCGGCTTCTTCCCGGCCACCCGGCCCTACATCGGCATGGACAGCGGTTCGGCCTTCGGTGGCCAGGGCGGTCAGGGTGGCGGCTTCGGCGGTCCCGGTGGCCCGGGCGGCCCCGGTGGTTTCGGCCCGCCGCCCGGTGGTGGCTTCGGCCCGCCGCCCGGTGGTCCCGGTGGGTTCCCGCCGCCGCAGGGTCCGCCCAACGGCGGGTTCGGCCAGCCCCCGCAGGGCCCGCCGGGTGGTTTCGGGCAGCCCCCGCAGGGGCCGCCGAGCGGTGGCTTCGGCCAGCCGCCGCAGGGCCCGCCCAGCGGTGGGTTCCCGCAGCCGGGCCAGCCGCCGCAGCCCGGTGCGTTCCCGCCGCCGCCGGGGCAGCAGCCCCCGCAGCAGTGGTGAGCTAGCTGGCGACACCCGAAGGGTGCCCTCGGCCGTTCGGCCGAGGGCACCCTTTTTCGCTTCCGGCCCGCTAGGGTGGCTGCCTAGGAATCGCGACGGACCTGGGAGAACCCCGTGACGAATCCCTACGGATATCAGCCACAGCCGGGCCCCGGTTACCCCGGGCAGCCGGGCGGTTATCCCGCGCCGCAGCGCCGGCCGAGCGGGGCCACCGCGATCATCGCGGCCGTGCTCGGCCTGCTGCTCGCCGGGATCGCCGGTTACCTCCCGCTCGCCGAGTTGTTCATCGACCTGCCGTCCGGGGTGGACATCGGCGACCTGCCCGGCGGGGTGCTCACCTACTACGCCCTGCTCACCGGCTGCGCGGTGTTCGCCCTGATCGGCGCGCTGATCACCTTCTTCCGCGCCACCGCGGGCGCGGTCCTGCTGCTGATCGGCGCCCTGCTCGGCGCGGTGGCGATCTTCCTGGAGCCGGCGCTGTGGGGCCGGGCGTACGGCCTGTACTTCGAGCTGGTCTTCGAATTCGCCAACACCGAAGGCATCCTGCGGGCGCTGCTGATGGTGCTGGCGCCGCTCACGCTGGTCTTCGCCGTGCTGCCGCCCACCTTCAAGTACCTCGGCTACAAGCCGCAGGCCCAGCCGATCTACGGTCCGCCGCAGGGGTACCCGCCGCAACAGGGGTGGTGAGCGCGTGCGGACCGCGGTCGCTGCCGGGGTGCTCGCGCTGCTCGGCGGGCTGTGGCACCTGTTCGGCCTGGTCGCGGCCGCGTTCGGGCTGGTGACCACCCCGGCGGGCTGGTACCAGCTGGTCGTCGGCATCGGGCTCAACCTGCTGGTGGCCGCGTTGCTGGTGCCGGGCTCGATCATGCTGTTGCGCCGCCGCCCGTACGGCAGGCTGATGGTCATCGCCGGGGTGTGCGCGGCGCTGCTGAGCTACCTGCTGGTCATCCTGAGCGGGCTGACCGGGCTGAGCGAGAGCGCCGCGGGTGCGAGCTTCGCGATGGCCGGGTTGGTGCTGGTGATCACCATCGTGCCCGCCATCGTCACGCTGGGCCTGGTACTGGTGCCCGCCACCGATCGATGGGTCACCCAGGACGGTTACGCTGACCGCCCGATGGAGTGGCCACCCGGCCGGTGAATGGGGAGTACCAGTGACGCAACCGAACCACCCGCAGTACCCGCAGTACCCCGGTTCCGGGGGCTACCCGGTGCAGCCGTACCCGGCGGGCCCGCCCGGATATCCCGGTGTGCAGCCGAAGCCGAGCGGTGCCACCGCGATCACCGCCGGGGTGCTGGCCGTGCTCGGCGGGTTGTGGGGCCTGTTCTCGCTGGTGATGAGCATCATCCTGCTGACCGAACTGCGGAACGTGCCCGCCTACACCTACATCGGCGTCGGCACCACCGCGATCGAGTCGGTGCTGTTGCTCGTCGGCGCCATCCTGCTGTTCATGAAGAAGCCGGCCGGCCGGTGGCTGGTGGTGGCGGGCTGCGCGCTGGTGCTGGTGTCCTACGTGCTGTCCATCGTGATGACCGCGATCGGCTCGGCGGGCTTCGAGGTCGGTGGTGCGGTGGCGACGGGTGGCGCGATCGCCGGGCTGATCATCGTGGCCGTGCCCGCGATCGCCACGCTGGTGCTGGCCGCCGTCCCGGCGACCGGGCGCTACCTCAAGCAGAGCGCCACGCCGCCGCAGCAGCCGCCGACGGGGTACCCGCAGCAGCCTGGCCGGTGAGCTCGCCGGGCCCGGTGGTACCACGATGTGGTGCCACCGCGTCCACCCCGGGCTGCATCATCCCACCTGCCGGGACGGTTGTTGGCGGGCCGTACCCTGGGGATCATGGTTGACGACGTCTTCAGGTTCGGCTTCGAAACGCGCGCGATCCACGCGGGGCAGCAGCCCGATCCGCGTACCGGCGCGGTCATCGTGCCGATCTACCAGACCTCGACCTACGCCCAGGACGGCGTGGGCGGTACCCGCGAGGGCGACTACGAGTACTCGCGCACCGCCAACCCCACGCGCACCGCGCTCGAGCAGGCGCTGGCCTCCCTGGAAGGCGCCCGCCACGCGCTCGCCTTCGCCTCCGGCATGGCCGCCACCGACGCCGTGCTGCGCACCGTGCTCCGCCCCGGCGACCACCTCGTGCTCGGGGACGACGCCTACGGCGGCACCTTCCGGCTGATCGACAAGGTGCTGTCGCACTGGGGCGTCGACTACACCGTGGCCCACCTGTCCGACCTCGACGAGGTGCGGGCGGCGATCCGCCCGGAGACCAAGCTGGTCTGGTGCGAGTCGCCGACCAACCCGCTGCTCGGCATCGCCGACATCGCCGCGCTGTCCGGCCTGGCGCACTCGGCGGGCGCGCGGCTCGTGGTGGACAACACCTTCGCCACCCCGTACCTGCAGAACCCGCTCTCGCTCGGCGCGGACATCGTGCTGCACTCCACCACGAAGTACCTGGGCGGCCACTCGGATGTGGTCGGGGGCGCGGTCATCACCAACGAGGACGAGCTGCGTGAGCAGCTCTTCTTCTTGCGCAACACCGCGGGCGCGGTACCCGGCCCGTTCGACGCCTTCCTCACCCTGCGCGGGCTGAAGACGCTCGCCGTGCGCATGGAACGGCACTGCGACAACGCCGAGCTGATCGCGAACGCGCTGGCCGCGCACCCGAAGGTGGCCAAGGTCTACTACCCGGGCCTGCCCGAGCACCCCGGCCACGAGATCGCGGCGAAGCAGATGCGCCGGTTCGGCGGCATGATCTCGTTCACCCACGCCGACGGGGAGCAGGCCGCGCTGGACACCGCCGCGCGGACCGAACTGTTCATCCTCGCCGAGTCGCTCGGCGGCATCGAGTCGCTGATCGAGCACCCCGGCCGGATGACCCACGCCAGCGTGGTCGGCTCGACCCTGCAGGTGCCCGCGGAACTGCTGCGCCTGTCCGTCGGCATCGAAGACAGCCGCGACCTGCTGGACGACCTGCTGAAGGCGCTCGGCTGAGCGCTGCCCGGCCAGTCCGCTCGGACCGCCTGCGCGCGCGAAGGGGGGGCGAGCGTGACCGGCCTGGAGAAAAGCGCCTAGGGGCGGTAGTTCTGGTGGACGGCCTCGTTGCCGGTCCGCTCCGGGGAACTCGGGAGCGAGGCGCCGTCCACGCAGCCACCGACCAGCTCGATGTGGTCGTCGTGGCGGATGTACTGGCCCGGGTCTCCGCAGGCGGCGGCGTCCACGGTGTAGAAGGCCGCGCCGGTGAGCGCGATGGCCGAGGCGACGCCGGCGATCAGGGGCAGCACACCGACCGACCGGCCCGCGGTGGACACCCGTGACATGCTTTCACTCCCTGTGGAAAACCGGTGACGAGTTCAGGGTACCCGGTCCGGCCGAACTCCTCTGTCGAAGCCGGGAAGCTGGCATGATCCCGAGGCATGCAACTGGTTGATCTCGACCGGATCGAAGCGGCCCGTACCCTGTTGGCCGGTGTGGTCCGCAAGACCCCGATGGAGCACGCGCGCGACCTGCGCAGGCTCCACGGCGGTCCCGTCCACCTCAAGTGCGAGAACCTCCAGCGCACCGGGTCGTTCAAGATCCGCGGCGCCTACACCCGCATCCACGGGCTGAGCGAGGACGAACGCGGGCGCGGGGTGGTCGCCGCCAGCGCGGGCAACCACGCCCAGGGCGTGGCGCTGGCCGCGGCCCTGCTCGGCGCGAAGTCCACGGTGTTCATGCCCGAACGCGTTCCCCTGCCCAAACTGGCTGCGACCAGGGGTTATGGCGCCGACGTGCACCTGCACGGGGCGGTGCTGGAGGAGACGCTGGCCGAGGCGGTGGCCTTCGCCGAGCAGACCGGCGCGGTGTTCATCCACCCGTTCGACCACCCGGACGTCATCGCCGGGCAGGGCACGGTCGGGCTGGAGGTGCTCGAACAGGTGCCCGGCGTGGCCACCATCCTGGTCGCCACCGGAGGCGGTGGCCTGGTCGGCGGGGTGGCGTCGGCGGTGAAGGCGGTGCGGCCGTCGGTGAAGGTGGTCGGCGTGCAGGCGGAGAACGCGGCCGCGTTCCCGGTCTCGCTGGCCGCCGGGAAACCGGTGCGGCTGACGTCGACGAGCACCATGGCCGACGGCATCGCGGTCGGCGAACCGGGGCCGGTCAGCTACGCCCACGTGTCCCGCATGGTGGACGACGTGGTCACGGTGACCGAGGAATCGCTCTCGCGGGCGGTGCTGCTGTGCCTGGAACGGCGGAAGCTCATCGTCGAACCCGCCGGCGCGGCGGCAGTGGCGGCGCTGCTCCAGCACCCGGGTGCGTTCGAGCCGCCGATCGTGGCGGTGCTCTCCGGCGGGAACGTCGACCCGCTGCTGTTGTTGCAGATCATCCAGCACGGCATGACCGCCGGTGGCCGCTACCTGAAGCTGCGCCTGCGGGTCCCGGACCGCCCGGGTTCGCTGGCCGGGGTGCTGTCGAAGGTGAGCGAACTGGGTGCGAACGTGGTCGACGTGGAGCACTCGCGCATCTCGGGCGCCCTGCGGCTGGGGGAGGTCGAGGTCTCGCTGAACCTGGAGACGCGGGGTCCGGAACACTGCGCCGAAGTCGGCACCGAACTCCAGCGCGCCGGGTTCACCGTCGTGTGACCCCGGAACGGGCAAGGGCATCGCCCGCGGGTGCGAGCGATGCCCTTGCCGGATCCGGTGCGGTCAGAGGTTGCCGCGGCGTTCCTGTTCGCGCTCGATGGCCTCGAACAACGCCTTGAAGTTGCCCTTGCCGAAGCCCAGCGAGCCGTGGCGTTCGATGAGTTCGTAGAACACCGTGGGGCGGTCGCCGATGGGCTTGGTGAAGATCTGCAGCAGGTAACCGTCCTCGTCGCGGTCGACCAGGATGCGGTGCTCCTTCAGCGTCTCGATCGGCACGCGCACCTTGCCGATCCGCGCCCGCAGCTCCGGGTCGTCGTAGTACGAGTCCGGGGTGTCGAGGAATTCGACGCCCGCGTTGCGCATGGCGGTGACGGTGGTGATGATGTCGTTGGTGGCCAGGGCGATGTGCTGGCAACCGGCGCCGTCGTAGAACTCGAGGTACTCGTCGATCTGCGACTTCTTCTTCGCCACCGCCGGCTCGTTCAGCGGGAACTTCACCCGGTGGTTGCCGTTCGACACCACCTTGCTCATCAGCGCCGAGTACTCGGTGGCGATGTCGTCGCCGACGAATTCGGCCATGTTCACGAAGCCCATGACGCGGTGGTACCAGTCGACCCAGTAGTCCATCTTGCCCAGCTCGACGTTGCCCACGCAGTGGTCGACGGCCTGGAACAGCCGCTTCGGCGCCCCCTCGGGCCGCTTGACGGTGCTCTCGCGAGCCACGTAACCGGGCAGGTAGGGGCCGGTGTAGCGGGAGCGGTCGATCAGCGAGTGGCGGGTTTCGCCGTAGGTCGCGATCGAGGCGATGCGCACGGTGCCGTGCTCGTCGGAGATCTCATAGGGCTCTTCGAGCACGGTGGCGCCCTGGGCGCGGGCGTGCTCGACGCACTTGTCGACGTCGGCGACTTCGAGGGCGAGGTCGGTGACGCCGTCGCCGTGGCGGCGGTGGTGGTCGAGCAGGGCGGAGTCGGGCTTGACGCCGCCGTTGATGACGAACCGCGCCGAGCCGGACTTGAGCACGAACGACTTGCGGTCGGCGTTGCCGGTCTCGGGGCCGGAGTAGGCGACCAGCTGCATGCCGAAGGCGACCTGGTAGAACCACGCGGTCTGCGTGGCGTTGCCGGAGATGAAGACCACCGCGTCCATGGCCTTCACCGGGAACGGGTCGGCCGACGCGTCGTGGTCGACGAGGCCGACGAGCTGACGCAGCTGGTCATAGCTGACGTCGTCCATGGAGCCTTGTGGGTCGAGTGTGTGCGTCATGCCACTGAGCATCAGCCCAGCGGGCAAGATGAGCAACAGTCCCCGGAATCGCTGGGCAGTATGCTCAAGGAAACCAGTGGACTGCCGGTCAGAGTGGACAACCTGCGCAGGGGAGATCGCCGATGCCCGAAGACGCCCTCGACGACCTCGACGCGCGCCTGCTCCTGCTGCTCACCGATGCCCCGCGCCTCGGGGTGCTCGAATGCGCGCGCCGGCTCGGGGTGGCCCGCGGCACCGTGCAGGCCAGGCTGGACCGGCTGGCGGCGAAGGGCGTGCTCGGCGGCTTCCCGCCGGAACTGGACCTCGGCGCGATGGGCTACGGCCTGACCGCGTTCGCCTGGCTGGAGATCGCCCAGGGCCGCCGGACCGAGGTGGCGGCGGCGCTGGCCGCCATCGACGAGGTGTGCGAGGTGCACGCGACCACCGGCCAGGGCGACCTGTTCGTCCGCATGGTGGCCCGCGACAACGACGACCTGCAACGGGTGATCGACGAGGTGGTCGGCGTGCCGGACGTGCTGCGGACCTCCACCTCGATCGCGTTGTCCACGCCCGTTCCCCCGCGGGTGCGCCCCCTGCTGGAACGCACCGCGCGAGGGGCGTAGCTCAGTCGCGGGCGTGCTCGAGGTAGCGCTTCGCCGACCGCTGCACGATGCCGTGCGCGTCGGCGTTGATGGAGGAGTTCCACCAGGCGCCGTGCAGCTTCTCGAACCGGTACGGCTCGAGGATCTCGGCGGCGCGCTTGACGATGCTCGGCCGCTCCGGGATCAGGTTGGGGTAGCTGTACATGAAGCCGACGAACTTGCGGTCGGGGATGACCTGCACGATGTCGCCGGTGAGCAGCGCGCCCTTGCCCTCGGCGCCGTCGCGCCAGTGGAGCACGGTGCTGCCGGCGAAGTGCACGCCGAGGTTGATCAGCGTGAGGTCGTCGGCGATCTGCTTGCTCTCGCCGCTCCACAGCTCGATCGAGTCGTCGGTGCGCCCGATCCACGCCTGGTCCTTCTCGTGCAGGTGGATCGGCACGTCGAAGGTCTTGGCCCACTCCACCATGGTCGAGTAGTAGTGCGGGTGGCTGATCGCCAGGCCGGTGATGCCGCCCACCGCCTCGACCGCCGCGACGATCTCGTCGTCGAGGTAGGTCACGCAGTCCCAGAGGAAGTTGCCCGAGGCGGCCTGGACCAGCAGCGCGCGCTGGCCGATGCCGAACCGGGGCTCGGTGCCGATTTCGATCAGCCCTTCGCCCGGGTGTTCGATGCGCGCCGAATACTGCCCACCGGCGCGCATGGCGGCGAGAGAGGTCCAGGTCTGGCCGGATTGGGGGACGTACTGGCGTTCGTCCTCGCAGATCTGGCATTCCGTCTGTGGCGTCGCGTACTGGGTCCCGCAGGTCCCGCAAACTGGTAAGTCGCTCAAAACTGCCTCCCAAAGCTTTGCTTCGAAGCTAGCCGGAAACATGCGCGCCCGGCCATGGGCATAGCTCACGGCCGGGCGTGCATTTTTCAGGTCCGGGGAGGCGCGGCGGGTCAGCCGGTGTAGGGCACCGCCTTGACCAGGGTCACCTTCTGGGTATTGCCGTTGGGCAACTCGTACTCGCGGGCCTCGCCCTCCTTCGCGCCGAGCAGGGCGCGGCCGAGCGGGGACTCCGGGGAGTACACGTCGAGGGCGCCCTCGGCGCCTTCTTCGCGGGTGGCGAGCAGGAACTTCTCGTCCTCGTCGTCGCCGTCGTAACGCACGGTGAGAATCTTGCCGGGCTCCGCGACACCGTCGTTGGCCGGGGCCTCGCCCACCTTGGCCGCGCGCAGCAGCTCCTGCAGGTGGCGGATGCGGGACTCCTGGTGGGCCTGCTCCTCGCGAGCGGCGTGGTACCCGCCGTTCTCCTTGAGGTCGCCCTCTTCCCGGCTGTCGTTGATCTTCGCGGCGATGACCGGACGATTCTCGATGAGTTCGTCGAGCTCGTGCTTGAGCCTGTCGTAGGCATCCTGGGTCAGCCAGGTCACCTGGGTGTCGCTCACGGTCACCATCTCCTCGTCGGGCCTGCCGGTCTTGGGTATACAAGCCGGCCACCTCGACCGGCGTGGCTCGCCGGCGAGGCAGAGATAAAGGAAAAACACGGCCCGTCTTGGGCCGTGCCGGTAGATCAGCATAACACGACGAGCGGTGCCGAGACCGCTCGAAAGGCCGTTGAACGGGCGTTGACCGCCCTGTTCACCCCGTTGGCCGCTATGGGGTTGACAAATATTGGGGTACCTCGTACGAGCAGCCGAAAACATCGGCGGTCACCGGGCGCCCGCTGCTTTTGATCACCGCTTTCACCGCGGTGCTGCTTTCCCCCGGTGGCACCAGCACTTCCCGCCGCCCGCTTTCGGCCCCGGTGAGGTCCCGGACCCGCACGATGCAGACGCCGGGTCGCTGGGGCTCGTCCCTGGTGACGTCGACGGTGATCTCCATCGCGTTCCCGGGCAGCTCGGTGAACAACCGGCGCTCGCCCTCGATCGGCGCGGTGCCGAGGTTGGCGTAGGCCAGCACCGCCACGGCGGTCCCGACCAGCAGGCTCGCCGCGCTCAGCGCCCACGTGCGCCACCGCTTCGGGGTCCGCCGCGGTGCCCTGCCGTAGCGGTCCTCGAGCGGCCGAGCGGGTGTTTCGGTGGGCAAACCGGGCCTCCGGGCCGTCTTGTCGGTGCAACGGGGACAATGGGGAGGGGAATAGCTGAGTCGAGTATCCGCGTTGGCCGTCTGGGGGCTTGACGTGGGGTCAACGCAGAGAAGGGACATGCCGGTTATGGGGCTTCGGCTGATGGCGGTGCACGCCCACCCGGACGACGAGTCCAGCAAGGGCGCGGCCACCATGGCGCGCTACGTCGCCGAGGGGCACGAGGTCATGGTGGTGACCTGCACCGGGGGAGAGGCGGGCAGCATCCTCAACCCGGCGATGGACCGGCCCGAGGTGCTGGAGAACATGACCGAGATCCGCCGCGAGGAGATGGCGCGCGCGGCGAAGATCCTCGGCGTGCAGCACCGGTGGCTCGGTTTCGTCGACTCGGGCCTGCCGGAGGGGGACCCGCTGCCCCCGCTGCCGGAGGGCTGCTTCGCCACGGTGCCGATCGAGGAGTCGACCGGTCCGCTGGTCGAGGCCATCCGCGACTTCCGCCCGCACGTGATCATCACCTACGACGAGAACGGCGGGTACCCGCACCCGGACCACATCCGCACGCACGAGATCTCCATGGCCGCCTTCGACGCGGCAGGCGATCCGGACAAGTACCCGGGCACGGGCGACCCGTGGCAGCCGCTGAAGCTGTACTACGTGCACGGCTTCTCCCGCGCCCGCATGACGGCGATGCACGAGGCCCTGCTCAAGGCGGGCATGGAGTCGCCGTACGAGGAGTGGCTCAAGCGCTGGAGCGACGACAAGCCGGACGTGATGGAGCGGGTGACCACCCGCGTCGAGTGCGGTGACTACTTCGAGCAGCGTGACGAAGCCCTCAAGGCGCACGCCACCCAGATCGACCCGGACAGCCGCTGGTTCGCCACCCCGCTGGAGATCCAGCGCGAGCTGTGGCCGACCGAGGAGTACGAGCTGGTCCGGTCGCTGGTGGACAGCACGGTTCCGGAGGACGATCTGTTCGCGGGCATCGTGGGGGCGGACGAAGGACGACCCGCCAAGCTCTGAGAAGGTGAGCCCATGAGTTTTGTACTGCCGGACCTGGCCGTGGTGCCGGTCACCGCCACCGCGGTGCTGGCCCAGCAGCCCGGCAACGGCGACAACGGCGGGCAGGGCGAGGACTTCGGCAAGTCCTCGCCCGTCGGCCTGCTGGTGCTGATCCTGTTCCTGATCGCCGTGGTGCTGCTGGTCCGCTCGATGACCAAGCACCTCAAGCGGGTGCCGGCCAGCTTCGACGAACCGGCGCCGAAGGCCCCGCCGGCCTTGAAGGACCCGGAAGGCCCGGAGGCCCCGGCAGCCCCGGCGAGCGAGGAGAAGCCCGCCGAGGCCAAGCCCGAGGACGTCAAGCACTCCGGTTAGAGCCGCGGGTCCACCGGCTCCGACTCCAGCGCGAGCACCGCGAACACGCATTCGTGCACGCGCCAGAGCGGCTCGCCCCGCGCCACCCGGTCCAGCGCCTCCAGTCCGAGCGCGTACTCGCGCAGCGCCAGCGCCCGCTTGCGGCCCAGTCCGCGGCTGCGCAGCTGGGGCAGGTGGTCGAGGTACTCGGGCCCGTAGATGATCCGCAGGTACTCCCGCCCGCGCACCTTGACCCCCGGCTGCACCAGCCCGCGGGTACCCCGCGTGAGGTTCGCGGCCGGCTTGACCACCATCCCTTCACCACCGGCTTCGGTCAGCCCGAGCCACCACCGCGTGGCCGACGCCAGTTCCTCGGCGTCGGTGGTGTCGACGAACCGCGTCCGGGTGACCGCGACCAGGTCCGGATCGGCCGCCGCCAGCCGCGCCACCAGGTCGAGGTGCCAGGCGTGCGGCTTCGTGTGGTGCGCCGCACCCGCCGAGGCCAGCACCTGGAACGGCGCCAGCCGCACCCCGGACAGGCCCTCGGTCGGCCAGCAGTAGCGCCGGTAGGCCGCCCGGTAGTGCTCGACCGCCGAAGCCCGTGACCGCGTGCGCTCCAGCAGGGGGCCCACGTCGATCCCGCGTCCGGCGGCGGCCTCCAGTTCGGCGACCGCGGTGGGCAGCACGGCCTGCGCCGCCGCGCCCACCGAGGCGTACTGGCCGGCGATCAGCGCCCCGGCCTTGAGGCTCCACGGCATCAGCTCGGCGTCGAGCAGCAGCCAGTCCGTGCCGAGTTCGTCCCACAACCCGGCCGACGTCACCGCTTCGCGCACCCGGCCGAGGAACGCGTCGTCGGAGAAGAACGGACGGCCGGTGCGCGTGTACACCGCGCCGTCGCCTTCGATGCCGAAGCGCGCCGGGGCCACCCCGGAATCCCGGCAGACCAGCACCACGGCCCGCGAGCCCATGTGCTTCTCCTGGCACACCACCGACTGCACGCCCGCCGCCCGGAACTCGGCGAACGCCTGCTCGGGGTGTTCGAGGTACCCGTCGCGGTCGGAGGTGGCGCTCGGGGCCATGGTCGGGGGCAGGTAGAGCAGCCACCGGGGGTCGATGGCGAACCGGCTCATCACCTCCAGCGCGGCGGCCGACTGCTCCGCCGACACCCCGACCCGCCCGTGGTACCGCGTTTCCAGGATGCGCTTGCCGGTGACGTCGGCCAGTTCGAGCACGGTCGGCTCGCGCGTGGCCGGGCCCAGCGGGCGCACCGGTTCGTACCAGACCTTCTTGGCGGGCACCGAGACGACTTCCCGTTCCGGGTACCGCAGCGCGGTCAGCTTTCCGCCGAACACGCAGCCGGTGTCCAGGCACATCGTGCCGTTGACCCACTCGGCGTCCGGTGTCGGCGTGTGTCCGTACAGGACGGTCGCGGTGCCGCGGTAGTCGCGGGCCCACGGGTAGCGCACCGGCAACCCGAACTCGTCGGTCTCCCCGGTGGTCTCGCCGAACAACGCCGTGCTGCGCACCCGCCCGGACGCGCGGCCGTGGAACCGCTCGGGCAACCCCGCGTGCGCGACGACCAGCTTGCCGCCGTCGAGCACGTAGTGCGCGATCAGCCCGTCGCAGAACTCCAGCGCCTTGGCCCGGAACGCCTCGTCCCGCGTGCCGAGCTGGTCGAGCGATTCGGCCAGCCCGTGCGTGACCTGCACCTTCTTGCCCCGCAGCGCCCGCACCAGCTTCTGCTCGTGGTTCCCGCACACCGACAGCGCGCTGCCGCGTTCGACCATGGCCATCACCAGTTCGAGCACGCCGGGCGTGTCCGGGCCGCGGTCGACCAGGTCACCGACGAACACCGCGGTGCGGCCGCCGGGGTGGTGGTAGGCGCCGTCGTGGACGTAACCGAGTTCGCCGAGCAGCTCCTCCAGTTCCTCGCGGCAGCCGTGCACGTCACCGATCACGTCGAACGGCCCGGTGAGGTCGCGCCGGTCGTTCATCAGCGGCTCGACCACGATCTCGGCGGCTTCGACCTCGTCCACCGAGCGCAGCACGTGCACCCGCCGGAAGCCCTCCTTCTGCAGGTGCTTCAGCGACCGCTTCAGCTCACCGCGCTGGCGCCGGATCACGTGCGCGCCGAAGTCCCGGTCCGGGCGCGCCTCGGTGCGGGTCACGCACAGCGACTCGGGCAGGTCGAACACGATGGCCGTGGGCAGCACGTCGTGCTCCTTGGCCAGCTTCACCAGGTCCGCACGCGAACTGCGCTGCACGTTGGTCGCGTCGACGACGGTCAGCCGCCCGGCCGCGAGCCGCTTGCCCGCGACGAAGTGCAGTGCGGCGAAGGCGTCGGCGCTGGCCGCCTGGTCGTTCTCGTCGTCGGAGACCAGGCCGCGGAAGAAGTCGCTGGAGAGCACCTGCGTCGGCGCGAAGTGCGTGCGGGCGAAGGTCGACTTGCCCGAGCCGGACACGCCGACCAGCGCCACCAGCGACATGTCGGGAATGGTCAGCTTCACGCCGTCACCTCCGTGAACACCGCGAGCTGCGTCGGCGCGCCGACCTCCGGGTCCTCCGGCCCGACCGGCAACTGCCGCACCACGTAACCGTTGCGCCCGGCGACCTCGGCGGCCCACCGGGTGAACTGGTCGCGCGTCCACTCGAACCGGTGGTCGGTGTGCCGGAAGGCGCCGGCGGGCAGGGATTCGAACCGCACGTTGTACTCCGAGTTGGGGGTGGTCACGATGACGGTGCGTGGCCGGGCCACGCCGAAGACGGCGTGCTCCAGCGCGGGCAGGCGCTCCTCGTCGACGTGCTCGATGACCTCCATCAGCACGGCGGCGTCGTACCCGGCCAGCGACGGGTCGGCGTAGGTCAGCGCGGACTGGCGCAGCCTGATCCGGTCGCGCTGCCGGTCCGGCAGGCGGTCCAGCTTGAGCCGCCGTTCGGCCAGGTCGAGCGCCTTCGCCGAGACGTCGACGCCGACGAGCTCGGTGAACGACGGCTCGTTCATCAGCACCCGCAGCAGGGCACCACCACCGCAGCCGAGGTCGAGCACGCGCTGCGCCCCGGCCGCCCGCAGCGCCGCCAGCACGCTGCCCTGGCGCTGCTTGGCCAGCGACTCGGAACGCTCCACGCGGAGTTCTTCACGCTCGTCCTCCACGCCCAGCCGTTCCAGGGCGTAGTTCACGTACGCACGACGGTGTTCCAGGTACCGCTGGGTGATCACTTCGCGCTCGGGGTGCGTGGCGAGCCAGCCGTCCCCGGCCCGCAGCAGCTTGTCGGCCTCGTCCTGGCCGACCCAGTAGTGCTTGGTGCCGTCCAGCGCGGGCAGCAGCACGTACAACTGGCGCAGGGCGTCCGCGAGCCGCAGCTCCCCGGTCAGCGCCACGTCCACGTACCGCGACTCGGCCCAGCCGGGGAACGCCGGGTCGAGCGGCACCGCACCGCCCTCGACCTGCCAGCCGAGGGGTTCGAAGAACCGCCGGACCAGCTCGATCCCACCGCGCGAGCACAGCGACGGCACGCGCACCAGCAGCGGGATCGGCTGCCGGGCCAGCTCCGGGCGCGCGTCGCAGCGGCCGGTCATCGCGGTGGTGAACACCGTGCGCAGGGCCACGGCCAGCTGTGAGCCCGCCGCGTACGGGCGGTCGTTCACGTACTGGGTCAGCGTCGTGCCGCCGCCGCGCACCAGCGCGATCGGGTCGATCTCCGCCAGCAGCGCCACCGTGCACTCGGCCTCGGTGGCTCGCGGGTAGAACACGTGGGCGGTGCCGGCCGAGAGCGGGAACGACTGCGCGCGCTCCGGATGCTTGTGCAGGAGGAAACCGAGGTCGGTGGCCGGTCGGTGGGTGGTGGAGATGGTCAGCAACACCGGGACAGTGTGCCGTGGGGCCGAGTCCGGCACATCTGGTTTTGCCCGCCCGCCTGCCCGCCACCACCCTCAACTGAGCCGCTGCGCGGCGCTCTTTGCCCGCCCGTCTGCCCGCCACCACCCTCGACTGAGCCGCTGCGCGGCGCTCTTTGCCCGCCCGTCTGCCCGCCACCACCCTCGACTGAGCCGCTGCGCGGTGCCCTCTTCTCTGGAACTCTGAGGCAATGCCGAACCGACTCGCCGCAGCGACCAGCCCGTACCTGCTCCAGCACGCGGACAACCCGGTCGACTGGTGGCCGTGGGGCCAGGAGGCGCTCGCCGAGGCCCGGCGCCGCAACGTGCCGATCCTGCTGTCGGTCGGGTACGCCGCCTGCCACTGGTGCCACGTGATGGCCCACGAGTCCTTCGAAGACGAGGGCACCGCGGCGCTGATGAACGCGCACTTCGTCAACATCAAGGTCGACCGCGAGGAACGCCCGGACATCGACGCGGTGTACATGACCGCCACGCAGGCGATGACCGGCCAGGGCGGCTGGCCGATGACCTGCTTCCTCACCCCGGACGGCGAACCGTTCCACTGCGGCACCTACTACCCGCCGCGGCCAAGGCCCGGTATGCCGTCGTTCCCGCAACTGCTGGTCGCGGTGGCCGAGGCGTGGACCGAGCGGCCGGACGAGCTGCGGGAGGGCGCCGGGCAGATCATGGCGCACCTGACCGAGAACACCAGCCCGCTCCAGGAGTCCGTTGTGGACGACGAAGCGCTGGCGGGCGCGGCGGCCAAGCTGGCCGAGGACGAGGACCGGGCCAACGGCGGGTTCGGCGGTGCGCCGAAGTTCCCGCCGTCCATGGTGCTCGAATTCCTGCTGCGGCACCACGAACGCACCGGGTCCGCCGAAGCCTTGTCCATTGTGGAACGAGCAGCGCACGCGATGGGCCGCGGTGGGCTGTACGACCAGCTCGCCGGCGGGTTCGCGCGGTACTCGGTGGACGCCGAGTGGGTGGTGCCCCACTTCGAGAAGATGTTGTACGACAACGCTTTGCTGCTGCGGCTCTACGCCCACCTGGCCCGGCGGAGCGGGTCGGGCTTCGCCGAGCGGATCGCCGACGAGACCGCCGCGTTCCTGCTGCGCGACCTCCGCACCGAGGAGGGCGGGTTCGCCGCGTCCCTCGACGCCGACACCGACGGCATCGAGGGCCTGACCTACGTCTGGACGCCCAAGCAGCTCACCGAAGTGCTGGGGGAGAAGGACGCCGAATGGGCCGCGGAACTTTTTGTGGTCACCAAAAAGGGCACCTTCGAAGGTGGCGCGTCCACGCTCCGGCTACCGCTCGACCCCGATGACGAACCGCGCTGGAACGGTGTCCGCTCGGCGCTGCTGCGGGCCCGCGGCGACCGCCCGCAGCCGGGGCTGGACGACAAGGTGATCGCCGCCTGGAACGGCCTGGCGATCACCGCGCTGGCCGAAGCGGGGGTCGCGCTCGGCCGGACGCGGTGGGTCGACGCCGCCGCCGAGGCCGCGCGCTTCCTGGTGGACACCCACGTGGTCGACGGCAGGCTGCGCCGCAGTTCGCGGCACGGCGTGGTCGGGGAGGCGGCCGGTGTGCTGGAGGACTACGCGTGCCTGGCGGACGGCCTGCTCGCGCTGCACCAGGCGACCGGTGAGGCGCGCTGGCTGACCGAGGCGATGGAACTGCTGGAGGTCGCGCTGACCCGGTTCGCCGATCCCGAGGTGCCCGGCGCCTTCCACGACACCGCCGACGACGCCGAGCAACTGGTCCACCGGCCGTCCGATCCCGGCGACAACGCCAGCCCGTCGGGGGCCTCCGCGCTGGCGGGCGCGTTGCTGACGGCCTCGGCGCTGGCCGGTCCGGAGGTGGCGGCGAGGTACCGGGACGCCGCTGAGCAGGCGATCCACCGCACGGGGGCGTTGTCCTCGCAGA
This sequence comes from Amycolatopsis sp. NPDC045836, assembly GCF_056431745.1. NCBI lineage: Bacteria > Bacillati > Actinomycetota > Actinomycetes > Pseudonocardiales > Pseudonocardiaceae > Amycolatopsis > Amycolatopsis sp. NPDC045836. The sequence goes on along the minus strand of NZ_JBWKKF010000026.1, from coordinate 17,147 downwards.
TCCCGCGGTTCGCCGGGAATTGGCTGAGCGTGGCCGAGGCGTTGCGAGCGGGGCCGGTGCAGGTCGCGGTGACCGGTCCGGATGCGGTGTCGCGCGCGGAGCTGGTGGCCGAAGCCGCCCGTCTGGTGCACGGCGGCGGCATCGTGCTCGGCGGGGTGCCCGACGCCGAGGGGGTGCCGCTGCTCGCCGACCGGCCGCTGGTGAACGGCCAGGCGGCGGCGTACGTCTGCCGCGGTTACGTCTGCGAGCGCCCGGTGACCAGCGTCGAAGAGCTTCGGGAGGCTGTCCGCCGTCAGTGAACTCGCTCGGCCTCGCGTGATTGCCGGCGTAGCGTTTGTAACAGGGTAATCATGTAATCAAGGAGGCCGAGATGGGCAAGGGATGGCGCGGCCGGGGCGGCTGGCAGCAGACCGAAGCACCGCCCGCCGACGACGCGGCGGCGTGGTTCGCCGGCCGCCTGCCGGATGGCTGGTTCACCGGGACGCCGCAGGTCACCGTCGACCGGGAGGAGATCCTGGTGGTCGGCGAGCTGCCCGCAGTGGAAGGCGAGTTCGACGACGACGCGGCTCGCAGCGCGGCCGAAGCGGGCCGGATCAGCCGGTTCCGCGAGGAGACGCGGGACGAGCGCATCGAGATCGCGCGGCAGGCCGAGCACCGGTACCAGCGGAAGGTGTCGTGGGGCGCGCGGCTCGGCGGTTCGCAGGAGCTGTTCACCACGGTTTCCGCGCCGGTGATGACGCGGTTGCGGCAGCCGGAACGCCTGGTGCTGGACACGCTGGTCGACTCCGGCGTGGCGCGTTCGCGGTCGGAGGCGCTGGCGTGGGCGGTGCGGCTGGTCGGCGAGCACGCGGAGAGCTGGCTCGGCGAGCTGCGGGCCGCCATGTCCAAGGTGGACGACCTGCGGGCGAAGGGGCCGGACCTCGGTTGAGTGATGCGGGTCGCGTTGCGTTTGGCGCTGCGACGGGCTGGCTACTAGTGAGTAGGTAGTCCGCCGTCGCCCCAGGAGGAGCCGTGCCCGACCTCGAAGTGGATGCCGAAGCGCTGACCGCGGTGCTGGACGGCCGGTGGGCCGGGCTCAAGCGGGACGTGCGGGCGCAGATCGCGGAGGAGAAGTTCCTCGACCCGACCGACCTGGACACCGAGGGCCACCGCGCGCAGGTGCTGGAGCAGTTGCGGGCGCTCGCGCGCACCGACCGGCCCGGCCTCGGCTACGACCCGGAGTACGGCGGTGGCGGGGACGTCGGCGGCTCGCTGGTTTCGTTCGAGATGCTCGGCTTCGGCGACCTGTCGCTGATGGTCAAGGCCGGGGTGCAGTGGGGGTTGTTCGGCGGGGCGGTGCAGTTGCTGGGCACCGCGCGGCACCACGAGAAGTACCTGCGCCGCATCACCGACCTCGACCTGCTCGGCTGCTTCGCGATGACCGAGCACGGGCACGGTTCCGACGTGCAGCACCTGCGCACCACGGCGACCTTCGTCGACGGCGAGTTCGTCATCGACACCCCGGACGCGTCGGCGACCAAGGAGTACATCGGGAACGCCGCGCGGGACGGTGAGCTGGCGGTGGTGTTCGCGCAGCTGATCACCGGCGGGGAGTCCCGTGGGGTGCACGCCTTCCTGGTGCCGATCCGGGTCGACGGCAAGCCGGCGCCGGGGGTGCGGATCGAGGACTGCGGCACGAAGGCCGGGCTGAACGGTGTCGACAATGGACGGTTGTCGTTCGACAAGGTGCGCGTGCCGAGGGAAGCGCTGCTGAACCGCTTCGCCGACGTGGCCCCGGACGGTTCGTACTCCAGCACCATCGAAAGCGACAACCGGCGGTTCTTCACCATGCTGGGCACGCTGATCCGCGGCCGGATCAGCGTCGCGGGCAGCGCGGGCAACGCCACCAAGCGCGCGCTGGCCATCGCCGTCCACTACGGCGAGCGGCGGCGCCAGTTCTTCAAGCCGGGCGGCGACGAGGTCGTGCTGCTGGACTACCGCGCCCACCAGCGGAAGCTGTTGCCCGCACTGGCGAAGACGTATGCGCTGCACTTCGCGCAGGAGGAGTTGATCGCCACCCTGCACGACCTCGGCATCGACCCACCGGAACAGGAACAACGCGAGTTGGAATCGCGTGCCGCGGGCATCAAGGCGGTGACCACGTGGCACGCCACCGCCACCATCCAGATGGCCAGGGAAGCCTGCGGTGGCGCCGGTTACCTGTCGGAGAACCTGCTGCCCGCGCTGAAAGCGGACACCGATGTCTTCACCACCTTCGAAGGCGACAACACGGTGTTGCTGCAACTGGTCGCCAAGGGCCTGCTGACCAGCTACCAGGACCAGTTCGCCGACCTGAGCCCGTTCGCCACGGTCAAGTTCGTGGCGGAGCAGATCGTGGGAACCGTCATCGAACGGACCTCGGCGCGCAAGGTCGTCGAACGCCTGGCGAGCGCCAGCGACGAGGACGTGCTGTTCAACCGGGAATGGCACCTGAAGATGTTCGAAGACCGGGAAGAACACGTACTGGACGGCGTGGCCCGCCGGCTGCGCAAGTCGGTCGAAGACGGCGACCCGTTCGACGCCTTCAACGAGGCGCAGGACCACGTCCTGCGGGCGGGCCGCGTGCACGTCGACCGATTGGTGCTGGAAGCCTTCGTCGCCGCCATCGCGCGGTGCACCGACCCGGCCGCCGCTGCCCTCCTGGAACGCCTGTGCGACCTGTATGCGTTGGCCAACATCGAAGCGGACCGGGCCTGGTTCCTGGAACACGGCCGCCTCACCTCCGCGCGCTCGAAGGCCGTGGTGTCCGCGGTGAACTCCCTGTGCGCCGAGCTGCGCCCCCACGCCCGCGTCCTGGTGGACGGCTTCGCCGTGCCTCCGCAGTTCCTGCAGGCGCCCATGCTGGCTAGCTGAACCTGCCCCACGCCACGAAGACGAGCAGCGCCAGGTAGACGACGTCGGCGAGCACCAGTTTGTATTCGCTCCGCCGAACTCGCACCACCGCGGCGCCCACCATGATGACGGCCAGCCCCACCGCCGCCAGCGGCGTCAACCCTTCGGCGATGCCCAGCGCCAGCGGCAGAACGAGCCCGAGCGCCCCGGCCACTTCGAGCGCGCCGATGGCCTTCACGCTGCCCGCGCTGAAGTCGTTCACCCAGGCCGCGCTCGCTCCGCTGGCCGCGATCTTGGGCTTCGGGGTGAGCAACTTGAACGCCCCGCCGATGAAGTAGGCGGTGGCGAGCACCCCAGCCACGATCCACAACGCGATGTCCATGCTTCCTTCTCCTCAGGCGCCTCGGTGACGGTTACGCCCACCAGGTGCCGAGGTGCGGAAGCTTGTGACAGCTCAGGACTGTGACCCGCGTCGCCCAGCCCGGGCAATGCGGGTCACCGATCAAACCTGAGGCGAAACGCACACGATTGCCTTCTCCGCGCGACGCCGCGCCCAAGTTCGAGCCGAAGCCCGAAGGAACGCCACTAGGCGTACATGGCGAGCCAGATCGCGATGTAGTGGGAGGCGGCGGCCAGCACCGTGCAGGCGTGGAAGTACTCGTGGTAGCCGAAGACGTGGGGCCAGTGGTTCGGCCACTTGACGGCGTAGAAGATGGCGCCCGCGGTGTAGAAGGCGCCCCCGACCAGCAGCAGGACCAGGGCGGCGACGCCGGCGCTGGCGAGCAGTTCCGGCAGGACGAAGATCGCGACCCAGCCCAGGGCGATGTAGATCGGCACACCCAGCCATCGCGGGGCCGTCGGCCACAGCAGTTTCAGTGCGACACCGGCGATCGCCCCGCCCCAGACGATGGCCAGGATCACGTAGCCGGTGGGCTTGGACATGGCCAGCAGGGTGAACGGGGTGTAGGTGCCCGCGATGAACAGGAAGATCATCGAGTGGTCGGCCCGCTTCATCCACTGGTACGCCTTCCGGCTCCAGATGCGGCGGTGGTAGAGCGCACTCACGCCGAACAGGCCGAGCACGGTCAGGCCGTAGACCGAAGTGGCCAGCGCGGCCACGCCGGAGACCGTGGTGGCGGCGAGGACGACCAGGGCGGTCGCGGCGGCCAACGAGACGAAGAACGACCAGAAGTGGATGTGCCCGCGCAGGCGAGGGCGGCTTTCAGGGCCTGGCTTCGGCGGGTGTTGCGTGTCGGTAGCAAGGCTCACCCCACCAAGGTTACGGGACCGTAGGCGGGAAGACAGCGCATCCGTGGCGCGCCCCACCACCGCGTACCCTGTGCCGACGTGAGCGTTCGATCATTCGTGGCCGACATCGTGTACAGCGCGTACTCGCGGCGCCTCATCCAGCAGGCCGCGGGCAGGCACCCCCGGCACATCGCGATCATGCTCGACGGCAACCGCAGGTGGGCGCGCGAGGCGGGTTTCACCGACGTCAGCGACGGCCACCGGGTCGGGGCCAAGAAGATCGCCGACTTCCTCAGCTGGTGCCGCGAGGCCGACGTCGAGGTGGTCACCCTGTGGCTGCTCTCCACCGACAACCTCAGCCGCACCTCCGAAGAGGTCGAGGCGCTGCTCGAAATCATCCCCGACGTGGTCGAGGAACTGGCCCGGCCGGAGACGCCGTGGCGCCTGCGCATGGTCGGCGCGCTCGACCTGCTGCCCGAGCGAACCGCCCAGCGGCTGACCGCCGCCGCCGAGCGCACCGACCGGCGCACCGGCATGGAGGTCAACATCGCGGTCGGCTACGGCGGCCGCCAGGAGATCGCCGACGCGGTGCGCAAACTGCTGCTCCAGCACGCCGACGAGGGCACTTCGATCCGGGAACTGGCGAAGATACTGGACGTCGACCACATCTCCGAGCACATGTACACCTCCGGCCAGCCCGACCCGGACCTGATCATCCGAACCTCGGGGGAGCAGCGGCTGTCCGGTTTCCTGCTCTGGCAGTCCGCCCACTCGGAGTTCTGGTTCACCGAGGCGTACTGGCCCGCCTTCCGCCGGGTGGACTTCCTGCGTGCGCTGCGTGACTACGCGGTGCGGCACCGCCGCTTCGGCGCTTGAACACGCTCGAAAACACCATCGGGCGAGGGCGGTTCCCGGTTCCGGCCGTCCACAGTGACCACACAGTGGACGATCACCCGGCCGGGGGCTGCCGTCCAGGCAAAAGACCTCACTCGCTGTTCGTTGACAGCGACTGACGGTGAGGTGACGGTTTGACGAATCACCTGGCTGGCTGCCTGCAGTGACCGCCATCCGCAGGTAGCTTGCGAAGTGATGGACCGCGACCCCTGCGGGCCATCACGGGAGGCCCTGGTCGTGGCGGTCGTAGAAGGAGCGGTCCAACCGCTCGTGATACGCACGAGTGGGCCGGCACCCGGCCCTCGTGGCCGCGAAGGCTGACGCGCAGCGTTCAGCCGGAGCGGACCAACCGGGGCAGTGCCCGGCCCAGCGAGTGCGGGCGTGGTGCCACGCCCACGAGGGAGATGCCGTCGTGACTGCGCAGCGTTTGCCCCGAAAGGCCTCCGGCCGCTCTTCGACCAGTGCCGACGGCACTGAGAAAGTTCTCGAATCCCCAGCATCCCCGCGGCACACCTATGTGCTCGACACCTCGGTCCTGCTGTCCGACCCCTGGGCCGTGACCAGGTTCGCCGAGCACGCCGTGGTCCTGCCGCTGGTGGTCATCAGCGAACTGGAGGCCAAGCGCCACCACCCCGAACTGGGCTGGTTCGCGCGGGAGTCCCTCCGCCTGCTGGACGACCTCCGGCGCACCCACGGCCGGCTGGACGCCCCGGTTCCGATCGGCGAAAGCGGCGGCACGCTGCACGTCGAGCTGAACCACTCGGACCAGTCGGTGTTGCCGCCGGGTTTCCGCACGGACTCCAACGACCACCGCATCCTGGCCTGCGCGCTGAACCTCGCGGTCGAGCTGGACGCGGTGACGCTGGTGACCAAGGACATCCCGCTGCGGGTCAAGGCGGGTGCGGTGGGGCTGGTGGCCGACGAGTACCGCGCGCAGGAGGTCACTCCCTCCGGCTGGACCGGCATGGCCGACGTCGACGTGCAGCAGCCGGTGCTCGACGCGTTGTTCCACGACGGGCCGGTCACCCCGGCCGAGTTCGGCCTCGACGAGCTGGGCGAACTGCCGTGCCACACCGGGCTGCGGCTGCTCGCGGGCAGTTCCAGCGCGCTGGGCCGGATCACCCCGGACAAACGCATCCGGCTGGTCCGCGGGGACAAGGAGGCGTTCGGGCTGCACGGCCGGTCCGCGGAGCAGCGGATCGCCCTCGACCTGCTGCTCGACCCCGAGATCGGCATCGTCTCGCTCGGCGGCCGGGCCGGTACCGGCAAGTCGGCGCTGGCGTTGTGCGCCGGGCTGGAGTCGGTGATGGAACGCCGCGCGCACCGCAAGGTCGTGGTGTTCCGGCCGGTCTACGCGGTCGGCGGGCAGGACCTCGGATACCTGCCCGGCTCGGAGAGCGAGAAGATGCAGCCGTGGGCGCAGGCGGTGTTCGACACCCTCGGCGCGCTGGTCAGCCAGGACGTGCTGGACGAGGTGTTCGACCGCGGCATGCTGGAGGTGCTGCCGCTCACGCACATCCGCGGCCGGTCGCTGCACGACGCCTTCGTGATCGTCGACGAGGCGCAGTCGCTGGAGCGCAACGTGCTGCTGACCGTGCTCTCCCGGCTCGGCACCGCGTCGCGGGTGGTGCTCACGCACGACGTGGCCCAGCGCGACAACCTGCGTGTGGGGCGGCACGACGGCGTCTCGGCGGTGATCGAGAAGCTCAAGGGCCACCCGCTGTTCGCGCACGTCACGCTGACGCGGTCGGAGCGCTCGCCGATCGCCGCGCTGGTCACCGAGATGCTGGAGGACCACCGCTGAGGCTGCGGGGAGGTGGCTCACGGGCCACCTCCCCGGTCTCACCAACCCGCGGGCAGCGGGCGGCCTTCGGCGAACCCGGCGGCCGACTGGATGCCGAGCACGGCCCGCTCGTGGAACTCCTCCAGCGTGCGGGCGCCCGCGTAGGTGCACGCCGAGCGCACGCCCGAGCCGATCGAGTCGAGCAGGTCCTCGACGCCGGGCCGGGTCGGGTCCAGCGCCATGCGCGAGGACGAGATGCCCTCCTCGAACAGGCCCTTCTTGGCGCGCTCGTAGACGTTGTCGGTCCGGGTCCGCGCGCCGACGGCCCGCTTCGACGCCATGCCGAACGACTCCTTGTACGGCCGTCCCTGCTCGTCGTGACGCAGGTCGCCGGGGGATTCGTGGGTGCCGGCGAACCACGAGCCGACCATCGCCGCCGACGCGCCGGCCGCCAGCGCGAGCGCGACGTCCCGCGGGTGCCGCACGCCGCCGTCCGCCCACACGTGCTTGCCCAGTTCACGGGCCGCCGCGGCGCATTCGGCGACCGCGGAGAACTGCGGGCGCCCGACGCCGGTGGCCATCCGGGTGGTGCACATCGCGCCGGGGCCGACCCCGACCTTGACCACGTCGGCACCGGCGGCGATCAGGTCGCGCGTGCCCTCGGCGGTGACCACGTTCCCGGCGACCACGGGCACCGCCGGCGACACCGAGCGGACCGCCTTCAACGCGGCGATCATCTTCTCCTGGTGCCCGTGCGCGGTGTCGACCACCAGCACGTCCACGCCGCCGTCGAGCACCGCCCGCGCCTTGGCCGCCACGTCGCCGTTGACGCCGATGGCGGCGGCCACGCGCAGCTTGCCGGAGGCGTCCAGCGCGGGCGTGTAGATCTCCGCCCGCAGCGCCGCGACCTGCGTCAGCACCCCCGCGAGCCGCCCGTTCTCATCGACGCCCAGCGCGAGCTCGTCGCCGTGTTCGTGGAGGCGTTCGAAGACCTCACGCGGCGCGGTGTCCAGCGGCACGGTGACCGCGGCGGGCTCGACGATCTCCGAGAGCCGGGCGAAGCGGTCCACGCCCTGGCAGGCGGCCTCGGTGACCACCCCGGCCGGGCGGCCGTCGCCGTCGACCACCACCACGGCGCCGTGCGCCCGCTTGCCGACCAGGTTCAACGCGTCGGCGACGGCGTCCCCGCCGGTCAGCACCAGCGGGGTGTCCCAGACGACGTGCCTGCTCTTGACCCAGCCGGTGATGTCGGCAACGGCTGCCGGGTCGACGTCCTGGGGCAGCACCACCAGCCCACCGCGGCGGGCCACCGTCTCGGCCATCCGGCGCCCGGCCACGGCGGTCATGTTCGCCACCACCACCGGGAGGGTGGCACCGGTGCCGTCCACGGTGGACAGGTCCACGTCGAACCGGGACTCCACGTCGGAGCGGTTCGGGACGAGGAAGACGTCGTCGTAGGTCAGGTCGTGGGCGGGCCGGTGGCCATCGATGAAACGCACGTTGACCCAATTTACCCGGCGATGGCCGTGCCGGTCCGGTACAGCTCGATGAGCAGGGGACGCAGCCGCTCACCGCGGGTGGTCAGGCGGTGGCTGGTGCGGGGCGGGAAGCCGGCCAGCGTGGTGCGTTCGGCGAGGCCGCGGTCGGCCAGCGCGCTCAGGCGCTCGCTCAGCACCTTCGCGGACAGGGTCGGCAGGGCTTCCCGCAGCTCGCCGAAGGAGCGCGGGCCCGCCATGAGCTCACGCAGCACGAGCGTGGTCCAGCGGCCGGAGATCGCGGCCAGCGCGACCTCGACGGGGCAGTCCGGTTCGGGCCGCCGGGTCCGGCCGCGGGCGTCCGGCACGAGTTCCGGGTCGTAGGTTTCCGTTTGGTGACTCACGTCGGCGTGGGCTTCGCTGGGCACATGAGAAGTTTGCGCCTGACCACCGAAGCCCGCCAGCACCCGTTCGTCTTCGCCGAAGCCTTCAACAGCGGTGACGGTGACCTCGTCGAAGCCGTCTACGAGCCGGACGCGGTGTTCGTGCGCCGCGACGGCACGGTGGTCACCGGGGCCGAGCGGCGCCGGGCCAACGACGAGTTCCAGCGCCTCGGCCTGCCGATCACCGTGGCCCCGCGCCGGGTCGTCGTGGCCGGGGACCTCGCGCTGCTCGTCGTCGACTGGACGGTCGGCGACGACATCAGCGGCACCGCGACCGACGTGGCGCGCCGGGGTGCCGACGGGTGCTGGCGCTACGTGATCGACAACCCGTTCGGCACCTCAGTCCCAGCCTGACGAAGCCGCCTTCTCCTCGCCGATGGTGGTGCCCTCGCCGTGGCCGGTGTTCACCCTGGTGCCCTCGGGCAGGGTGAACAGCTTGTCCCGGATGGACTTCTTGATGGTCGGGTAGTCCGAATGGGACCGTCCGGTGGCGCCGGGGCCGCCGTTGAACAGGGTGTCGCCGCTGAACAGCGTGCCGAGGTCGGCGGCGTAGAGGCAGACCGCGCCGGGGGCGTGGCCGGGCGTGTGGATCACCCTGAGCTTGGTGCCCGCCACGGTCAGCTCCTGGCCGTCGGTGAGGTCACCGTCCGGCGCGCGGTCGGCGTGGGTCAGGTCCCAGAGCACGCGGTCCTCCGGGTGCAGCAGGATCGGCGCGCCGGTGCGGCTGGCCAGTTCCGGGGCGGCGTTGACGTGGTCGTTGTGCGCGTGGGTGCAGACGATGGCGATCAGCTCGCGGTCGCCGATCGCCTCTTCGATCAGGGTGGCGTCGTGGGCGGCGTCGATGACCAGCACCTCCTGGTCGTCGCCGACCAGCCAGACGTTGTTGTCCACGTCCCAGCTGCCGCCGTCGAGTTCGAACACGCCGGAGGTCACCACGTTCTGCACGATCGCCGTCATGAGCCGGACCCTAACAGTGATCGGGATCACCTTCGAATACTGGCGGTATCTACTGTCCCGTTAAATGGCCCGCATGACCGCGGCCGACCTCCTCGCCGAGCCCCTGGACCTGCGGTGCGGGGCGAAGCTGCCGCACCGCCTCGCCAAGTCGGCGTTGAGCGAGCAACTCGGCGACCGCCGCAACCGGCCGTCGGCCGAACTGGTCGAGCTGTACCGGACGTGGGCACGGGGCGGTGGCGGCCTGCTCTGCACCGGCAACGTGATGGTCGACCCGTCGGCGCTCGGCGAACCGCGGAACGTGGCCCTGCCCACCGCACCCGACGCGGGGGAGTACCGCGCCTGGGCCGGCGCGGTGACCGGCACCGACGCCCAGCTCTGGGTGCAGCTGAACCACCCCGGCAGGCAGAGCCCGCGGTTCCTCTCGCGGCAGCCGGTCGCGCCGTCGGCCGTGCCGTTCGAGACCCGCGGCCTCCGCTCGGTGTTCCTGCCGCCCCGTGAGCTGACCGGCGACGAGATCGAGGCGATCGTCGACCGGTTCGCGCTGACCGCGCTCACCTTCGTCGAAGCGGGGTTCGCCGGGGTCCAGGTGCACGGCGCGCACGGGTACCTGGTCTCGCAGTTCCTCTCGCCGCTGACCAACCGCCGCACCGACGTCTGGGGCAGGCAGCGCAGCCGCTTCCTGCTGGAGGTGGTGCGCGCGATCCGGGGCGCGATCGGCGATTCCGTGCCGCTGTCGGTGAAGCTGAACAGCGCGGACTTCCAGCGCGGCGGGTTCACCGAGGAGGAGTCGCTGGCGGTGGTGCGGGAGCTGGGCGAAGCCGGGATCGACCTGCTGGAGGTCTCCGGCGGGACCTACGAGCGTGCCGAGATGATGGGCCTGACCAGGGAAAGCACCAGTCGGCGCGAGGCGTACTTCCTGGACTATGCGGCCAAGGCCCGGCAGGTCACCGACGTGGCGCTGATGGTCACCGGCGGGTTCAGCACCGCCGAGGGCATGGCCGACGCGCTGCGCTTCGGCGCGCTGGACGTGATCGGCCTCGGCCGCCCGCTGACCGTCGCCCCGGACCTGCCGGCGCGGTTGCTCGCCGGGGAGGAGGTCAGCGCCGAGCGGCTGTGCCCGAAGACCGGGGTCCGGCTGGCCGACAGCTGGCTGGAGGTCCAGTGGCACACCCAGCAGATGCACCGGATCGCCGCGGGCAAACCGGTCGACGTGCGGCGCGGGGCGCTGCGTTCGCTGGTGCACGCCGGGATCAGCGACCCGCTGAACGCCTTCCGCCGGGTCCGGGGCTGAGTTCGGCCACGTGCGTGCGTGCCCCCGTTCCGGTTACCGTGAGCGGGCCTGCGAACTACAGGAGACGCACTCATGCTGCGGATTCATCTGTCGTCGGCCGATCTCGGCCGGGTGCGCGTGGCCCGGCGGCCCGACGAACTGTGGAACGTGGCGCTCGGCCTGCAACGGCTCCGCGCCGCGGAGAAGTCGACCTCGCTCGGGGGCTGGCGGACCTGGGCCGGTGCCCAGGTGGCGCGCGTGCCCGGCGGCCGCGAAGCGGTGCACCGGCTGGCGACCGTGTTGCCGGTGCGCGGGTACTTCCCGGACTTCCTGACCCCGACCAGGGGTGAGACCACGCTCGACGACGGGGTGCGCACGCTGCTGGACACCCCGGCCGAACGGGTCGAGGCGGAGTTGCGGCTGCTCGGCGACCAGCGCTGGGAGCACACGAAGTGGGTTGCCGAGACCGGTCTCGGGCCGCTGGCCGGGGCGATGACGCGGTTCCACGAGGTGGCGATCGCCCCGGTTTCGCGGCAGCTGCGGGCGATGTTCGAGGCCGAGCGGCTGGTCCGCGACCGGATCCTGCTCGACCAGGGCGTCGAAGGGCTGCTCGACTCCTTCACCCCGTTCGCGCGCTGGCGGGCGCCGGTGCTCGAAGTCGACTTCCCGGTGGAGCAGGACCTGGAGCTGGACGAACGCGGCCTGGTGCTGCTGCCCTCGGCGTTCTGCCTGGCCCGGCCGACCACGTTGCGCGACCCCGCGCTGCCGCCGGTGCTGGTGTACCCGGTGGCGGCGGACTGGTCCGAACCGCGGTCGGAGGCGAGCGCGATCGCCGCGTTGATCGGGCCGACGCGGCAGCAGGTGCTCAGCTGCGTGGTCGCCGCGCCGGGCGGGCGGACCACCACCGAAATCGCGCGTGAGCTGGGGGTTTCCCCGGCGTCGGCGAGTCAGCACGCGACCGTGTTGCGCAACGCCGGGCTGCTTTACAGCCGTCGCCTCGGCAACTCGGTGCTGCACGGCCCGACGGAACTCGGCAGGGCGCTGTCCGGCTGAGCGTTCAGCCGGACAGCGTGGCCCGCACGGCGTCGATGGTGTCGGCGTCGGCGGCCTCCTTGTCCGGCCGGTACCGCACCACCCTGGCGAAGCGCAGCGCCACCCCGCCCGGGTAGCGGGTGCTGACCTGCGCGCCGTCCAGCTCGATCTCCACCACCAGCTCCGGTCGCAGGTAGACGGTCCACTCGTCGCGTTCGCGCTCCAGTTCCTGGAACTTCGCCGTCTGCCAGGTGAGCAGCTCGTCGGTCAGGCCCTTGAACGTCTTGCCGACCATGATCGGCGGCCCGCCGTCCGGATCGCGGGCGCCGAGGTGCAGGTTGGACAGGAAGCCGGTGCGGCGGCCGTGGCCCCACTCGGCGGCGATCACCACCAGGTCGAGCGTGTGCACCTGCTTGACCTTGAGCCAGGCGTTGCCGCGGCGGCCGGCCGCGTACGGCGAATCGAGGTCCTTGACCACGACGCCCTCGTGCCCGGCGGCCAGCGCGTCGCCGAGCAGCCGCGCCGGGTCGGCGGGTTCCACCTCACCCGGGATCAGGTGCTCACCGGCCACCTCGCGCAGCGCGGCGTTGCGCTCGCGCAGCGGGGCGTCGAGCAGGTCCTGCCCGTCGAGGTGCAGGCAGTCGAAGAAGTACGGCCGCAGCAGCAGCGCCCGCACCTGCTCCTCGCGGGTGCTGCCGAACCGGCTCATCGTCTCCTGGAACGGCCGCGGCCTGCCGTCGTCGGTCAGCGCCAGCGTCTCGCCGTCGAGCACCACCGACTCGCACGGCAGCGCCCGCACCAGCTCGACCAGTTCGGTGACCGAAGCGGTGATCTCGCGCAGCGTGCGGGTGTAGACGTGCACCTCGTCCCCGTCGCGGTGGACCTGGATGCGTGCACCGTCCATTTTGTACTCGACCAGCGCGCTCGGGTGCTCGGCGACGGCGTCGGCCAGCGATTCGGCCGGGGAGGCCAGCATCGGGCGGATCGGCCTGCCCAGTTCCAGCCGGAACTCGCCGAGCGCCTCGGCCCCGCCGGACATCGCGGCCACGGCCGTGGCGGGCAGCCTGCCGGACAGCATGAACGCGCGGCGGACCACGTCGGCGGGCACCTCGGCGGCCGCCGCCACGGCGTCGACCATCACGCCCTCGAGCGCGCCCTGACGCAGCTCACCGGTCATCAGCCGGACCAGGAACTGCTGCTCGGCTTCGGTGGCGCTGCCGAACAGCGCCCGCAGTGCTTCGGTGCGCGGTTTGGTGGACCCGGCTCCGGTGAACTCGGCGATCTCGGTGAGCCGCCGGTCGACCCCCGCGATGGTCAGCACCGGTTCGTCGGCCGGGGTGACGCCCAGCGCGGCGAGCGAGCGCCAGCCGACGCCGATCCGGCCCTGCACCAGCTGGCCGGTGAGGAAACCGACCACCGGCGCCAGTTCGTCCGGCTCGGCCGCGCGCAGCACTTCGGCCAGCGTGGCGATCTTCGTCTTGCGAGATCGCGTCGCGCTGAGCGCGGCGGAGGCCCCTACGGCGTCGGCGAGCAGCATCGGTCCATTGTGCGGCCGACCCCCGACAATTCGCTCAGCCGTGCGCCACCGCGGGTCGACGCCCGGGGTTCAACCAGCGGTGACCTCGGCCATTTCGGCCACCGCCGCCCGCAGCCGGTCCGGTGCGGAAGCCGCGTACCCGAGCACCAGGCCGGGGAACGGGCGACCGGCGGCCGAATGGGCGTATCCCGACAACGCGGGCGCGTGGATGCCGCGGGCCGCGAGCGCCCGGTGCACCTCGGTGTCGTCCGTGCCGTCGGGCAACCGGACCACCACGTGCAGCCCGGCCGCGATGCCCACCGGACGCCAGGCGGGCAGCGCGGCGGCGAGCGCGTCGAGCAGCGCGTCCCGTCGTTGCCGGTAGAGGCGCCGGGTGCGCCGGAGGTGCCGGTCGTACCCACCGGACCGCAGCATCCGCGCGAGCGCGGCCTGTGGCAGCGGCGCGCAGCCGAGGTCGTGCACCAGCTTGGTCCGGACGACCTCGTCCCGCAGCTCCGGCGGCAGCACCAGCCAGCCGATCCGCAACGCCGGGATGAGCACCTTGCTCACACTGCCGAGGTAGGCCACGCGGGCCGGGTCGAGCGCGCGGATGGCCCCGAGCGCCGGCCGGTCGTAGCGGTGTTCGGCGTCGTAGTCGTCCTCGATGACCAGCCCGCCGGTGCGCTCGGCCCAGGCCAGCAGCGCCCGTCGCCGTGCCGGGTGCAGCGCCATGCCGAGCGGGAACTGGTGCGCGGCGGTCACCAGCACCGAACCGCAGCCGGGCTCGGTCAGCTCGCCGATGTCGATGCCGTCCTCGTCGACCGGCACCCCGACCGGTTCGAGACCGTGGGAGACCAGCAGTTCGGCCTGGCCGAGGTGGCTCGGGTCCTCCACGGCGATCCGCCGGTCGCCGCGCCGGTGCAGCACCGTGGCCAGCAGCGACAGCGCCTCGGCGGCACCACTGGTGACCACCACGTCGTCCGGCGAGGTCGGCAGGGCGCGCACGCGGCCGAGGTAGCTGGCCAGTTCGGCACGCAGGTCGGGCAGGCCCGCCGCGTCGGGATAGCCGAGTTCCCGGTCGGGCAGGGAATTGAGGGCTTCCCGTTCGGCGGCGAGCCATTCCGCCCGCGGGAAGGCGCCCAGTGCGGGCAGGCCGGGTTTGAGGTCGTAACGCCAGACGGGTTTCTCGTCGGCCGGGGTCGTGGGTGTTCTCTTGTTGCTGCCGATCGGCGCCACGCGGGTGCCGGAACCGCGTTCGGCGAACAAATAGCCTTCGGCGACCAATTGCGCGTAGAACGCCATCACCGTGCCGCGGGCCAAGCCCAGTTGCGCGGCGAGGTCGCGGCTCGACGGCAGCCGGGTGTGCGCTGGCAGCCTGCCCGAGCGGATCGCTTCGCGCAGGGCGGATTCGGCGGACTTGCCCGGCCGCCCGCCCGCGTCGATCGCCGGGAGCAGCAACTCACGGAGCGCGCTATCCGGCACGTGCCGCCTCGGTCACCCAGGAGGCCAGCAGGTTCAGCCTGCGCTCGGATTCGCTGCCCGGTGCCGCGGTGTAGGTCACCACGGCGAGGTCTTCGTCGGGCAGCCGCAGGGTTTCGTACCGGAGGTCGAGGTCGCCGACGATCGGATTGCGGATGAGTTTGGTGCAGTGGGCCTTGTCCTGCACGCGGTGCCGGGCCCACAACTGCCGGAAGTGCTCGCTGCGCACGGAGAGCTCGCCGACCAGTTGCGCGAGCTTCGGGTCGTCCTGGTGGCGCCCGGCTTCGGCACGAAGGTTCGCCACTATTTCGCCGGTCACCTTTTCCCACTGGGGGTGGAATTCGGCGGCGTTGTCGTCGAGGAAGAACAAGCGCGGGATGCTGCGTTCTTCGGGTTCCATGGATTCGAGGTCGAACGAGAGCGCGTTGCCGAGGCGGTTCCAGGCCAGCACGTCGAGGTAGCGGCCGAAGACGAAGGCGGGCACCTGCATGGCGTCGAGCAGGTGCTGGAGCTCGGGGCGAACCCGTGGCGTGGACGGCTTCGCGACGCGCCGGCGCTTCGGTGCGGCGAGGTTGCGGAGGTAGGTCTCCTCGTCGGTGCTCAGGCGGAGTGCCCGCGCGACGGCGTCGAGGATCGCGGCGGACACGTTGCGCGCGCGGCCCTGTTCGAGGCGCGTGTAGTAGTCGACGCTGATGCCCGCGAGCTGCGCCAGTTCCTCGCGGCGCAGGCCGGTCACCCGCCGCTGGTTCACCCCGGCGGGCAGGCCGAAGTCGGCCGGGTCCAGTTCCGCGCGCCGCGCCTTGAGGAACCCGCCGAGTTCGGTCGCTTCGCTCATGCGTCCAGTATCCCCGCCGCGGGGCGCGGTGCCTGGTACTGGCAGACCCAGGTTGCGGCGGGCCTGGGCCGGGTCGTCCGGCGTGGGCAGGCTCGTGCCCAGCAGACGAGAAGGGAACTGGAGATGCGCAGGCGAATTCTGGGCGGCACGGGGATTTCGGTCAGCGAGTACGCGTTCGGCGCGATGATGCTCGGGGCCTGGGGCAATCCGGACCACGAGGAAGGCGTGCGCATGCTGCACGCGGCGCTGGACGGCGGGATCAACCTCATCGACACCGCGGACATGTATTCGGACGGGGAGAGCGAGCGGATCGTCGGGAAGGCGCTGAAGGGCCGCCGCGACGACGTGGTGCTGGCGACGAAGGCGCACTTCCCGATGGGGCCGGACGAGAACCACTCCGGCAATTCACGGCGTTGGCTGGTGCGGGCCCTGGAGGGCAGCCTGCGGCGGTTGGACACGGATTACCTGGACCTGTACCAGATCCACCGGCCGGACCACACCACGGACATCGACGAGACGCTGTCGGTGTTGTCGGATTTCGTGCGGGCGGGGAAGGTGCGGGCGATCGGGCACTCGGTGTTCCCGGCGGAGCAGATCGTCGAGGCGCAGTGGGTGGCCCAGAGGAGGGGGCACGTGCGGTTCCGGAGCGAGCAGCCGCCGTACTCGATCTTCAACCGGGCCGTCGAGGCGGCGGTGCTGCCGACCGCGCAGAAGTACGGGTTGGGGGTGCTGACCTGGTCGCCGCTGGCGAGCGGGTGGTTGTCGGGGCGGTACAGCTCGCCTTCGGACGTGGACCTGACGCAGGGGCGGGTTTCGCTGCAGGCGCACAAGTTCGATCCGTCGCTGGCGGGGAACGCGGTGAAGTTCGCGGCGCTGGGGGAGCTGCGGAAGCTGGCGGCGGACCTGGGGCGGCCGATGTCGCACCTGGCGCTGGCTTTCGTGCGGGCGCACCCGGGGGTGACCTCGGCGATCATCGGGCCGCGGACTCCGGCGCAGCTGGTGGACCTGCTCGACGGGGTGGACCTGCAGTTGGACGAGGCGACGCTGGACCGGATCGACGAAATCGTGCCTCCGGGGACGGACTTGAACCGGCTGGAGGCGGACTACACGCCACCGGCTCTGGCAGACAAGTCCCTGCGCCGCCGCTGAGCCATTGGGGGAGAGCGATGCTCTCTCAAGTGAGCACCGCTCTCCTTTTGGAGCACGAGAGCGGTGCCTCTGGCAGTCGATGCCGCCGGGCACATCTAGATGTTGCGGGTCATGACGTTGGTGTCAGCTGAGGGGGCCTGAGCGCAGGGGACGGGTCTTTCGGCGGCAGGATGAGAAGTACCACCAACTCGTCCG
>NZ_JBWKKF010000025.1:0-102864 GCF_056431745.1 Amycolatopsis sp. NPDC045836 | reverse complement strand
CCCGATCCCGGTCACCCCGGTCGTCTGCGACTGCGCCTGCGCGACCAGCGGATTGCTCATCCGTCCCCCTTCAGCGACACCTGAAGGGTACGACGGACGCGGCGGTGCCCCCGGTTCCCGCTACTCGCCGATCACCGGTGGCGCGGTGCGCTGATCGGTGCCGAAGATCTCGTCCGGGTCGCCTTCGAGCAGGTACGCGGGCCGCGTGTGCTCCTGGTCCTCCTCGCCCTGACCACCGCGGGCACCGGCACCACCCATGCCGCCGCCCATCCCGGCACCGCGGCCACCGGCGGCACCCGGGCCGCCGAGACCACGTCCGGCGGCCTCGGCCGCACCGACCCCGCCCGGCTTCGCCAGGCCCGCGCCGGACGAAGCACCGCCACCACCGGGGCCGAAGCCACCGCCCAGGCCGGACCCGCCACCACCGCGGCCGATCTTGCTGTTGTAGTCACCGGCCCCGCCACCACCCGGGCCGAACTGCCCCATGCCGCCCATCGGCATCGGGGCGTACGGGCTGGTGTTCGCCGGGTTGGGGTTGCCGCCACCGCCGGGGTTGAAGGTCGGCGGCTGGTAACCCGCCGGATTGGTGTTCGACGGCAGCGCGCCGGTGCCGATCTTCGAGCCGTCCTGCAGCTGCGGCGGGGTCGGCACGGACCCGCCGCCGATGCTGCCCGCGCCACCACCGCCGACACCGGAACCACCGCCCACCCCGGAGCCACCGGCACCGGGGATGCTGCCCGCCGACCCGCCGGTGTACCCGGAACCGCTGGTGCCGTCGTTGCCGTTGCCGCCGGGCGGGGTGACCGAGCTGCCGCTGCCGTCGTCGAACTTCGGCGGCTCGGCGAACACCGGCTGCTTCGAGGCGGCCTCGTACAGCTCCTTGTCGTAGGCCGCCATCACGCCGGCGGCCTCGGTGTGCGCCTGCTGGCTCTGGTTGTAGGTCTCGATCGACCGGTTGATGTTCGAGATCAGGTCGAGCGGGTTGCTGCCCCACTTCTGCATCTCGGTGTTCCAGTCGAACGGGATCTCCTCGGGCATCTTGTTCTTCGCCCGGGTGGCCGCGTCGGCCTGCTGGAACATCACCTCCGAGGCCAGCTTGGCGTTCTCGGAGTTGCCGTCCGACCAGGTCGCGAGGCTGCTGAAGTACTTGCGCGCGGCGCTGGCGCCCTCACCCTCCCAGGCGCCCATGGACTTGTTCACCGCGTCGCCGAGCGAGGTGGCGAAGTCCTTGAAGTCCTTGTGCAGCTGGTGGTAGGCGTCGGAGACCTGGACGATCTGCTCCGGCCTGAGGTTGTTGGTCACGTAACCGGTGAGCTGGGCGTGGTCGTGGCCGAGGTAGTCGGCGTCGGACGGCTTGAGGCCCTCGACGTACTGGACGTCGTTGTTGGCCGTCAGCGTCTTGACGTTGTTCTCGCCCATCTTGTCGGCTTCGCTCTGGGCCTTCATCCTGGCCTGCATCTCCAGGATCGGGCCGAGCAGCCAGCTGTCCTGCGGCACCCCGTTGGCGGCCTGCTCCTGCAGGTAGGCGTCGCGCTGCGAGGGCGACATCTCCTGCAGTTCCTGCGGTGTCTTCGGCGCTGCGGGGGTCGGCGTGGTCATCTCGGTTCCCCTCAGACGTTGTAGGTGGCCACGTCGGACTGGGCCGTCGACTCGGTCTCGTCGTAGATGCCCGCGGCCCGCTGCAGCGCCTCGGTGGCCTGCACGAGCACCTGGTCGAACTGCTGGAGCACCACGTTCGCCGAGCCGGCCTCGTTGTCCGCGCCCTTCTGGTCGTGCGCGGCCACCACGTGCCCGTAGTCGTGGCTGCCCAGCTGCGGCACCTGGCTCAGGGTGGTGTTGAAGACCATCTGCGCCTTGAGGCGGTCGCGCATCTTGGTGATCGAATCGATCATCCCGTGCACGGCGCCCTCTTCGATCTTGAACCCGCCCGACTTGGCCGCGTCGACCAGCTTCTGGGTCTCGGCCCTGGTGGAGGCGATCGCATCGGCGTTCATCGAGCCCGCGAGCGGTTTCATGCTCAAGAATGCGCCTTCAGCGGGAATCATCCTTGCCACAACTCCTCAGTACCGACAGCTTGCCCACCGGGATTCTACTCAGCACTCCGACGACGGTGAATCAAGAACGGTTCCGCGTGCAAACGAGCGCGCTCACAGGTAGCCCTCGAGCTGCTGGTAGAGCTGCTGGGCGATGCGCGCGTTGTCGGCCGGGGCGTAGGTCAGCCACTGCTGGCCGTCGGCGGCCTGGCGCATGGTGCTGAAGTACCGGCCGTCCTCGTTGTCGAACCAGGCGATCGGCGCCAGGTTGACCGGGGTGCCGTCCGGCGCCCGGACGAAGGCGGTGAACTGGCCGATCCGCTTCTTCGGCTTTTCGAAGATGCGCTCGACCGCACGCAGTTGCGGTGGTGCCGAGGAGTGCGACCGCGGCGCGGCCACCCCGGCGAACGGGTCGTAGCCGTCCTCGCCCTGCCGCGGGCGCCGCTGCCGGGGCGCGGGCTTGGCGATGGTCACCGACTGGCCGGGTCCCGGCGGGGTCATCGGCAGCAGGTCGACGATGGCGGGCACCACGCCGGTCGGCCGCGACTCCTCGAACACCAGCAGGTTCTCGTCCTGGCGCACGACCACGCCGAACTGGCCGTTGGACGCCGACCGGGCGAACAACCGCTTGCCGCCTTCGAGCTGCGCGGCCGCGGTGATCGCCACCGGCGAACGGACGAAGGTGCCCAGTGCCATCTCCACGTCCCCGTCCAGCCTGCCGCGGCGCAGGATGCCGCGGGATTCGAGGTCGCGGAAGACCGCGTCGCGGATCTGGGCGCGCTGGGTGTGCGTGGTGCCGATGTGCGGGACCTGGAAGGGGAAGGGCGCGCGGCCGAGGCGGGTGTGTTCGAGCAGGATGTCCACCGCCGCCAGCGACAGCGAGAACGAGTGGGCCATTTCCTCTTCCCCCGTGAGCGCGGAAACCGGTCGCCACAGCACGTTAGCCCACCCGCGCTCTCCGCTGTCAGCGAACCGCCTTGTCCGCGCCCGATCAACGCTGCTGTGCTGGGCGGCATGAGCGAAACCCGCCCCGCCCTCGTCGTCCACCTGGCCACCGGCGGCGAGCCGCTGGTCTTCGCCCTCGAACCGGAAACCGATCTGGTGGAGTTCCAGAAGCGGCTGCGGCTGCAGCTGGAGCACGGTTCGGTGGACGCGGTGAAGACCAAGGAGGGCACCACCGTTTTCGTGCACTACGGCAAGGTGGCCGCCGCCCACGTCGAAGACCTGCAGCGCAAGGGCAAGGTCTTCGGGCTGCACTAGCCGCGCGAGCCGCTGGGGGTGGTTCGCGCGGAGCACGCCGCCGCGCGTGCCGGGTACAGCAGTTCGAGGCCGGGCCCGCGCAAAAAATCGCCCATGGACTCATGGCTGACCTGAGTCCATGGGCGATAAAGCGCTAGCTCACAGCTCGTAGAGGCGGGTCCAGTTCTCGCGGCTGGTGAGTTCGGGCATGGCCCGCCGGTACTGCTCCTGCACCGCGGCGCCCTCCTTCCGCAGGCGCTGCAGCACCTTGATGCCGCGCTTGCCCAGCTCGAACATGCGGTCCCGGTCGTACTTGCGGACCCGCACGCCCTCCTGCGAGGCATCGGTGACCACGGCGGTGTCGAACAGCGAGATGTGCCACCAGTTGGCCTCGTCGTTCGGCACCGCGCCGAGGCCGAAGCGGTGCTTGCCGAGCAGCCGGTCGATGATGCGCTTGAGCAGGATGACCCGCTGCAGGCTCGGCCGCGGCGCGGAGTTGATGATGCCGATGTCCGCCGACGCGATGCCCGGCACCTCGGTCGCCTTGTGCCGCTTGGTCTCCGGGTACTCCTCGCGGATCCGCCGGATCTCCTTCATCGCCGCGACGCCGCCGTCACGCAGGATCTCCGGCCCCTCGAGGAAGTCCTCGACCGCCTTGATCAGCGTCGCCGACAGCCCGTACTGCATGCCCAGCAGGTACCGGACCAGCTGCGCCACCAGCACGCGCGAGAGCAGGTTCAGGTTGAACGGGCTGTGCAGCGCCGCGGTGATGATCGAGTTGCGCAGGTTGAAGTACCGGTGCCACTCGTCCCAGTCCTTCCAGCCGAAGTCGGCGTGCCAGACGCCGGCCCCGGGCAGGGTGACCGTCGGGAAGCCCTTGCCGCGGGCGCGGTAGCTGTACTCCGCGTCGTCCCACTGGAAGAAGAACGGCAGCGGGTAGCCGATCTCCTTGACCACCTCGTACGGGATCAGGCACGACCACCAGCCGTTGTACCCGGCGTCGAGGCGGCGCTCCTGCCGGTTCGGCTTGCCGGTCTCCTCGTCCACGCCGAGCAGGTCGGCGGTGTTCAGGGAGTGCTCCACCGGCTGACCGGGCTCCAGCGTGTTCAGCCGCGCGTACTCGGCGCCGACGTGCAGCTGGTCCGGGTGCAGCAGGTTGAGCATCTGGCCGCCGACGATGATCGGGTTGGCGGCGCGGTTGGAGAACGCGGTCAGCCGGATCACCAGGTCCGGCTCGAGCAGCACGTCGTCGTCCATGAACAGCACGTTCGCGTGCTCGGTCTCGGTGTGCCCGGCGACCTCGTACAGGCCGCGGGTGAAACCGCCGGCCCCGCCGAGGTTCGGCTGGGTGATGTAGTGCAGCTTGTCGCCGAGGTCCTTGACCACCTGGGCGAAGCCGTCGCGGGTCTCCACCCGGTCGGTGCCCTGGTCGGCGACGTAGATCGCGTCGAGGGTCTCCAGCGAGCTGAGGTCACCGGCCAGCGCCTGCAGGTTCGACAGGCAGTCGTCGGCGCGGTTCATCGTGCAGATGGTGACCGCGGTCGGGCGGATCCGCTCCGGCGAGTCGACCGTCCAGCGCACGCGCTCCACGGTCAGCCGCTGCCCGGCCTCGGTGGACAGGTCCAGCCACAGCGCGCCGCCGTCGTAGAACTTGTCGATCTTGGCTTCCAGGCTGACCGCGGTGCCGTCCGCGCCGGTGATCTCGCGGGCGGTGACCGTGCGGTGCTCGCCGTCGAAGTCGGAGGCGCCGATGGTGAGCAGGCCGTCACCGGTGACGGTGGCCTCCACCCGCACGGTGTCCGCGGTGGTCCAGCGCTGCCAGTAGCTGGCCGGGAACCGGCCGAAGTAGGTGTTGCCGGAAACCTTCGCCGACGGCTCCAGGGTGACCCCCGCGCGACGGCGGGCGGCCACGCCCAGCGTCACCTCGGCGTAGAGGTCCTTCGAGACCACGTCGGACGGGCCGGCGAACAGGCCGCGCTGCGCCAGCAGCCGATCCTGGGGTGCGCGCTCGGAGAACACCGTCTGCTCCTCACCGGAAGCGTTCGGGCGGGTGCCGTTCGGCGCCGCCGGGTCCTTGACCGCCGCGCCGCCGGGCTGTCCGGCTACTGCTTTACCGGGCATTAATCCTCAGTCCTCCAAGGGGATTCCAACACGCGGTCACAAAGTACAGGTTGAGTCTGTGAAGTTTTCACAGACGGTCATCGAGTCACGACTTCTCGCGAAACACGACCCACTTGAGCATCACGAAGTTGATCGTCGTCGCCATGGCCTGGGCGATCACCCAGGCCAGCGCGACCTGCCAGCGGAATTCGGGGAGCAGGGACAGCGCCAGCGCGTTCGCGCCGACGTTGACGAAGAACGTGACCGTGTAGAGCAGGACGAAGCCACCGAGCTGCCCCGCCCCGCCGGTACCGGCCGCGGTGAAGGTGAACTTCCGGTTCAGGAAGTACGCGGTGGTGGTGCCCGCGACGAAGCTCACGGCCTTCGCCAGGTGCACCCAGGTACCGGCCTGCAGCAGCAGCCAGTACAACCCGGAGTCGACCAGCGCGCAGAAGCCGCCGATCAGCACGAACCGGACCAGCTGGCCCAGCAGTCCGGGCGAGGCCGATCGGGCCGGGACCGCTTCGGGCTCGGTTGCCACCACAGCGCTACCTCATCGACCTGGGATCACGGACGCCCGCCAGTGTAGAAGCGGTTCGTTAAAGGGCCGTGATGGGGCGGTGACTACCCTGGCTACCCTGGTCCGGGTGAGCCAACCGAGCCCGAAACCCCAGACCGAGCGGCGGACCCTGACCGGCTGGGGGCGCACCGCGCCGACCGTCGCCGAAGTGCTCAGCACCCCCGACGCCGAGCTGATCGCGAAGGCGGTGGCCCAGGCCGGTGGCCGCGGGGTGATCGCGCGCGGGCTGGGGCGCTCCTACGGCGACCCCGCGCAGAACGCCGGTGGCCTGGTGGTCGACATGACCGCGCTGGACCGGATCCACTCGATCGACCCGGACACCGCGGTGGTCGACGTGGACGCCGGGGTGAACCTCGACCAGCTGATGCGGGCCGCGCTGCCGCACGGGCTGTGGGTGCCGGTGCTGCCGGGCACCCGCCAGGTGACCATCGGCGGGGCCATCGCCAACGACATCCACGGCAAGAACCACCACTCGGCCGGCAGCTTCGGCAACCACGTGCTGTCGATGGAGCTGCTCACCGCGGACGGCCAGGTGCGCACGCTCACCCCCGACGGCCCGGAGGCCGAGCTGTTCTGGGCGACCGTGGCCGGCATCGGCCTGACCGGCATCATCCTGCGCGCCAGGATCGCGATGAAGAAGACCGAGAGCGCGTACTTCCTGGTCGACGCGGACCGCACCGGCAACCTCGACGAGACGCTCGAGCTGTTCACCAACGGCTCGGACCTCAACTACGACTACTCGATGGCCGTGCCGGACCTGATCACCCGCGACGAGCGGATGGGCCGCGCCACCTTCTCCCGCGGCTCGCTGGCCAAGCTGGACGACCTGCCGCCGAAGCTGCGGGCCAACCCGCTGAAGTTCGACGCGCCGCAGCTGCTCACCCTGCCGGACGTGTTCCCGAACGGCCTGGTCAACAAGCTGACCACCACCTTCGCCGGCAACCTCTGGCACCGCACGGTGCCGAAGAAGGGCGCCCGGGGCAAGATCCAGAACCTGACGCAGTTCTACCACCCGCTGGACATGCTCAGCGAGTGGAACCGCGGCTACGGTTCGAAGGGCTTCCTGCAGTACCAGTTCTCCGTGCCGTTCGGCGCCGAGGACCAGCTCAAGGGCCTGTGCCGGCGGATCGCCGAGTCCGGCCACTACTCGTTCCTCAACGTGTTCAAGCGGATGGGCGAGGCCAACCCGGCACCGCTTTCCTGGCCGTCGCCGGGCTACATGCTCAGCGTGGACTTCCCCATCCGCGGTGATCTCGGCCGCTTCTGCACCGAACTCGACGAGCACGTGCTCGCCGCGGGCGGCAGGCTCTACACGGCGAAGGACTCCCGCACCACGCCGGAGACCTTCGCGAAGATGTACCCGCGCCTGGAGGAATGGCGCAAGATCCGCAATTCCGTCGACCCCGAGGGCGTGTTCGCGTCCGACATGAGCCGGAGGCTGGAACTTTGATCGACGCCGTGGGAAACCCGCAGTCGCTGCTGCTGCTCGGCGGCACCTCGGACATCGCGCTGGCGATCGCCGACAAGTACCTCGGCGCCGCCCCGTTGCGGGTGGTGCTGGCCGCGCGCCCGTCCGAGCGGCGGGAAGCCGCCGCCCAGCGGCTGAAGAACGCCGGGGCGCAGGTGTCCACCGTGGACTTCGACGCCAAGGACACCGGGTCGCACCCGGCGGTCATCGAGCAGGCGTTCGCCGACGGTGACGTCGACGTCACCGTGGTCGCCTTCGGCCTGCTCGGCGACGCCGAAGAGGTCTGGCAGGACCACGCGAAGGCGGTCGAGCTGGCCACGGTGAACTACACCTCGGCGGTCTCGGTCGGCGTCGCGCTGTCGGAGAAGCTGAAGCAGCAGGGGCACGGCAAGGTGATCGCGCTGTCCTCGGTGGCCGGTGAGCGCGTGCGCCGGTCGAACTTCCTCTACGGCTCCACCAAGGCCGGGTTCGACGGCTTCTTCCTCGGCCTCGGTGAGGCGCTGGCGCCGTTCGGCGTGCAGGTCACCGTGGTCCGCCCCGGCCAGGTCAAGACCAAGATGACCGAGGGCATGGCCGACGCCCCGCTGACCCAGACCGCCGAGCAGGTGGCCGGGATCGCGGTCGACGCGGCCCGGCGCGGCAAGGACCTGGTGTGGGCGCCGGCACCGTTCCGGTTCGTCATGTCGGCGCTGCGCCACGTGCCGCGGCCGATCTTCCGGAAGCTGCCGATCTGACATGGGTGACGCCGAGGCGCGGCTGGACGCCACCATCAGGGCCTTCGAGCAGCAGGCCGCGAAGGCGAACGAGGTCCAGCAGAAGATCGGCGAGCTGCGTGGCTCGGCCCGCAACGCCGACGGCTCGGTGACGGTGACCGTCGCGCCGTCGGGTGCGGTGCTGGGCCTGCAGCTGGCCCCGCACGCCATGCGGAAGTCGCACACCCAGCTCCAGCAGGAGATCCTCGGGGCCATCCGGCAGGCCACGCAGCAGGCCGCGGCGCTGCTGGA
Organism: Amycolatopsis sp. NPDC045836; assembly: GCF_056431745.1. Lineage (NCBI taxonomy): Bacteria > Bacillati > Actinomycetota > Actinomycetes > Pseudonocardiales > Pseudonocardiaceae > Amycolatopsis > Amycolatopsis sp. NPDC045836. Next base: position 94,440 of record NZ_JBWKKF010000025.1, on the reverse strand, counting down.
GCAGACCGTGGAGCCGCTCCTCGGCGACCAGGCGGACAAGTTCAAGGAGGCGTTCAACGCGCACGCCGCCGTGCCGCCGCTCGGCCCCGGCGACCCGCCACCGCCGGAGACGCTGGCCGGGCCGGCGCAGCGATCGGCTCCGCCCCGGAACCGGCCGCCCGCCACCGACGTCGAAGACGACGAATTCGGCGGGCCGATCTTGAGGTGACGGGGGACGTATGACCGCGATGCGGGTGCACAGCGAAGCGTTGGTCGCGCACAGCGAGGGGTCGCGCGACGCCTCGGACAACTTCGGGCAGCTGGCGAGCCTGCTCGAACAGGCCAGGGTCAGCGACGACTGCTTCGGCCCGCTCGGCGAGGTCATGGCGTTCAAGTACTTCGACGCCCTAGAGGAGTGCCAGGGCCTGGCCACCCAGGCGAAGTCCTTCCTGGACGAGATCTCCGGCAAGACCACCACCGCCGCGGAGATCTACCAGAAGAACGACTCGGCCACCAAGGACGCGCTGGCCAAGCTCAAGGCCGATGTGGACAGCGCACCCGGCCCCGGCAGCCTCGCCGACCTCAACAGCGCCGGTGACAGCACCCGCAAGAGCTACTTCGAGCAGCACTCCGGGTACGGCAGCTCGGTGCTCAGCGCGGTCGGCGACGCCAAGCGCGCCAGCAGCCCGCCGGACGTGGCGATCGCCGCGGTGAACGCCCGGATGGAGCAGCTCCAGCTGGTCACCAGCCCCGGTCAGTCCTTCGTGGAGAACGGGCTGGGCTTCCTGATCGGCATCGTGATCAGCCCGCTGGTGGAGTTCGTGCTCGAACCGGCGATCGGCGACCCCGAGCAGATGCGCAGCACCGCCAAGGGCTGGGAGCAGGTCGCCCAGTGGGTGGACGAGGCCGGGCAGCACGAGAAGCAGCGCGCCGACGCCACCGCCGAAGCGTGGCAGGGCGAAGCCGGGGACAAGTTCCGCCGGCAGATGGGCGAGTTCGGTGAGGGCGCCAAGGCGTTCGCGAACGACCTGCGCGGGCTCAAGCAGATCCTGGAGATCGCCGCCGACCTGTTCGACGCCTTCGTCGAGATCGTCATCGACATCATCGCCGAGCTGGTGATGGGCCTGATCATCGAGTGGCTGGCCGCGCTGGCCGCCTCGTGGATCACCGCGGGCGCGTCCGTGGCGGCGGCCGGTGCGGCCACCACCGCGCAGGTGGCAGGCACCGGCGCCCGGCTCGGCATGAAGGTCAAGATGCTGCTGGGCAAGCTCAAGCCGTTGATCGACAAGCTCGAGGACATCCTGCAGGCGCTGCGCAAGGGCCCGCTGAACGACCTGGTCCGGCGCACCGAGAACCTGCGTGACGGCAACTGGTTCCAGAAGCGGCTGGCCGACCAGATCGACAAGAACCCGCTGGCGAAGATCGTCACCAAGGCCGATCCGGTGACCGGGGCGTCGAAGACCGGCAACAAGTTCGCCGGTCGCTACGGCCTCGGGGACGGCTCGGACGCGCTGACCGCGAACCTGGCCGAAGCCGGGCTGCGGGCGGCTGGCATGTCGGGCACCACCGCGATCGGCAAGGCGGCCTTCCGCGGCACCGTGGAGAACGTGCCGGGGCTGGCGGTGGAGCAGGGCATCAAGTACGGCTACGACCAGGCGGCGGACCCGTCCAGCGAAGCGGAGCGCCGCGAGGCGACCGACCGCGGGTTCACCCTTGAGTAACTACCTGCACCGGGCGCTGGGCGCGGGCGCGCACGCCCGCGCCCTCGTCTGCCGTCCGGGGGAAACGCTGCTGTGGGCGGGTTTCGCGCACACGCACTACTACGACATCGACCGGCTTTCGCCGACCGGCGAGCCGGGTGGCGGGGCGTTCGGGCGCCGGATCGCGGACTTCACCGGGGACGTGGTTTCCGCGGCGCTCGGCGGTTCCGACGAGGGGCGGGACAAGCCGCCACCCGCCGACGTCGTGGTGTTCGGGCCGCGAGCGGGGTGCCTGGCGCACCAGCACCTGAGCGCGCTGCCGTCGATCAGCCGGGTGCTGCTGCGGTTGTGGGTGCTGACCTCGGACCGGCTGGTGGTGCTCACCGAACGGCCGCCCGTGGTCGAGAACGCCCCGCCGCCGCCGGACGAGTCGTTGCTGGGCAAGGCTTCGCGGTTCGGCCGTGGCCTGGCGAAGTTCGGCAAGGACGTGGCCGCCATCGTCGCCGACAACCGCACGAAGTTCGGTGACAACGTCGAGGGCGAACCGGTGGCGCTCAAGGATTTTGTGCCCGCCGTGGAGGTTCCGGCCGCGCAGCTCGCCGAGCGGGGGCTGCGGGTGTCCTTCGCGGATGGTTCGGGCTTCGAGTTCGTGCGGGGGGTGGCCGGTTCGAACTGGGAGCTGCCGACCGCCGAATCCGAGCTGAAGATCGTCACCAAGGAGGTCGGCGGGCACTGGCTGCGGCCGGGTGAGCGGCTGGTGCTGGCGTGCGCCCCGATCAACGGTTACACCGGCGTCCGCCTCGGCGGTGCACTGCGGTTGCCGCACGAACCGCTGGGCGAGGTGCCGGAGGTCGAGCTGGGCAAGCTGAAGTGGCCGCGCCCGGCGGAGTGGACCAGCCGGAGCGACGGCGCGGACTGGGCCGACGACCCGACCGTCGCCTTCTGGGCCCACGCCACGCACCCCGGTCAGGACGCCGTGCGCTTCGCCGACCACCTGTCCCACACCCGCGGCGACGCCCGGCTGACCCTGACCACCCACCGAGCCGCCGTCCTGTACCCGACACGGCTGCTCGCGGGCGCCGACGGCGGCCCCCCTTTCACCGCTTTCAGCGAGGTGGAGGCGTCGCGGGTCCGGGGGGTTTCCGCTGCACGGGTCGGGTGGAGCGTGCCGTCGAGCCCGGTCATCCGGGTGGACTTCACGGACGGGTCGGTGCTGTTCGTCCGGGACCCGCTGACCAACCGCCGCCTCGGCGGCTGACCGTGCTGAGCCGATCGCCGGGCCGGCCCGTCCTGGCGCGGGCCGTCGGCGGCCAGCCGACTGGGTTTCGCCGGCGGTTCGGCCTCGTTCGTCCGCGACCCCCTCACCGTCCGCCGTCGCGGGAGGTGGATGCGCAGGGTCATTCGCGCGCCAGACCGAGGAATTCGTTCTGCTCGCGGTCGTACCGCTGGGTGAGGCCGTTGCCGTAGCGGTCCCACCAGTTCTGCACCTGACCGCCCTGGCGGGTGGTGGTGTCGCCGTAGATCTCGCGGTCGTAGGCCAGGCGCGCGTCGCGGAACTGCTGCTGGAACTCCTCCGAGGACATGCCCTGGATGTGCTGGATGGTTTCCGGGGTGAGCGTGCCGCTGCGCACGATGTCCGCGCCCGCCATCGAGTTCAGGATGGCCTGCACGCCGCCGACACCACGCATGTGCGCCCCCGACATGATCGCCGCCTGGACCCCGGCATCGGTGAAGTTCAGCGCGCCCGCCTGCCGCGCGCTGTCCGACATGTGGCGGGTGACCACGGCGATCTCCTCCGGGCTGCCCTGCCCGTGCAACCGCCGCGCCTCCATGATCTCGCGGTAGGCGGTGCCGTTGCCCTCGCGGAAGCCGTACGCCTCCTGCCGCCCGCCCTGCTCGCCCGACGCGCCCTCGGACCGCATGATCGACTGCACCACGCGGGGGTCGAGCTGGTCGGGGTTGCCCCCCGCGGCGGCCCCTCCGCCGCCCTGGGCCTGCGCCAGCTGGACCTCGCCGTTGCCGCCGCCGTAACCCTGCGCCGTGGCGCGGTCGGCGTCGTCGTAACCGTCCACAGCGGACTTCAGCTTCTCGGTCAGGTCCTCGATCAGGTTGACGAACCGGCTCAGCCCGCTGACCAGCTGCTGCTGCATGTTCGCGTTGGCCCCGGCCACCGAGCCGCCGATCTGCGCGAACGCCAGCCCGTCGAGCACCAGGCGGTCGAGGTCACGGGTGGTCTCCAAGGCCGTCGACCCGAGTTCGCGCACCGTGCTGGTGATGCTGCGGACTTCGGCGGGCTCGATCCGGTACTCTCCTCCGGCCACGGCGACTCCTCTCGATCCGGCTGGGCACGGTCGAGAATTCACCAAATCCCCGCTTGGCCGGACGGCCGAATTACCCACCGGCGCGGCGGCACATCAACCGATCGGCTGCGGGCCGTTCCACCGCCTCCCGATGCTTCCCGGTCGAATCGGCGAACTGGACCACCGAAGGTCACCAGGGCTGGTCCGCCGGGCGGGCGTTGGCGGCGCTGACCAGGTAGAGCTGTTGCGTGCCCGACCACGGTGAGGTGATGGTCCAGCTGGCCAGGGCCGTCGGGGGCGGGGTTTCGTGGGTCACTTCGAGGACCAGGTCGGTGTCCGCGGGGGCGACGGAGTGGTCGAAGAAGCGGAAGTTCAGGTCGATCAGCGCCTTGCCGATGGCGCTCGCCCGGCTTTCGCTTTCGGCGATGGCCGGGCCGACGGCACCGCGGTCGGAGAACAGGTCGACGATGGGGCAGTCGCAGGCATAGGCCAGTGCCCCGATCTCCCCCGCGCTGTGCACCTTCCGGCCCTGCGCGACCTGCGCCAGCTGCTCCCCGATCTCCAGGTACTGCGCCGACGCGGCGTGGTTGCTGGTCAGCGGGGCGTACTGCCGCGGCAAGCCGGGCGCCAGGTACACCGCCACCGCCACCGCGGCCACCACCGCCGTGCCCGCCAGGCCGACGCCGGCCAGCACCCGCTGCCGGAACGCTTCGCCGTCGACCGAGGCGACGGCGGCGGCCAGGAACACCGTGGTGGCGGCGATGCTCGGACCGTAGTACCAGTGGTACGGCGGCACGTTCAGCCAGGTGTAGGCCAGGTAATGGGCGAAACCGGCCAGGGCGAGCACCCCGAACGGCTGGATCCGCCGGGCGGTCTCGCTGCCGCGGGCCAGCAGCGCCAGCCACAGCACGCACAGCACCAGGGCCAGCGCGACCGGCAGGAACGACAGCACGGTCTGCGCCGGGTAGTCCTGGAAGTACAGCAGCGGCCCGTTCGTGAAGCTCCACTCGCCCCACGAGCGCTGCAGCGTCTTGATGATCAACGTGTCCGGCACGGCCGAGCCGAGGGCGAACCAGCTGAGGGTGAACCACGGCCCGGCGACCGCCAGCGCGGCGAAGAACGTGCGCCAGATCCCGGTCCAGAACGACCGCCGCCCGGCGAAGACGACCAGGGCCATCACCAGCAGGTCCAGCCGGATCAGGGCGAGCGCGCCGACCACCAGGCCGAGCGCGACCGGGCGGCGTTCGGTGGCGAAGACCAGCGCCCACACCACCCCGGCCGCCCCGAGCGCGATCTCCAGCCCGATCGACGAGATCAGCAGCGGGTTGATCGTGGTCAGCGCGACCGCCAGCGGTGCGAACCAGCCCGGCAGGCCGATCCGGTCGCCGAGGCGGCGCAGCCCGAGCGCCAGCAGCACCTGCGCCAGCACGAACAGCACCGCCGCCGCGGCCACCGCATCCCGCAGCACCACGGTCAGCGCGGCCAGTGACAGCACGTTCAGCGGTGAGGTGGCGGTGTTGGCCACGCTGTCCGCGATCAGCCCCCAGTGCCCGTGCAGCGCGAGGTTCTTCGCGTACGACAGCGTGATGTAGGTGTCGTCGATCAGGTGCGGCTCGGCCAGCGCGAACACCACCGTGGACACCGCCGCCACGCCGGCCGGGAAGCGCCAGAACCGGAGCGTGCGCGGGCCCGCTCTACCGGCCGAGTCCGGCGTCGTGACGGACTCGGCGGCAACGGGGAAGGTGGTGTGCATCGCAGAAGAGTGTAACCCCTACTGTGACCGGTCCGTTATCTGCTCGATATCGAGTCCGCGCCGCCTACGGCCGAGTGGCCGGGACCAGCGAAAAGTGCCCGACGCCCTTCGCCGCCGAGTGCACCGTCCAGCTGTCCGGGCCGGTGGCCGGGCCGCCGGCGTAACGCAGCTCGTACTGGATCGGCTCCGGCTTGATCGACCGGTCGAAGAACAGGTAGTTCACCCGCAGCGCGAAGCTGGTGACCGGGTTGGCCTCGGCGATCCGCTTCTCCACCTTGTCCACCACGCGACCGCGGTCGGAGAACTCGTCGACGATCTTGCACTCGCAGTAGTAGGCCAGCGTGCCGATCTCACCGGGGCTGGACACCGTCGCGCCGTTCAGCCGCTGCCCCAGCGCCTGGCCGACCCGCGCGTAGTCCGGCGCGCTCGCCCAGTTGCCGAAGATCAGCGGCGACTCCCACGGCACACCCGGCTTGGCGACCACCGCGATGTTGCCCAGCAGCGCCAGCCCGACCAGGCCGAGCACCAGCGCCGGCGGCCGCGACTCCAGCCGCTCCTGCTCCCGCGAGCGGGCCAGCCAGAACGCCACGATCAGGATGCCGGACATGCTCAGCGAGACGATCGGCGCGACGAAGTACCAGTGGTACGGGCCGACGCCCATCAGGGTGTAAACGCCGTAGTACACCACCCCGCCCGCACCGAGCGCGGCCAGCGGGCCGATCTTCAGAACCTTTTCCCAGCGCACCGCGAAGCGCACCAGGAACCAGCTGACCAGCACGAACAACCCGGCCAGCGCGGGGGCGAAGGCGATCGCGGTGACGATCTTGCGGCCGGTGAAGTACATCACCGGGCCGGTGAAGAAGCTCCACTCGCCGAACAGCCCGCCCTGGAGCTGCTTGATCACCAGCGTGTCCGGCACCGCCGAGCCGAAGGCGATCCAGCTGAACAGGTACCAGGGCCCGGCCACGGCCACCGCCGAGAGCACGGCCTTGACCAGCCCCCGCCGGATCGCCGCGGTGGAGAACGCCAGGACGAGCACAAAAACGACCAGGTCGAGCCGGGTCATCACGGCCAGCCCGGAGACCACCCCGAACCAGACCGGGCGGCCCTCCACGGCGAACACGGTGAGCAGGATCAGCACCGCCGGGATCAGCAGCACCTCCAGCCCGATCGCGGAGAGCACGAACGGGTTGAGCAGCACCACCGCGATGCCGAGCACCCCGGCGAACGACGGCAGCCGCAGCGCCGCGACCAGGCGCATCCACGCCCAGCCGAGGACCGCCCCGGCCACCACGGTGACCAGGCCCAGCGCGAGCACCGGGTGCGCGTCACCGAAGATCCGGGTGAGCAGGGTGGCCAGCGCCAGCAGCAGGATGTTCAGCGGGGAGGTCGCCGAGTTGGCGTGCTCCCCGGCGATCAGGCCCCACTCGCCGTGCACCGCGAGGTTCTTCGCGTACGCCAGGGTGATGTACGCGTCGTCGGTGAGGCTGTCCTTGACCACCAGGAACAGCGCCGCGGTGGCGACCACCGCGAACACCGGCAGCCACCAGGCCGCCCGCACCCGATCGCGGACGGAGGTGGTCACCTCAGCTGCTGACGAACCCGCCGAAACCGGCTCCACCGTCTGCCCTATCGACATGTGCGTTCTTCCGTTTACAAGTAGTAGGCCAAGCCCAGCGTGACGACCCAGGTCACGCCGAGAACCTGCAGCACCCGGTCGCTGAGCGCGATCTCCTCCGGCTCACCGGCCTTGCCGCCGTCGACGTCGACGGCGTAGCGCAGCACCGCGACCACGAACGGCACCATCGAGACCACCGGCCACACCGAACCGTCGGCGCGCTCCCGCAGCTCGAACGCCCACAGGCTGTAGGACATGATCAGGATGGCGGCCGAGGTGGCCCAGACGAAGCGCAGGTAGCTCGCCGAGTACTTCTTCAGCGAGGACCGGATCTTCGCCCCGGTCCGCTCGAACAGCATCACCTCGGCGTACCGCTTGCCCGCCACCATGAACAGCGAACCGAACGCGGTGACCAGCAGGAACCACTGCGAGAGCGCGATGCCGGCGGCGACGCCACCGGCGATCGAGCGCATCAGGAAGCCCGAGCCGACGATGGCCAGGTCGATCACCGGCTGGTGCTTGAGCCCGAAGCAGTAGCCGAGCTGCACGGCCTCGTAGACCCCCAGCACGATGGCCAGTTGGGGGCTGGCGATGAAGGAGATCCCGAGGCCGGCGGCGAAGAAGCCCACCGCGGCGGCGTAGGCCACCGGCACCGGCACGATCCCGGCCGCGATCGGCCGGTTGCGCTTGGTCGGGTGGGCGCGGTCGGCCTCCACGTCGATCGCGTCGTTGACCAGGTAGATCGACGACGCCACCAGAGAGAACGCGACGAAGGCGATGGCCGCGTCGAGCAGCACACCACCGTTGCCGAACTGGGCCGCGGTGAACGGCGCGGCGAAGACCAGGACGTTCTTCACCCACTGGCGCGGGCGGGCGGTCTTCAGCACGCCGAGCGCGGTGCCCATCGGACCGCGGCCCTTGGCCGGCGCGACCGGCTCCGGTTCCGGCGCGTCCTCGGCCGTCTCCAGTTCCTCGGACAGGACCGGCTTCTCCTCGGTCTTGTCCTTCTCGTCGGTTCGCTCGGTTGCTTCACTCATCTTTGCTTCAGCTTCCGTCGGATGAGACCGCCGACGACCCCGCCCAGCGCCGCTCCGGCGAGCACGTCCGTCGGGTAGTGCACGCCGAGCACGAGGCGTGAGGCCAGCATCGGCGGCACGAGTGCAGGCACGAGGTTACGCCCGGTCAATCCGGAGTAGAGCACCGCCGCCGCCGTGGTGGAGGTGGCGTGCGAGGACGGGAAGCTCAGCTTGCTCGGGGTGCCGACCAGGACCTCGACGCTCGGGTCCTCCGGCCGCGGGCGGCGGACCACCCGCTTGACCGCGATCGACGCGGCGTGCGCACCGACCACGCCCGCCGCCGCGACCAGCCAGTCCTTGCGCCGGTCGCGGTCCACGGCGGCGCCGAGCAGGCCGAGCGCGAACCAGCCCGCGCTGTGCTCACCGAAGTGGCTCAGCCCGCGGGCGGCCTTCACCGTGGCCGGGCGCTTGAGCACGCCCTGCGCCCTGGCGAGCAGGGCCACCTCGGCGGCGGGCCGGTTGCGCGGGGCGTCCACCCGCGGGTCGGCCACCGACTCCGGCTGGTGCTCAAGCATCGAGCGACCCGTCGAGCGGGGCACCGTCGGTCAGGTGCGGGGCGATCTTGTTGTCGAACGCGGACAGCGCCGAACCGATCGCCATGTGCATGTCGAGGTACTTGTAGGTGCCGAGGCGGCCGCCGAAGAGCACGTTGCGCTCCTTGGCCTCGACCTTGGCCAGCTCCCGGTACTTCTCCAGCTTCTCGCGGTTCTCCGGGGTGTTGATCGGGTAGTACGGCTCGTCCTTCTCGTCGGCGAACCGGGAGTACTCGCGGAAGACCACCGTCTTGTCGGCCGGGTAGTGCTTGCGCTCCGGGTGGAAGTGCCGGAACTCGATGATCCGGGTGTAGGGCACTTCCTGGTCGTTGTAGTTGACCACCGAGGTGCCCTGGAAGTCACCGGTCGGCACGACCTCGGACTCGAAGTCGACCGTGCGCCAGGTGAACCGGCCTTCGGAGTAGCCGAAGTAGCGGTCGAGCGGGCCGGTGTAGACCGTGGGCGTGCCGGCCGGGATCTGCTCGCGCACGTCGAAGTAGTCGACGTTCAGCCGCACCTCGATGTTCTCGTGCTCGGCCATCTTCTCCAGCCACGCGGTGTAGCCGTCGACCGGCAGGCCCTCGTAGGTGTCGTTGAAGTAGCGGTTGTCGAAGGTGTAGCGCACCGGCAGCCGGGTGATGATGTTGGCGCCGAGGTTCTTCGGGTCGTTCTCCCACTGCTTCGCCGTGTAACCGCGGATGAACGCCTCGTAGAGCGGGCGGCCGATCAGCGAGATCGCCTTCTCCTCGAGGTTCTGCGCGGCCTCGGTGTCGAATTCCGACGCCTGCTTGGCGATCAGCTCGCGCGCCTCGTCCGGCGTGTGCGACTTGCCGAAGAACTGGTTGATCAGCGCCAGGTTCATCGGCAGCGGGTAGACCTGCCCCTGGTACTTGCCGAACACGCGGTGCTGGTAGCCGGTGAACTCGGTGAACTGGTTCACGTACTCCCACACCCGCTTGTTCGAGGTGTGGAACAGGTGCGCGCCGTACTTGTGCACCTCGATCCCGGTTTCCGGGTCGGGCTCGGAGTAGGCGTTGCCGCCGAGGTGGCTGCGGCGCTCGAGCACCAGCACCCGCTTGCCCAGCTGGGTGGCGGCCCGCTCGGCGACGGTCAGGCCGAAGAAACCGGACCCAACCACGATCAGGTCGTAACCGGCGAATTCGTGTTCAGTAACCTTGACGGGGTTCGTCTGCGCGCTCACGGGCGTCGAGGGTACTCACGTACCGGGGACGGACCTCGCCCCGCCCACGACCAGGGCCCGATGAGGACCGTAGGAAGCCGTGCCAACACCGGATACGTTCTGGACCTATCTCAGCACGATCAGTGTCTACCTGATCGTGCTGGCGGTGCCCGGCGGGTTGATCGGGATCGGCGCCGGCCTGCGGGGCTGGGCGCTCGCCGGGCTGGCCCCGGTGTTCACCTACTTTTCCCTCGGCTCGGCCGGGCCGTGGCTGTCGATGGCCGGGCTGCCCTACCACACCGCCACCGCCGCCGCCTTCTCGCTGCTGATCGCCGGGCTGGCCTACGGCGTGCGGGTGCTGGCGCGGGCCCGGGGCTGGGTGTCGGCGGCACCCGAGCCGAAGCGCCTGCACTGGACCAAGAAGGCCCACGCGGCGGTGGTCGCCTGCGTGCTGCTGGCCACCGCGTTGTCGATGATCGTGGTGCTCTCCGCGGCCGACGGCACCAACTCGGTCTTCCAGCGCTGGGACACCGTCTACCACGCCAACGGCATCCGCTACATCGCCGAGACCGGCGACGGCTCGCTGGTCGGCATGTCGACGATCAACTGGTACCCGGACGGCTCCTTCTACCCGAACGCCTACCACCTGGTCGGCGCGCTGGTGTACTCGATCACCGGGGCCACCATCCCGGCCGTGCTGAACGGCATCACCGTGCCGATCGCCGGCATCTTCGCGCTCGCGCTGGCCGCCACCATCCGCCAGTTCGGCGGGCGCGCGGCGTTCGCCGGCAGCGCCGCCATCGTGGCCGGTGCGGCCACCACCGGCGCCTACGAATCGGTGTCGAGCGGGCTGCTGCCGTTCGCGCTGGGCATCGTGCTGACCCCGCTGGCCGCGGTCGCGCTGCAGCGCTTCCTGACCCGGCCGGACGTGGAGTCCGGCATGGTGTTCGCGCTGACCGTCGTCGGCCTGCTGCTGGCGCATTCGAGCGCGTTGTTCGGCGCCGTGCTGTTCACCCTGCCGCTGCTGCTCCAGCGCTGGTTCCGGCGCGAGGGCGTCTGGTGGCGCGACCTGCTGCGGCTGGTCCCGGCCGGGGTCGCCGCCCTGGTGCTGGCGGCCCCGCAGATCCTCGGCGCGATCGCCTTCACCTCCAGCTCGTACCCGTACATCCCGTGGGCCTCGGACATCCCGGTGTCCTCGGCGCTGGCGCAGCTGCTGACCTTCCGGCAGGTGCTGCAGGAACCGCAGATGGTGCTGTGCGTGCTGCTGGTCGCGGGCATCCTGACCGCGCGGGCGCTGGGCTCGATGCGCTGGGTGGCCTTCTCCGCGCTGCTGCTGTCCGGCACCTTCGTGCTGGTCGCCTGCTACGGCGCCCTGCCGTGGGTGATCTCGTTCTCCCGGCCGTGGTGGAACGACCGGTACCGGCTGATGTCGCTGGCCGCCATTCCGCTGTGCCTGCTCGCCGCGCACGGGCTGGCCGAGCTGCAGCGGCTGCTGGCGAAGGTGGCGGCCGGCTGGGACTGGGTCAAGGCGCGGCCGCGGCTGCCCGCCCGGATCGGCGTGGCCAGCGCGGTGCTGCTGGTCAGCGTGCTGGCGGTGGGCACCAACGGCTTCTACACCTCGGCGAACGCGACCGCGGTGGCCTACGCCTACCACAACGGGCCCGAGTCGGCGGGCCGTCCGGTGCCGGTGACCGACTTCGAAGTCGACGCCATGCGGGAGATGGGCAAGTTCGCCGTGCCCGGCGAGAAGGTGCTCAACGACCGGCTGGACGGCACGGCCTGGCTGTTCGCCATCTCCGGGGTGCGGCCGGTGGCCGGGCACTACGACCCCGGCGTGGCCCCGCCGGACGCCACCTACCTGGCGAACCACTTCCGCGAGTACGACACGAACCCCGAGGTGCGGGCCGCGGTCGAGCGGCTGAACGTGCACCACGTGCTGCTGGGCTCCGGCACCATCAAGGTGGAGGTGATGCGGGCCCCCGGCCTGCGCGACCTCGACGGGCTGCCGTTCCTGGAGAAGGTCTACTCGAACCCGGACGCCTCGATCTACCGCATCCGGCGCTGAGGCCCGAGAGACCTCCGTGTGGCGGGCCGCCCCTTGCCCGTGGTGCCACACGGAGGTCACCTCGCCCCCATTCACCCCCGGGGTGGTCTCATCCGCTTGTACAGATGACTCCCGGGAGCGGTAATCGGTTTCCTCCTCGACCAAGTGTCACCCGATCGAGTGAATCTGATCAGGGCTCGGACAGCGTGGGTGTTCTTGAGCCGACGACGGCGGGAGGCCGCCTCCACCGGTGATCACGTGGTGTTCGGAGCCGGGCGGGCTCGATCGACCGGACCCGGTCAGGAGCTCTTCGCCTGCAGCACCGGCAGCACGTCCGCAGCGACCTCCTCGAGCACCGCTTCCCGGCCCTCGTACCAGCTGCTCGACCGCGGCCAGTGCGACACCACGTCGGTGAAGCCCAGTTCGCCCGCCCGCCCGGCGGCCTCGGTGAAGGCGTCCACGCTGGTCAGCGAGTACACCGGTGCCGCGTCGAGGCTCAGGTAGCGGTCGATCGAGTTCCGGTCGCGACCGGTCGCGTCCAGCGCCTCGTCGAACTTCGCCACCGCCTCGGCCACCGCCCGCCACCACTCGGCCTGGTCGCCGGTCTTGCGGCCGGTGGTCACCCAGCCGGAGCCGAACCGCGCGGCCACCCGCATGGTCCGCGGCCCGTTCGCGGCGACCAGGAACGGCAACCGCGGCCGCTGCACGCAGCCGGGCAGGTTCCGCGCGCCGCGGGCGGTGAAGTACTCGCCGGGGTAGTCGAACTTGTCCTGGGTGAGCAGGCCGTCCAGCGCTTCGACGAACTCGGTGAACCGGTCGGCGCGCTGGCGGTCGGTCAGCTCGGCCTCGCCGATGGCGACCGCGTCGTAGTGCGCGCTGGTCACCCCGGCGCCCACGCCGAGCAGCGCGCGGCCGTCGGAGATGTCGTCGAGGGTGATCAGCTCCCGCATGAACGGCACCGGGTGCCGGGCGATCGGAGAGGCGACGAGCGTGCCCAGCCGGATCCGCGAGGTGACCGTCGCCGCGGCGGTCAGCGTGGGGATGGCGCTGAACCAGGGGCCGTCCACCAGTTCGCGCCAGCCGAGGTGGTCATAGGTCCAGGCGTGGTCGAAGCCGTACTCCTCGGCCGCCCGCCACTTCGGCTCGGCCGCCCACCAACGATCTTCGGGAAGGATCACAATGCCTACTCGCACCAGCTCAGCGTAGGGGCGCAGCGGTGGGTGACCATGCCGGGTCGAGCCCGGATCAGGTGCCCTCTGGAAAACTGGCGGCGTGGAGAAACCCCTGCTGATCGCCTCCGACATCGATGGCACCCTGCTCTCGCCGCTGGCCGACCTCACCGCCCGCACGCTCGCCGCGATCCGGCGCGCCTCGGCGGACGGCGTGCCGGTGGTGCTGGCCAGCGGCCGTCCGCCGCGCTGGATCCCGCCGGTCGCCCACCCGGCCGGGCTGACCGGTTACGCGGTGTGTTCGAACGGTGCGGTGATCTACGACATCGGCAAGGACGAGGTGGTCGAGGTCCGGGGGCAGCTGGAGCCGGTGCAGCTGAACGACTTCGCGAAGGAACTGGAGAAGGCGATCCCGGACAGCCGGTTCGCCGCGGAACGCGTCGGCAGGCGGGCGGTCGACCCGGACACCCACAACTACGTCTACGAGACCGGCTACCACAACCCGTGGGGCGACGGGGAGGGCTTCTCCGTGCCGCGGGCGGAGACGCTGGGGCACCCGGCGGTGAAGCTGCTGGTGCGGCACGAGGGCATGACCTCGGGTGAGATGGCCGAAGCCGCCAAGGCGGTGCTGGGGGACGCGGTCGACATCACCTTCTCGTCGAACTCGGGGCTGATCGAACTGGCCGCGCCGGGCATGACCAAGGGCAGCGGGCTGGACTGGGTGATCGACCGGCTGAACGTGCCCGCCGAGCGCGTGATCGCCTTCGGCGACATGCCGAACGACATCGAGATGCTGCGCTGGGCCGGGCACGGCGTGGCCATGGCCAACGCGCACCCGGCCCTGCTGGAGGTCGCCGACGAGGTCACCGCCCCGAACTCGGAGGACGGGGTGGCCCAAGTCCTGGAACGCTGGTTCTGAGTCCTTGGTCTCGGCTCCGCCGAGACGGTGAGGTCGCTTTTGAGCCACTGACTGGAGCAGACACTGGCCGCGGCCGGGGGCCGAGTCCAGCGCCTGCTCCAGTCAGTGGCGCGACCTCACTCCCGGCGGGCGTCCAGTTCGGCGGCGGCTTCCGGGGTGGGGGCGGTGCCGCCGAGGTGGACGGGCAGCCACCAGCGGTCGTCCTCCGAGGCGGGTTGTTCCGGGTAGTCGGCCTGCACCCGTTCCAGCAACGCGCTCATCCGCGCCCGCAGGTCCTTGGTGAGCACCTCCGCGTCCTCCTCCGGCTTCGGCCGGAACGGCTCGCCCGCCCGGATCAGGATCGGCACGTGCCGCTTGGTCAGCGTCCGCGGCCGCCCCTTCGTCCACAGGCGGTGCGTGCCCCACAGGGCCATCGGCACCACCGGCACCCCGGCCTCCGCGGCCATCCGCACCGCTCCCGACTTGATCTCCTTCACGGTGAACGACCGGCTGATCGTCGCCTCCGGGAACACGCCGACCACCTCGCCCGCCCGCAGGCGCTCCACCGCCTCCCGGTACGAAGCGGCCCCGGCCGAGCGGTTCACCGGGATGTGGTGCATGCCACGCATCAGCGGTCCGGCCACCTTGTTCGCGAAGATCTCCTGCTTCGCCATGAACCGCACCAGCCGCTTGGCCGGTTGCGCGCCGAGCCCGCAGAAGATGAAGTCCAGGTAGCTCACGTGGTTGCAGGCGATCACCGCCCCACCGGTGGCCGGGATGTGCTCGGCCCCGTCCACCCGCAGCTTGTTGTCCAGCACGCGGAACATCAACTTGGCCGCCAGCACGACGGGCGGGTACACCAGTTCAGCCATACCGGCCAGGTTACGCGACCGTAGGTTACTTTCCGGTTCCGCCGGTCACGGGCAGGGCACGTAGGTGAACCGCGGGTCCACGTCCAGCCGCTCGATCAACCGCAGCGCCTGCTCGGCCCGCGGGTACACGGCGATCCACTGGTCGGTGCCCTCGCGGCGGAAGGTGGCCACCGTGTACAGCGCGGCGTAGGCGGGGTCGGCCCCGCAGCGCTGGCGGTCGGCGTAGCCGCTGCCGGTGGTCACCGCCAGCGCGGGGCGCCTGCCGTTGACCACGTAGTCGTAGTCGTTGGCGATGTGCCCGACCGGTCCGAGCGACTCGTCGCGGTGGCCTTCGCGGGCGATGTGCTCGTCGGTCAGCCCCAGCACGTCGACCACCACGATCTTGGTGCCCGCCCGGTAGGACAGCGCGCCGTTGGCGTAGGTGCTGATCACCGTGCCGGGCAGCAGCCGCTCCCCGAGCCACGAGCCGATCTCCTCCATCTGCGCGATCTTGTGGCGCCAGTCACGCATCAGCGGCAACGCCGCCGGGCTCGTCGCGGAAACCAGGAACGAGAGCAGGCACAGGCCGAGCGCGACCGCGGGCACCAGCTTCCCGCCCACCGGCTGGGTGCGCGGCCGCGGTGACGGCACGGCCCCGGTCACCACCCCGTACGCGGCGACGGCGGCCACCGAGAACAGCACCGGGACCGGCGCCAGCAGCCGCCACGCCGGCATCCAGTCCCCACCCGCGTAGGTCATGAACAGCAGGTACGCACCGCCGAGCGCGAAGATCAGCCACACCGAGGACCGGGCGCGGCGTTCGGCGTCGGGCAGCTCCCGGCGCCGCCGCAGCATCGCCGTCACCGCGGCCACCGCGATCAGCAGGTAACCCTGGTGCACCAGGCCGAACGAGGACAGGTAGTGCCAGCCCTGCCCCAGCTGCCAGCCGACCGAACCGCCGAGCTTGGCCGCGACCGCGTTCGGCACCAGGTGGCCGTAGTAGGTGACGCGCCAGGCCGTCCACGGCACCACCAGCACCAGCGCGCCCAGCGCGTACCCGGCCGGGCCCCACCAGTTGACCCGGCCGCGGGCGGCGGCGTTGACCAGCCACAGGCCGGCCACCACGGCCAGCACCAGGCCGTCCGGCCGGGTCATCGTGGCCAGGGCGACCACCACCCCGGCCACCACCGCGCGCCCGGCCGCCAGCGCGTGGCACATCAGCAGCACGAGCAGGATGAACAGCGGGGTCTCCAGGCCGGACGGGCCGTAGGCGGCCAGCCCGGTCGCACCGGCGGTGAGGATCGCGGCGGCGACGCCCAGCCCCGGCGTTTCGGCGACGATCCGGTTCACCGCGGCGTACGCGGCGAGCACGCAGCCCAGCGCGCAGAGCACACCGAGCACCGACGCCGTGTGCACGATGTCGAAACCGAACAGCGTCTTCGGGATGGCGACCAATACCACCCAGAGGAAGTTCGAATAACCCTCGACGCGTTCCCCGGCGTTGAACACCGGGCCGTGCCCTTCGGCGATGTTCTGCGAATACCGGAAACCGATGAACGCGTCCTCGGCAACGGTGGCGAACAGCAGTTGGTGAACCAGCGACAACGCGAGCGTCACGGCCAGCGCGGCGACCCGCCACGCCCTGACCGCGTTGATCCGCCGCCAGGCCGCGAGCACGCCGACGGCGAGCACCAGCCAGGCGCCGAGGACTACGTAGACCACCAGACCCTCACCCTCCGCGCTGCACCGCCCCCATCCGGTGGGTCACGTAAAGGTATCGAACAACAACCTGGAACGTTTCACATAACCCGTTCGAGGCAACCGCGTCACCCGCCCGAGCGTGAAGCAGGGGTATCGCCGGAGAAATCGGGGTGTTTCGGCGGACACTCGAATTTCCGTATCCCGCCGGACGCCCCGGCGGCCTCACCACGTGCGGGTGTGCTGTGCCCATTTCGACTTCGGCTTGGTCCACGGTGTGGCCGGTCTGCGGATTCCTGCTGGTGCTGGGTGCCCCCGGCCTGCTCATCGGCGCGGCGGCCGGCCTGCGCGGCTGGCGGCTGGCCGGGCTGGCGCCGCTGCTCGGGTACGCCGTCGGGGGTGTCTTCGGGCCGCTGCTGCCGCTGGTCGGCCTGCCGTTCAACGGACTCACCTTCGTCGCGGGCACGCTGCTGCTCACCGCGCCGGCCGCGGCGGCCCGGCGCTACCGCCGTCCGGAAGTGGTCCACGAACGGGTGTGGACCGCGCGGGCGCACGCGGGCGTCGCGGCCTGCCTGCTGCTCGCCGCCGGGATCAGCGCGTACGCGGTGTACACCGGTCTCGGCGGCATCAACGCCATCTCGCAGGGGTTCGACGCGCCGTTCCACGCCAACGGCATCCGCTACGTCGCCGAATCCGGCGACAGCGGCCTGTTCGGGCTGGGCTCGCTGCACTGGTACGACGACGGGTTGTTCTACCCGAACGGCTACCACCTGCCCGCCGCCCTGGTCCTCCAGCTCACCGGCGCCACCGTGCCCGCCGTGCTGAACGCGCACACCATGCTCACCGGCGGACTGCTGGCGCTGTCCACGGTGACCGTGGTCCGGCACTTCGGCGGCCGGGCGGTGCTGGCCGGGGCGTGCGCGCTGACCACCGTCGGGGCCACGATGGTCACCTACGGCGCGTGGAGCAGTCCGCTGCTGCCCTACACCCTGGCCGTCGCGCTGACGCCGCTGATCGTCGTCGCCGGGCACCGGTACCTGCTCCGGCCCGCGCTGGACACCGGACTGGTGCTCGCCGCGGGCGCGGTGGCGCTGCTGGCCATCCACTCCAGCGCGTTGTTCGGCGGCCTGCTGTTCGTGTTGCCGCTGCTCGTCCAGCGCCGGCGCACGGCCGGTCGCGACCTGCTCGCCCTGGTACCGGTGCTGTTCGGCGGCGCGCTGCTGGCGCTGCCGCACCTGCTCGGCGCCCTGCACCTGGCCGGGAACTTCACCTACACCGGCTGGACCGCGAACACCACGCCGACGCAGGCCGTCGGCGAACTCCTGCTGTTCTCCCACAATTCACTCGACCCGCAGGTGCTGCTGGCCGCCGCGCTGGTGGTCGGGCTGATCGGTCTCCGGCGGCTCGGTGAACTGCGCTGGATCGCCGGCTCGGCCGCCCTGTTCGGGCTGCTCTACCTGGTCGTGGCCACCTCGGACCACCCGCTGGTGATGGCGGTTTCCCGGCCTTGGTGGGACGACAAGTTCCGGCTGGTCGCGATGGCCGGTCTCGGCCTGTGCGTGCTCGCCGGGCACGGCATCGCCGAGGTGCAGCGGGGGCTGCGGGAGGTCGGCGGCCGGTTCGCGCCGCGGGTCGCCGGTGCGCTGGCCGCGGTGGTCGTGCTCGGCGGTTTCCTGGTGCTGTCGCAGGGTTCGTACCTGCGCAACAACGCCGACTACGTGGCGTTGACCTGGGGGAACACCGCCCGCCAGCCGAACGCCGTCGTGGTGGTCACGCCGAACGAGGCCGCCGCCATGCTGGAACTGGGCAAGCGCGCGCAACCCGGTGACTGGGCGATGAACGACTGGTTCGACGGCAGCGTGTGGACCTACGCCATCAGCGGGGTCCGCACGGTCATCGCGCACGACGAACGCGCCGGGCGGCAGGCCGACACCGAACTGCTCACCCAGCACTTCGGCGAGTACCGCACGAACGCCGAAGTCCGGGCCGCGGTCGACCGCCGCAACCTGCGGTGGGTGCTGGTGACGGCCAAGAGCCACGAGGCGAACTCGATCCCGCGTTCCCCCGGCCTCGCCGACCTGGACGGCCTGCCGTTCCTGGAGGTCGTCTACCGCAACCCCGACGCCACGCTGTACCGGATCCACCGCGGGGAGCAACCGGAGGAGACGGTCGCCGCGGCCGCATCCCCCGGTTCGGGTGAACCGGACGCTGGCTAGGCTCCACCGCAGATCCAGCGCGGAACCACCTAGCCGGGGGAAGTGTGCCCACCAGTACCAGCCCAGTGTTCGACGTCCTCACCATCGCGCTGTACGCGCTGGTCATCTTCCTGCCGGGGCTGCTGACCGGGTTCGCCGCCGGGCTGCGCGGCTGGGTGCTGGCGGGCCTGGCCCCGCTGTTCACCTACGCCATCGGCGGGCTGGCCGGGCCGTGGCTGGCGGCCATCGGGCTGCCGTTCAACGTGCTCACCTTCGTCGTCGCCACGGTGGTGTTCACCGGGATCGCCTTCGGCCTGCGGTGGCTGGTGCAGCGGCGGTCGCGGGTCGAGGCGGACGCGCCGTTGTGGGCCCGCGCCGGACACCTCTCGGTGCTCGCCTGCCTGCTGTTCGCGGTGGCCGTCGGCATCTTCACCGTCTGGCGGGGCCTGGTCGAACTGGACGCGATCTCGCAGGGCTTCGACGCCGTCTACCACGCGAACGCCATCCGGTACATCGCCGACACCGGCGACGGCAGCCTCTTCGGCACCAGCCTGACGAACTGGTACGCCGAGCGCGGCGGATTGTTCTACCCCAACGCCTACCACCTCGTCGGCACGGTCGCCTACCAGCTCACCGGCGCCTCGATCCCGGCCATCATGAACGCGAACACCCTGCTGCTGCCGGGATTGCTGGCGCTGTCGCTGGTCACCGTGGTGCGCGAGTTCCGCGGGCGCGCGGTGCTGGCCGGTTCGGTGGCGCTGGTGGCGATCGCGCCGACCGCGGTGATGTACCAGTCGATGTCCCGCGGGCCGCTGCTGCCGTTCCTGCTCGGGCTGGCGCTGACCCCGCTCGGCACCGTCGCGCTGCACCGGTACCTGGTGCGCCCGGCCATCGACACCGGCCTGGTCTTCGTGCTGGCGGCGGTCGGCTTGCTGACCGTGCACTCGTCGACGTTGTTCGCCGGGATCGTGTTCGCGCTGCCGATGCTCATCCAGCGGTGGCTGGTGGCGCGGCGGTGGCGGGCGGTCGGGCGGGACCTGCTGGCGCTGCTGCCGATCGGGGTGGCCAGCGTGGTGGTCGCGGCGATGCAGTTGTTCGGCGCGATCGGGCTGGCCAGCGGCGACGTGCCGTACTGGGGGTGGCCGAGCCAGGGCACCACCGGGTCGGCGCTGGGCACGCTGCTGAGCTTCCAGCACGACATGGCACGGCCGCAGATCTGGCTGGCGGGCGCGTTGTTCCTGGGGCTGGTGTTCTTCGCGCGGTTGAACGGGCTGCGCTGGATCGGCGGCACGGCGCTGGTCTCCGGGCTGCTGTACGTGGCCGTGTCCTCGTCGAACCACCCGCTGGTGATGGCGATCTCCCGGCCGTGGTGGGACGACCCGTACCGGTTCGTGTCGATGGCGATGGTGCCGCTGGTGGTGATCGCCGGGCACGGGCTGGCCGAACTGGCTTCCTGGCTGAAGGAGCGGATCGCCGGGTGGCGTTCGCCGTCGTGGCTGGCGCCGGTGACCGCGGTGGTGGTGCTGGCGGGGTTCGTCGGCATCACGAACGGCCTGTACACCGGGGCGAACACCGGCTGGGTGACGCCGGGGTACGGCAACGGACCGGGGGTGGACAAGCACAAGCTGGCGGTCAGCCCGGACGAGGCGCAGGCGATGCTGGAGCTGGAGAAGCGCGCGCAACCGGGCGACTGGGTGATGAACGACCGCTTCGACGGCGGTGCGTGGGTCTACGCGATCAGCGGCGTGCGGGGCGTGGCCGGCCACTACGACCAGGCCCTGCCCCCGGCCGACGCGCTCCTGCTGGCCGACCGCTTCCGCGACTACGACACCGATCCGGCGGTGCGCGCCGCCGTCCAGCGGCTCAACATCCGGTGGGTGCTGGTCGGCCAGTACGGTTACCCGCCGGAAGCCACGCGGCAGAAGGGGCTGGTGGGGCTGGACGGGAAGCCGTTCGTGCGGCTGGTCTACCGGAACGCGGACGCTTCGCTGTACCAGCTGGTCCCGTAGTCCGAGCCGGAGAGCCCTTCCGGGCGGAGCGGTTCGCTTCGCCCGGCTGGGGTAGCTCAGTTCGCGCCCGTGCTCCCGCCGCCGCGCCGGGGTCGCGGATGGGCAATTCCGCTGCCCGGATCAGGGGGCCATCCAGCCAACCCGGAGGACCTGCTTCCACCCGAGTTGTCCACAGGGGTGGGGATGGTTGGGGACAACTGGTCTCGCCTGGTCAGCGGCGGTATTCGGAGCCACCGGCAACCGAGTACCCCACAGGGGTCACACCGCGCGGCGGGCCTGGAGACGGGCGGTGAGCGCGGCACCGCCGGCGGTGATCAGGTCGGCCACGGTGAACATCACCCGGGAGGCGACGGCGAACGCCAGTGCCTGCGGGCCCGAGATCGCGGTGGCGGTGAGCACGGCGACCATGGCGAACTCCCGCGCCCCCACCCCGCTCGGCAGGATGAACGCGAAGGTGCCCGAGGTCATGGCGATCGCCATGGCGCCGATGCACAGCACAAAACCGCCGAAACCGGGGGCGCCCACCGAGTTCGCCAGCAGCCACAGGTGCAGGCCCTGCAGCGCGTACACCAGCACCAGCGCGCCGAAGACCTTGCCGATCAGCTTGTACGACAGCCGGTGGTCCAGCGGCGGGCGGCGCAGGATGCGCAGCACCAGCGAGGTGCCCCAGGTCAGCACGCGCGGGTGCAGCGCGGTGAAACCGACCGGCAGCAGCACCAGCAGCCACCAGGCGTACGGGCTGTTCGCGAACACCGCGGGCATCGCCAGGATCGACAGCACCAGCGCGGCCACCACGCCGACGCCCAGGTGGATCAGCGACGCGGTGAAGATGCGGGCCCGCGCCAGG
Organism: Amycolatopsis sp. NPDC045836; assembly: GCF_056431745.1. Lineage (NCBI taxonomy): Bacteria > Bacillati > Actinomycetota > Actinomycetes > Pseudonocardiales > Pseudonocardiaceae > Amycolatopsis > Amycolatopsis sp. NPDC045836. The sequence goes on along the minus strand of NZ_JBWKKF010000025.1, from coordinate 72,590 downwards.
CCGGCCTTGCGGCCCAGCTCCATCTGCAGCAGGTACGCCCACACCGAACCGGGGATGTACTTGCCGAGCGAGCCGACCAGGTTGATCTGCGCACCCCGCGCGTACCCGATCGGCTTGCCCAGCTCGTCGACGATGATCTGCCAGGCGTACACCCCGACCGCGATGCTGCTGACCAGCGCGACCAGCGAGAGCGCCGAGGACAGCCACGGGATGCCCTTCATGGTCACCCAGAACTCGTCCCAGCTGGTGATCAGCGAGCGGGCGGCGAAGAAGATGACCACGGCGATCGCCAGCCAGCGGGCCGCGTCGAGCAGCTTGGCCTTGGTCGACTTGGGGCCCTTGGCCACCTCGGCAGCGGTCTGTTCGGGCTCGACGGTCGTCATCGGTCGTCGTGTCTCCTCGTCGGGCGTGCTCACACCTGAACACTCACCAAGCGGCTGAACTCGGCCAGCAGGTCGTAACCGTCCCACACGGCGGAGAAGCTGAGCGCCGACCCGAACGGAACGATTCGGTCCACGCCGCGTCCCGCCAGTTCGGTCGCGAACTCAACCAATTCCTCGCGGCCGAACCCGAATTGGCTGACGGTTTGATCCTTGCGCACCACGATCGGCACCAAGTCGGAAAGGGTACGCACACTGGCCGAGCCGAACGTGCCCGCCCCCAGCCATTCCCGCGGCAGCGCGGAGGGCTCGGTCAGTTCCAGGGTGGCCACGGCGTTGCCGTCGAAGGTCATCCGGCTGATCAGGCCGTCGACCGCGGCACCGTAGGCCGACACCCGCTTCTGCACGGCCATCGCCGGTTCGGTGACGTGCTGCTTGGCCGCCAGCACCTCGCCGAGCAGCCGCCGGAACTCGACGCCCGCGGCCTCCGCCGCCGCGGCGTCGCCGACCCAGAACACCGCACGCGGTGACGAGCAGGCGGCCTGGTCGAACCAGTACGAGTCGTTGTAGAAGCCCTCCGCCGCCGCCCGGCGCTCGGCGTCCGAAGCCGCCTGCCAGCCCGCGACCGAGACCACCGCGAACGAGGACCGGTCCGGGAAGGTCAGGTCACGGGCGTGCGGTGCGAGCGGGTACTGCCGCAGCGCCTTCACCGAACCGTCGCCGCCCCAGATCACCCGCAGGTCGGCGGCCAGCGACAACGCGCCGCTGATCTCGTCGCTGCGGTCGTAGGTGATCATGCGCTGGGTCTGCGTGATCAGCCGCGCGGTGTCGGCGTCCACCTCGGACAACGCGGCGTTGAGAGCGGAGAGCACTTCTTCGGCTGCCCCGGCGGAACGCGACGAAACCCGGACCACGTTGGAATTGCCCGCCAACGCGGACAAAGCCCACGAATAGACGAAAATGGTGTCCACATTGGCCGGTGGCACGTGGAAGACCAGCCCGCGCGGGAAGCGCAGGGCCTCCCCGGGGCCCGCGTCGGACAGCCGCGCCAGCGCCTTCTGGATTTCGGCCTTGCGCAGGAAGAACCCGAGCGAAGCCAGTTCCGGGTAACGCCGGGCCACCGCGGGCGCGAGCAGTTTGCGCGCGAACTTGGTGAGGAATTCGATGACGCGCGGGTCGCCGACCTTCAGGCGGCCGCCGTCCGGCTCGGCCCGCAGGCGCGAGACCAGGTCACCGACGGCCACCGGGTCACCGAGCGGGAAGCGTTGCGTGAGGCTCATGCCGCCTGCCCCGAGAAGGTGTCCGAGCAGCCGCGGGCCTCGGCCTTGGGCAGCCTGCCCAGCACCGAGAAGTGCTTGCCGGGCCAGTCGCCGTCGTCGATGCCGTTGTACACGCCGAGGTCCTCGGTCAGCAGCACGTGACCGGGGTAGGAACGGGGCAGGGTGCTCACCACTTCGATGACGCCCGGTTTGCCGACCGGTTGCTCGGCCCAGGTCTCCGGATCGCGGATCACCACGTCGGCGAAGTCCGGGCAGTACAGCGAGCCACCGGACGGCCCCTCCAGGAACACCGTGCCGATCTGCTCGATCATGCCGTAGTAGTTGTAGATCCGGTGCAGGCCGGTGTCCTCCCGGAACCGCCTGCGGAACTCCTCGTTGTCCACCGAGCGGTCGATCAGCTTCTTCCAGCCGCCGGAGTGGATCAGGATGCCGTTGGACAGGTCGAGGCCGTGGTCCCTGGCCACCTCGTACAGGTAGAGCCAGACCATGAAGGTGAAGCCGAAGATGAGGAACGGCTGGTCGCCGTGGCGGTCCAGGAAGCCCTTGACCGCCTCGACGTCCGGCTGGTCGTGCTCGTCGAGCACGTAGACGTGCTTGCGGCCGAAGTTGGCCATGCCCAGCACCCCGGCCCCGCGGGCGGAGAACGAGCGGCGGTTCTTGATGATGCCGACGGTGTCCACCATCAGCATCGGCAGCCGCTCCCCGCCGAGCACCGTCTGGAGGGTGGCGCCGAGCTGCCTGGTCTGCGCGCCCGCGGCCTCCTTGTCCAGGTAGATGCGCGAAGCACCGGACCCGGTGGTGCCGGACGAGGTGAGCGTCTTGAACACCTCGGCGTCCGGCACGCTCTTGAGGTCGTGCGTCTTGAACATGCGGACCGGCAGCCAGGGCAGTTCGGCGATCGAGCCGAACTCGGCGTCGCGGGCGATGCCCAGCGAGGACAGGATCCGGTCGTACCCGGCCGAGTTGGCCCGGTGGTGGGCGGTCAGCTCGGCCAGCTGCGGCAGCAGCGTGGCCTCCCGCTCCGCCTGCGACAGGGTGAACACGCTCATACCTGGCTCTCCAGCGTCCGATAGTCGATCTTGCCGCTGGCCAGCAGCGGCACGGTGTCCAGAGGACGCACGTCGAAGCCGCTGGTGTGCAGGTGCAGCCGCTCCGACAGGGCGCGGGACGCCGCCTTGCAGGCGTCCCGATCGGCGCCTTCGGCGAAGAGCACGACCTTGTCCCCGGCCGCGACCGCCGCCACCACGTCGATCCCCACCGAGGCAGAACGCACCGCCTGCTCGAGATCATCCAGGCTGACCCGGTTGCCGAAGACCTTGCCGATCCGCTTGAGCCTGCCGGTGATGAACAGGAAGCCGTCGGCGTCGAGGTAACCGAGGTCGCCGGTGGCCAGCTCACCACCGCATTCGTCGCCCGCGGCCAGCTCGCCCTCGTTCTCCGCGTACCCCATCATCACGTTCGGCCCGCGGTAGAGGACCTCACCGACGATCTTCGGGTGCGTGGTCTCCTCGCCGTCGTCGCGGCGGATGGTGAACCTGCCGCCGGGCAGCGCCGGGCCGACCGAGCCGAGCTTCTCGGCGAGCCGGTCGGCGGGCACGGTGGAGATCCGCGGCGCGGCCTCGGTCTGGCCGTACATCACGTACATCCGGCCGCCGACCGCGCGGATCTTGTCGTTGAACTCGGTGATCAGCTCGCTGCGGAGCTTGCCGCCCGCCTGGGTCAGCGTGCGCAGGCTGGGGTAGCGCTCCGGGTCGAACTTCATCCGCCGCAGCATTTCGTAGTGGTAGGGCACCCCGGCCAGCGAAGTGCACTTGTGCTCGTTGACCGCGTCCCAGAAACCGCGGCCGAGCACCCCGGACGGCTCGACCACCACGGTCGCGCCCCGGACCAGGTGCGAGTTCAGCACGGACAGCCCGTAGCTGTAGTGCAGCGGGAGGCTGGTCGGCGCGACCTCGTCGGCGTCGATCTCCAGCACCTCGGCGATGGCCTCGGCGTTGGACAGGATCGCCGCGCGCGAGAGCCGGACGAGCTTCGGGTTGCCGGTGGACCCGCTGGTCGGCAGCAGCACGGCCAGGTGCGGGTGCGGTTCGACGCCGTCGAGCGCCTCCCGGACCCAGTGGCCGCCGGTCAGCGCGTACCCCGCGGGAGCCGGGGTGTCCGGCGCCTGCAGCACGGCGGCGGGCCGGAACCGGTCGACCAGCCCGGCCAGCACGTCGGCGTCCAGCGCCGGGTCGATCAGCGCGACCGCCCGGCCCGCCTCGAACGCGGCCAGGTAGCGGAGCACGCTGTCCACGTCGACCGAGGTGCGCGCGAACAGCACACCCGGCGGCAGCAGTTGCAGGCCGGCGGCGAGCCGCGCGACCTCGTCGGTGAGTTCCGGCCCGGCCAGCGTGCGGCCCCCGGCCGCGTCGACCAGCCGAGCGCCCGCACCCAGCAGCGTCACAGCACCAAGCCCCCGTCGATGCCCAGCACCTGGCCGGTGATGAACGAGGCCTCGTCGCCGGCCAGGAAGCGGATCGCCGCGGCGACCTCCTCGGCCCGGCCGAGCCTGCCCAGCGGGGTGTGCTCCGCGTTGGCCGCGCGAACCTCGTCGCTCAGGCTCTCGGTGAGCGCGGTCTCGATCACGCCGGGCGCCACGGCGTTCACCCGGATGCCGGAGCGGCCCAGTTCCTTCGCCGCCGACTTCGCGATGTTCGCCACCGCGGCCTTCGACGCCGCGTACACGGTCTGACCAGCGCTGCCGTACTCGCCGACGACGGAGGCCAGCACCACGATCGAGCCGGTCTTCTTCCGCATCATCGCGCGCGCGGCGGCCTGCACCGTGTGCAGCGTGCCCGCCACGTTCGTGGCCAGCGTGCGGTCGACGTCCTCGGCCCGGATCATGCCGAGCAGCCCGCCCTCCATGATCCCGGCGTTGGCCACCGCGATGTCGAGCTGCCCGTGTTCCTTGGCCACCCCGCGGACCAGCGAGGCGATCGCCTTCGGCTCGGTGACGTCCAGGGCGAGCCCGTGCACCTCGCCGTCCACCGAGCCGGCTGCTGCTGCGGCCTTCTTGGCGGCGGACTCGTCACGCCCGGTGAGCACCACGGTGGCGCCCGCCTCGGCGAGCGCCCGGACCGTGGCCAGCCCGATGCCGCGGGTACCGCCGGTGACCAGTGCGACCTTTCCCGAGAGCGTGCTCACGCCTGCTCCCGCAGCTCCTCGACCATGTCCACGGCCACCTTGAAGCTGCTCATGTCGATCACCTGGTCGGTGTCGAACTGCACGTCGAACTCGTCCTCGATGGCGGCGACCAGCGCCATGTGGCCGACCGAGTCCCACGCCTCGATGTCGCGGTACTTCAGGTTCTCGACGTCGACCCCGTCATCGAGCTGGAGCGCCTCGACGAAGACTTCCTTCAGCTTGTCCTGCACAGCCATGTCTACCTGGCACTTCCTTCTCGAACGGAGCCGATGACCACCGACGACGGTACCAACCCCGGCGGGTCAGCCCGCCAGCGCGGGCAGCAGCTCACTGAGCGTTTCGATGTAGGTGTCCGCGCCCTCCGGGCGGAACTTCAGCGACTCGTTGCGGACGATCACGCTGCGTGCTCCGGCGGCGTGCGCGGCCTCCACGTCGTGGTAGGTGTCGCCGACCAGCACGGCCCCGTCGGCCGTGACGCCGTAGTGCTCGAGCACGGCGTGCACGCCCTCCGGGTCCGGCTTGAGCCGGGCGACGTCCTCCCGTCCGATGACGAACAAGCCGTCCGCGAGGTTGCCCAGCGCGTCGAACACGCAGTGCCGTGAGTTGCGGGTCACGACCGCCAGCGGGTACCGGCCGGTCAGCGTTTCGAGCAGCTCACGGGCACCGGTGGTGAACTCCCCGCGCGGCACCGACTCGCGTTCGTAGCGCGTGACGGTGTCCAGCCCCTCGGTGTCGCCTTCGTCGAGGTACTGCTGGAACAGCGGCCCCAGCTTGGCGTCCGGGGCGAGCCCGAGGTCGGCCCGCAGGCCGGCGAAGTCGACCGGCAGCCGGAACAGCGTGCCGTCGAAGTCGAACGCGAGCGCGCTCAGATCTGCTTGGCGGCCCATTCGCCTTCCTTGACCAGCTGGTAACCCATGTCGATCATCCGGACCCAGTACAGGTCGTCCGGCAGCGGGTTGTGGACGGCGGGCTTCTCGGTGAGCTGGTTGCCGAGGCCGAGCTGGATGTACATGTCGGGCATGTTCAGCCCGGCGTGCGCGAAGAAGTTGCTGGTGGTGAAGAAGCGGCCGACGTTGATCTCGGTGACCATCGGGACGCCCTGGCCGTTCTCCTTCATGTCCACGCAGAACACCCCGCTCGGCTTGGCCGAGACCGCGCGGACGGCCGCCTCGCCGATCTTGTTCACGTCGTCGCGGTTGACCGTCTTGGCCACCGACGGCGAGCTGCTCTGCCCGCTGGGGGTGAGGTTGCCGAAGATGTACTCGATGCGCGAGCGGGCCTGCGAGGTGATCAGCTCACCCTCGTGCCACAGGCTCTGCCAGGCGAACTCCTCGCCGGGCAGGTACTCGCTGGCCATGAAGTCGCCGTAGTCGAGGCCGCGGAACCCGCGCCAGTAGTCGATCCAGGCGTCGCCCTGGTAGTAGGAGTTGATCGGCAGGCTGCCGCGGGAACCGGCGCCGCGAATGGCCCGCAGCCACACCCGCGGATTGATCTTGAGCAGTTCTTCCAGCGCGCCCTTGAGGTCGGCCTGCGAATCGATCTTGATCGCTTCCGGAACGGAAACGCCGTTGGCCTTCATGTGCGCGTTGAAGGCCATCTTGTCGTGGCACAGCGCGACCGCGCCGGCGTCCGGCAGGAACGTGGGCGCGTCCAGCCGGTCGCGGTTCTCGGCGAGGAAACCGACCTCGACGTCCGGCTGCGGGTGCACGAAGTCGATCTTCTCGGCCGCGATGACGCGGTTGATCGCGTCGGCGTAACCGGGGTCGGAGACCGGCGGCACCAGGTACTTCGCGTCGACGTCGAGCAGCTGGAGGTGGTACGGCTTGATGTCGGTGCCGACCACCGAGTACTCGTTCGGCGAGACGGCGAGCGCGTCGCGGAAGTTGTAGGCGGCGGAACCACCGGCGCCGGTGATCAGAATGCGTGCACTGCTCATTTTGTGTGTTTTCGCCCTTTAGTGTTCAGGCCCGCGCACCAGGGCCGAGGCGGCAGCGGGGAGCCACTTGCGACCGGCGGGTATCGTGACGCCCGCGTCAGTGCCAGCACCGGTGCCGACCCAGGGGGCTACTAGCCATGCCGAGGCACGACTGTACCTGACGCGCCGGAAGTGTCCGCCGAGGTGAAAGACTGCTGCATGATCCCCATTACCGTGGTCGACGTCCGCGATGCGGAGGACCTGGTCGTCGAAGTGCTGCGATCCGGCGCCATCGCGCAGGGCCCGATGGTGAAGCGATTCGAGGAAGCGTTCGCCGCCGTCTCCGGCACCAAGCACGCGGTGGCGGTGAACAACGGCACCACCGCGTTGGTCGCCTCACTGCAGGTGCTCGACCTGCAGCCGGGTGACGAGGTCATCACCTCGCCGTTCACCTTCGTCGCGACGCTGAACGCCATCCTGGAAGCGGGCGCGACGGTGCGCTTCGCCGACATCCGGCGGGACGACTTCGCCGTCGACCCGGACGCGGTGGCCGCGGCCATCGGCCCGCGCACCAAGGTGCTCATGCCGGTGCACCTCTACGGCCAGACCGCGGACATGGGCAAGCTGGCGCCACTGGCCGCCGAACGCGGGTTGCACCTGGTGGAGGACTCGGCGCAGGCCGTCGGCGCGAGCTTCGAGGGCCGCCGGTCCGGTTCGTTCGGGCTGGGCTGCTTCTCGCTGTACGCCACCAAGAACATCACCACCGCCGAGGGCGGCGTGATCACCACGGACGACGACGGGCTGGCCGACCGGCTGCGCGTGCTGCGCAACCAGGGCATGCGCGCCCGCTACCAGTACGAGGTCGCCGGGCACAACTACCGGATGACCGACCTGCACGCCGCCGTCGGCATCCCGCAGCTGGAGAAGCTGGACACGATCACCGCGGCCCGCCAGCGCAACGCCAAGCGGCTGACCGAGGGCCTGTCCGGCACCCCGGGCCTGGAGCTGCCGCAGGTGCTGCCCGGCCGCGAGCACGTGTGGCACCAGTACACCGTGCTGGTCGGCCCGCACGCGATGCTCTCGCGCGACGAGCTGGCCGCGGCGCTGACCGAGCGCGGCATCGGCAACGGCACCTACTACCCCAAGGTCGTCTTCGACTACGACTGCTACCGCGGGCACGCGCTGATCCCGGACGCGGACCTGGCGAGCGTGCCGGTGGCCAGTTCGGTGGCCGCGCAGGCGCTTTCGCTGCCGGTGCACCCGAAGCTGTCCGAGGACGACCTGGACAAGATCATCGAGACGGTTCGCGAGGTGCTGGGGGCATGACGCACCGCATCGCCCTGATCGGCACCGGCACCATGGGCTCGCTGCACGCCAGGGTGCTCTCGCAGAACGAGCGCGTGGAGCTGACCCGCGTGGTCGACCCGCGCGAGGACGTCGGCCGCGCCGCCGCCGAGCGCTTCGAAACCCGGTGGACGCCGGAGATCGGCGATCTGTCCGATGTGGACGCCGTGGTGCTGGCCGCGGCCACCGAGGTGCACCACCCGCTGGCGCTGGAGGTGCTCAACCAGGGCAAGCCGCTGCTGGTGGAGAAGCCGGTGTCGAACAGCCTGGAGGCTTCGCGCGAGATCGTCGAGCTGTCCGCGGCCAAGGACATCCCGCTGATGTGCGGGCTGCTGGAGCGGTACAACCCGGCGGTGATGACCGCGCGGGCGCTGGTGCAGGAGCCGATCCACCTGATGGCCAGGCGGCACGGCCCGTACGCCCCGCGCATCAAGACCGGGGTGGCCTGGGACCTGCTGGTGCACGACGTGGACATCGCCATCCAGTTCTTCGGCGGGCAGACCCCGGCGCGGGTCACCTCCGGTGCGGGGTACTTCCACCCGTCGTCGGTGGAAGGCGCCGAGGACACCATCGAAACGGTGCTGACCTTCCCGACCGGGCTGGCCACGGTGTCGGCTTCGCGGTTGGGGCAGCGCAAGGTGCGTTCGCTGGTGGTGTCCGAACTGGACCGGCTGATCGAGATCGACCTGCTGCGCCGCGACGTGACCATCTACCGGCACGTCTCGCACGACGCGGTCACCCCGGACGGCCTCGGTTACCGGCAGCAGACGGTGATCGAGATCCCGGAGCTGGTCACCGCCCGCGAGCCGCTGGCCACCCAGCTGGACCGGTTCGTCGACCTGCTCGAAGACAAGATCGACGCCAACGCCGAGCGCGACTCGATCCTGCCGTCGCACCAGGTGGTCGCCACGGTGAAGGACACCGCCTCCACCCCGGCCTGATCCCCCGTCGAGGGCCCTGCTCGCATCCGCGGGCAGGGCCCTCCTCTTGCCGTAGAACTGACTCTTCGGCGCGCGGGAGAACCCCGGCCGGGGTGGTTTGACCGGCGACGACGATTCCGCTGTTCCGAAGCGGAGGTTTCCGCCGGGCCAGGCGTGCGAGTGGGCGGGCGGTGGTGGCCAAGGTGCTGTGCGAAGGCAGCGAATCGGTGCCGTTCAGCGCGGTCACCGCCCACGGCTGGCCGGTGGAGGAGTCGGCGCTGTCCTGGGCCCGGCCGGCGAAACGCCCCACCGGCCCGGACGACCCCCCGCACGGCCGACCGCCCCCGCGAGCCGCTGACCGCGGAGGCGTTCGCTGGTTACTCCTGCGGGTCGCTGAAGTCGCCGGCGGGGGCGCCCCAGGGGCCCACCGCCATGCCGCGTTCTTCGGCCAGTGCGCGCCGTCGCTCGTTGTCCTCGCGGACCCGCTTGACCTCGCTCTCGATGTACTCGTCGTCGTAGCGCTGGAACACCCGCGCCGGGTTGCCCGCCACCAGCGAGCGCGCCGGCACGTCCTTGGCCACCACCGAGTTCGGCTGCACGGTGGCGAAGTCACCGATGGTCACCCCGGCCATGATCACCACCAGCCCGCCGATGAAGCAGCCCTTGCCGATCTTGACCGGCTTGCGCTCGATCAGGTCGCTGCCCGAGTGGTTCTGCAGCGTCATGTTCGCCAGCCAGCTGGAGTGGGTGAACACCAGCGTGTTCACCCCGATGCTGGTGTGCTCCCCGATCTCCATGCCACCGGAGGCGTCCAGGATGGCGCCCTCGCCGATCCAGCAGTGCTCGCCGATCTTCAGGTTCTCCGGGCTGACGATCTTCGCCCGCTGCCGGATCCGGGTGGTCTCCGGCAGGCCGAACAGCTTCGCCCGCTCGGCGTCGTTCATGTACTCCCCGACCAGTTCGGTCAGGATCTGCGGGCGCAGCCGGTTGCTGCGTTCGTCGTCGAAGAACATCAGGGGGTTTTTCCGCTCGACTCGGCGATGAGCTTCTCGAAGGTGCGCAGGTGCTCGTCGGTGACCACGTCGAGGCCGAAGTTGTCCCGGACCATCGCGCTCTGCCGCTTGGCCAGCTCGGCGCGCTTGACCGGGTCGTCCAGCAGGTCGATCACCGCTTCGCCGACCGCCTTGGCGTCGTCCGGCGGCACGATCAGGATGTTGTCGCCGTTGCGCAGCTCGATGCCGGGGTAGTTGTCCAGCGTGGTCGAGGTGATCGTCGCCGTGCCGGAGAGCATGGCCTCCAGCGAAGCCGTGCCGCAGCCACCGTTGAGGTCGTGCGTGACGATGTCGGCGGCGGCGAAGTACGACGGCACGTCGGCCTTGGGCACCGCGCCCTTGACGATGAACCGGTCGGCGATGCCCAGTTCCTCGGCGCGCTTGATGAACGCGTCGTGGTACACCCGGCCCACCACGATCACCTTGGTGTCCGGGTGCTTCTGCAGGATCGCCGGCATGGCGTCGACCAGCGGCATCCGGTCGCGCAGCGGGATCACGTGACCGAGCGAGACGATCAGCGGGGCGTCGCCGATGCCGTTCTCCTCGCGCACGTCCTTGGTCAGCGGCTTCTCGAAGTGCGCGGTGTCCACCGCGATCGGGAAGTAGTCCGAGTTCGCGTCGCTGGTGCCGTAGCGCTTGACGCAGTAGTCCACGCCCAGCTTGTCCAGGATCACGTACCGCGGCTTGATGACGCTCAGGATCGGCCGCACCAGGAGCGCGTCGAGCATCCGGAACACCGAGCTGTACAGCTTCTTGTCGCTGATCAGCAGGGTGTGGATGGTGACGACCACCGGGATGCCCCGGCGCCGCGCGTACAGCCCGACCATCCAGGACAGGTCGAAGAACTGCCCGTGCAGGTGGATCACGTCCGGCCGGAACGCGTCCAGCATCTTGAACAGCTTCCGCCAGTTGCCCGGCCGGACCGACGCGAAGGTCATGTCGAAGTCGATCGACAGGCCCAGCTGCGGCATCTTCATCGCCGGGAGGCGGACCACGCGGTAGCCGTCGCGCTCCTCCTCCGCCGGGGCGTCCTGGTAGGCGGCGGTGATCGCGAGCACGTTGTTGCCGCTGGCCGTGTACTGCTCGGCCAGCGACGCCGACATGTGCGCGCTGCCCCCCACCCGCGGCGGGAAGAAGTTGTTGACCACGACGATGTTCATCGAGCGCCCCTCTGCCGATCCGGCCGGTGGTAAGCCCATCAGCCGGCGGCCTGGCTCATGTGCAGCTTGACCAGGTCGTGCATGCCCTGCTCGACCGGGATGGTCGGCTCCCAGCCGAGCACCTCCTTGGCGCGGGTGATGTCCGCGGCCCGGCGGGAGACCAGCACGTCGCGCTCGTTGAACTGCGGCTCGACCTGCACGCCCACGGCGTCGATGAGGATCTTGGCCAGGGTGGCGATGGAGGTGTCGATGCCGGTGCCGATGTTGATCGGCAGGTTCGACCGCTCCGACTCCAGCGCGGCGACCACGGCACGGGCCAGGTCGTGCACGTGCACGAAGTCCATCGACTGCTCGCCCTTGCCGTCGATGATCGGCGGCTGGCCGTTGCGCAGGCGGGTGATGAAGTGGTTGATCACCGAGGTGTAGTACGCCTCGCTCTTCTGGCCGGGGCCGTACACGTTGAAGAAGCGCAGGGCGTTCCAGGACAGGCCCTTCTGCCGCTCGTAGAAGCCGAGCAGGTCCTCACCGGCGCGCTTGGTGATGCAGTACGGGGTGAGCGGGCGGAGCTTGTCGTCCTCGTGCATCGGCAGCCGCTCCGGGTCGCCGTAGACCGAGGCGGTGGAGGCGAACACCAGGCGCTGCACGCCCTCGTCCGCGGCGGCGGCGAAGACGTTGTGGTTGCCGGTCATGTTGATGTCCACCGACTCGTGCGGGTCGGCGATCGACTTGTTGATCGACACGGTGGCGAAGTGCACCACGTGCGTGCAGCCGCGCATGGCCTCGCGCACCGCACCGCCGTAGCGGACGTCCTTCTCGACCAGCTCGAGGTTGCCGGTGGCGGCCCACTCCTCCATGCGGGGGCGGTCGCCGCGGGTCATGTTGTCGAAGGCGCGGACGAAGTAACCGCGCTCCATCAGCATCGGGATCACGTGCCCCGCGATGAAGCCGCCGGCGCCGGTGAACAGGACCGTCTTCTTTTCGGACATGGTGTGCGATTTCTCCTGTGCTGGTTCGTCCGCTGGGATCAGGAAAGCTGGGTGACGACCTCGGTGACCGCCTCGATCACCCGGGTGACCTCGTCGTCGGTGAGGTTCGAGTGCATCGGGATGGCCAGGTGCCGCTTGAACGCGTCCGCCGACACCGGCAGCTGCTGGCGCTGCCCGTAGATCGGCTGGACGTGCGACGCGTAGGTACCGAAGTTGCAGCCGATCCCGCGCTCGCGCAGCCGCAGGGCGACCTTGTCGCGGCTGATCTCGGGCGCGATGGTCAGCACGTAGGCCTGCCACGGGTGCTCGCGGTCGGGCAGCTCGACCGGCACCTCGACGCCGTCCAGCGAGGCGAAGCCCTCGTGGTAGCGCTTCGCGGCCGAACGGCGCACGGACAGCAGGTTCGGCAGGCGGTCCAGCTGGACGTTCATGATCGCGGCCTGCACGTCCGACATGCGGAAGTTGTAGCCCAGCTCGTGGAAGGTCGGGATGGGCAGTTCGTCGCTGCCCTCGCGGCTGAACGCCGGCTCGATGCCGTAGGTGTGCAGCTTGCGCGCGTGCGCGATGAGGTCCTCGCGGTCGGAGACCAGCGCCCCGCCCTCACCGGCGGTGATGCCCTTGCGGCCGTGGAAGGAGAAGGCGGCGAGGTCGGCCAGGCTGCCCGCCGGGCGGGTCCGGTAGGTGGCGCCCGCCGAGCAGGCGGCGTCCTCGAACAACCACAGGCCGTGCTTGTCGGCGAGGGCGCGGTACTCGTCGAAGTCACCCGGCTGGCCGAACACGTCGACGGCCAGGATGCCGACGGTCTTCGGCGTGATCAGCGACTCGATCGAGGCCGGGTCGGCGCTCCAGATGTCCGGGCGGATGTCGGCGAACACCGGGGTGGCACCGGCCTGCAGCACGGCGTGACCGGTGGCCGGGAAGGTGTAGTCGCCGACGATGACCTCGTCGCCCGGCTCGACCCCGAGCACCTTCAGGCCGAGGAACAACGCGGTGCCGCAGTTGCTGGTCGCCAGCGCGTGCCGGGTCCCGACCGCGGCGGCGAAGCGCTCTTCGAACTTGCGGCAGGTGGGGCCAGCTCCGGCCAGCCATCCGGACCGGAAGACCTCCGCGACCGCGGCTAGCTCTTCCTCCCCGACGGTCGGCTGGCCAAGGACGATCGGATTGGAGCTGTCAGACATACCTCTCCCATTGCACGAGGACGGGTCGCAGTGTATTAGAGCGGTGCTCGACTGCTCGCAACCCCGTACCTCGACGCATCGAACCAGGGGAAGGTTGCCCGGAGTGTCACAGGTCGCGCCGGAGCTGGTCCAGCAGGCGGATGACGTCGGCGGCCGAGGCGGGGGCCAGTTCGATCCGCTCGTCCGAGGGCAGCGGGACGACCTTCATCGTCCACCGGCCGTCGGCGTTGTCGTAGACGCGGACCGGGTGCGGGCTGCGCCGCCGGGTGCCGCGCTCGCGGACCTCGGCGTAGAACTCGGCCACGCCGTACTGCGGCAGCGAGGCCACCCGCTGCGCGCGCCGGACCTCGGCGCTGGGCACGACCAGGTCGTTCACCGCCAGCAGCTCGCTGCGGAGCACGCTGATCGGCTGCTCGCGGGGTTTGCGCCAGTCGGAGAGCACGTCGGCGAGCAGGGCGCTGAGGTCCTCGCGCCAGAAGGTGCGGATCCAGACGTCCTCGTCCTCGCGGGCGGCGATCAGGCCGAACCAGGGGCAGCGGGCGGCGAGCACCCCCATCGGACGGCGCTCGCCGGCGTGCGAGACCCAGCCGTAGCGGGCTTCGGGTGGGGTGCTGAGCAGGGTGGCGACCGCGTGGAGGTCGGGTTCCTCCTGGTCGGGGCGGCCGCCGTAGCGGGCGCGCTCCTGGTCGAGCACCAGCTTCGCCCGGGCGCGCTCGGCGTCGTCCAGCCACACCGGTTCGGGCGCCAGCACCACGTGCGGCTCACCGCCGGTGACGTCGGTGACCAGCGCGGCGAGCCGGTCGGCGAGGAAGTGCTCTGGCTCGGCGAACCACACGGCAGACCCCGGTCAGCCGCCGATGACCGGCGGGGAGACCGGCAGGCCGGTGCGGGGATCGGTGATCTTCTCGCCGTCCTCGCCGGGCTGGAAGTGCTTGTCCTCGGGAACGCCGTAGCGGCGCTCGTGTTCCTCGTCGTCGTTGCCGCGAGCGGCGGCGGGGGTGGTGGCGATCGGCGTGACGCCCCTCGCCGGGCCGGTGGGCTGGGGGGCCGGTCTGCTGCCGGTGGGCTGGGGTGCTCTGGTGGCGGGCGCCGGGGTGGGTGGGGCGGGTGCCGGGCGTGGGCCTTGGCGTGGTCCTGGGCCTGAGCCCGGGCCTGGGCCTGGGCCCGGGGCCGGGGTGACCGTGGTGCCCGGGACCGGGGTGACCGTGGTGCCGGGGGCCGGGCTCGGGCTGCCGGGGGCCGGGGTGCCCGGGAGCGGGGTGCCCGGAAGCGGAGTGCCGAAGGCTGGGTTGCCCGAGGCTGGGTTGCCCGGGGCCGGGGTGGCCACGGCGGCCTGGGTGCCGGCCCCGGGGCCGGTCTCGGGAGCGGCGCCTCCGGTGCCATCGGACTCGGTGCCGCCGGGGGCGGCCGGGGTGTCGGGGGTGGACTCAGCCGGGCCGGGTGCCGGGGTGCCGCTGGGGTCAGCGTCCTCGGGGGTGTCCGCTGTGGAGGCTGCCTTGTCCACTTTGCCCGGTCCGGTGCCACCGGTCTCGGGAGCCAGGCTGATCGACACGGCCGGCGGGGCGATCTGGCCGTAACTGGTCGGCATCATCTCGGTGTTGTAGGCGCTGTGGTTGGCCCACAGCTCCATCGCCGCCACGTTGCGCTGCGCCACCGCGGAGGACTCGGTGACGAACTGCTCGTACCCGGCACCGGCCGAACCGAGGGTGATCACGTTCGCGATGCTCGACGGCGCGGGCGGGACCGGTGGTACCGGCTCGACGGTGTTCTTCACCAGCCAGAACGACTCCACCTGGCGGCGCAGCAGGTCCTGGGCGAGGTCCAGCGCCTCGGCCGCCGCCAGGTGCTGCTCGGCCAGCGGCCCGGCCCCGCGCTCCGCCGCCCCCGCCGCGTCCCCGGTCCACCCCTGCTCGAACGCCGCCGCCACCCCCGCGATGGCCGCCGCCAGCTCCCGGTACTCGGCCACCACCCCGCTCAGCACCTCCTGGGCCGCCACCAGCGACCCCGGCCCCGGCGCGTTGGCGAAGTGCTCGTAGATCTGCTGCCCGTTCATCGCGGTCACGGTCAAGCCCCCTCCTTGATCGTCTGCAGGATCGCTTCGGCCACGTTCTTCGCCCCGAGGCAAGCGTCGTTGTCTTCGGTCGTGTGCACCGAGACGTCGAAGAAGAGCTGGTCGGTGATCGCCACGGCGATGCCGCAGTCCCCCTCCGCACGCAGGTCGGTGATGTCCAGGTAGACGGCCGGATAGCCGTCGACCTCGGTGGGCTCGAAGTAGCCGTAGTCCCACCAGCCGACGTCGTTGAGCGCGTAGAGGTTGCTCAGCCCGGTGTTCACGCTGGTCAGGTAGGACACGCCGGGGCTGGTGTGACCCAGGCCCACGTTCCAGATGCAGCCGGTGCCCCTGTCGTCGCTGTTCACCCGGCTGGAGGTCACGTTGAACTCGGCCTGCTGGGCGGCGGTGAGGCTGGCGCAGGGGTCGTTGACGTACTTCGTCGCGTCGAGCGGTTCGGCCACCGGGGGCGCTTTGGTGTGTTCGCCCGCCGGGGCCTCGATGACCGGCCGCGCCTCGGGCAACGCGCGCCCGGGCACCGGCGTACCGCACGCCCCGACGGTGACGGCCGAGGCCAGGGCGAGCAGGCACCCGGCGTTTCGCACCCGCGAGTTCATTCCTCGAACACCGCTCCGGTGTTGTTCTCCTCGGCGAGGTAGTTGCCCGAGGCCGCCCACAGGTTGGTCACGTAGGTCGCGGCGTAGTCGGCCATGGCCGCGCTGTGCTGGGCGGCCGAACCGATCGAGAGCACCGTGGCTCTCACCTGCTCCCTCGCGGGGTCGTCGTCCGCGGGTGGCCCGATTTCCTGCTGCGCCCGGCGCAGCAGGTGCGACTGGCCGCGGATGCGGTCGCACAGGTTCTCGAATTGGCGGATCCGGTCGGCCATCGCTTCGGCGTCGAAGCTGTACCCGCCCGCCATCGTTTCCCCGCCCCTCAAGATCGAATTCTTGGAATTCGCTCGACTACCACAGGTGAACACACCATTACTGGGTTGTCAATTGCACTAGTCCCGAATTAATGCACGAACCGTTCATACGTACGTGAGATCCGGTGGACCACAGCGACACCCCCGAACGGCCGCGGTGGACATGATTTCGATGCACCAAGTGCAGAACATGGCCCCGTTCAGCGGAGTGCGCCGCGAACCGGCCCCGATACCCTGAACCACCGCCGCCACGATTAGTCGTTCAAGACGCATCAGAAGGGTGCATCATGTTCACTGCGCTGGCTGCCAGTGCCCTCGCCCTGTCGGCGATAACCACCCCGAGTTCCGCGGAGCCGGCGGACGCCCCGCCGGACCACGTGACCATCAGCATCGTGACGGTGAACGGATCGGGCTGCCCGGCCGGCACCTCCGCGGTCGCGGTGTCGCCCGACAACACGAACTTCACCGTCACCTACAGCGATTACCTCGCGCAGACCGGCGTCGGCGCCACGCCGACCGAATTCCGGAAGAACTGCCAGCTGAACCTCCGGGTGAACTACCCGCAGGGGTTCACCTTCGGCATCGCGCAGGCCGATTACCGCGGCTTCGCCCACCTCGCCAAGGGCGCCTACGGTTCCCAGCGCGCCAACTACTACTTCCAGGGCAATTCGGCCAATGCCACCGCGGTGCACCCCTACAGCGGCCCGTACAGCGACAACTGGCAGGCCACCGACAAGACGGACTTCGCCTCCATTGTGTACGCACCCTGCGGCGAAGTGCGCCACCTCAACGTGAACACCGAACTGCGGGTGAGCGTCGGCACCTCGGACCCGAAGGCCACCACCAGCTTCATGTCGATGGACTCCACCGACGGCAACGTCGACACCAAGTACCACTTCTCCTGGAAGAAGTGTTGAAAACCAACCCCTTCTGACCGAAGGCCCCACCCTGCCCATTTTCGAAACGGTGCCAACCGAATAAGAAAGGCACCCGTTTAGCGGAATTGCGGTAGCGGGACCGGCGCTAACATTCAGGAACCGCCGCCACCTGGAGTTGACTCCCCGGAAAGGTGTGCACATGTTCAGCGCGCTGGCCGCTACCGCATTGGCAATGTCAATCGTTTTTCCGCCGGGTGGTGCCCCCGGCACCACCCCACCGCCCGACCATTTCACGATCGACGTGGTCACCGTCAACGGTTCCGGCTGCCCGGCCGGCACCGCCGCCGTCGCGGTGTCCCCGGACAACAAATCATTCACCGTGACCTACAGCGATTTCCTGGCCCAGGTCGGGGTGGGCGCGGCGCCGACCGACTTCCGCAAGAACTGCCAGCTCAACCTGCGGATCAACGCCCCGTCCGGCTTCACCTACGGCATCGCGCAGGCCGACTACCGCGGCTTCGCGGCACTGGCGAAGGGCGCCAGTGGCACCGAGCGGGCGAACTACTACTTCCAAGGCATGTCCCCGACCCAGTACATCAGCCACAGCTACAACGGGCCGCTCGAGGACAACTGGCAGGCCACTGACCAGACCGAACTCGTTTCCGTTGTTTACGCACCCTGCGGCGAGAAAAGACATTTCAACATCAATACCGAACTACGGGTGAACGTGGGCACCTCGGACCCGAAGACGACGACCAGCTTCATGACCATGGACTCGACCGACGGCGACTTCTCCACCACCTACCACTTCGCCTGGAAGACCTGTCCATGACCTAGAGCCGCTGGGGGGCGGGACATCGGCGGCGTTTCCCGTCCCCCCAGCACCTTCCCGGCCGCCCGGGGAGAGGATGTGCCGGTGCGCTTCGGCATCCTCGGCCCGACGGAGGTCCGCACCGCCACCGGCAGCCGCCTGCCGGTGGGCGGACCGCGGGTGCGCGCCCTGCTCACCCTGCTGCTGCTCGACGCGGGCCGCGTGGTCCCCGCCGAGCGGCTGCTGAAGGACCTCTACGGCGACCGGGCACCGGCCAATCCGGCCAACGCGCTGCAGTCGCAGGTTTCGCGGCTGCGGCAGGCCGGGGTGGCGGTGGAACTGCTGCCCGCCGGGTACCGCCTCGCGGTGGACCCGGTGGACGTGGACGCCCACCGGTTCACCCGGCTCGCGGACAGCGGCCGCCGCGCGCTGGCGGCCGGTGACCACGCCGGGGCCGCCGCGCGGCTCGGGGACGCGCTGGCGCTCTGGCGTGGACCGGCACTGGCCGACGCCCCGCTGGCCGGGGCCGCCGCGGCCCGGCTGGAGGAACTGCGGCTGGCCGCGCTGGAGGACCGGATCGACGCCGACCTCGGCACCGGGGCGCACCGGACGCTGGTCGCCGAACTGGGCGAGCTGGTCGCCGCCCACCCGTTGCGGGAACGCCTGCGCGGGCAACTGGTCCGCGCCCTGCACGCCGGTGGCAGGCGGGCCGAAGCACTGGCCGCCTTCGAGGACGCGCGTCGCACGCTCGCCGAGGAACTGGGCGTCGACCCGTCACCGGAACTGGCCGCCATCCACCTCGAAGTGCTGCGGGCCGAGAGCACACCGGAGGCACCGCGTCCGGCGCTCCCGGCCGCGCTGACCAGTTTCGTCGGCCGCGACGACGACCTGCGGCGGGTGACCGGGCTGCTCGGCGCGGGCAGGCTGGTCACCCTCACCGGCCCCGGCGGCGCGGGCAAGACCCGGCTGGCCGTCGAGGCGGCCCGCGGCTGGCCCGGCGAGGTGTGCCTGGTCGAACTGGCGCCGATCGACACCGAGGTGGCGCAGGCCGTGCTCAGCGCACTCGGCCTGCGGGAGTCCAGCCTTGCCGCCGATCGCCCGGCCACCCCGCCCGCCGATCGGCTGGTCGCCGCGCTCGCCACCAGGAACCTGTTGCTGGTGCTGGACAACTGCGAGCACGTGGTGGACGGAACGGCTCGGCTGACCGCCCGGCTGCTGGCCGCCTGCCCGGCGGTGCGGGTGCTGGCGACCAGCCGGGAGCCGCTGGCGGTCACCGGCGAGCACACCTGGGCGGTGGCCCCGCTGCCGGTGCCGCCGCCCGGCCTGGCCCCGGCGGACGCGCTGGCCTACCCGGCGGTGCGGTTGTTCGCCGAACGGGCCGCCGCGGTGCGCCCGGGGTTCACCGTCGACGAGCGGACCGCTGGCGACGTGCAGCGCATCTGCGCAGCGCTGGACGGGCTGCCGCTGGCCGTCGAACTCGCCGCGGCCCGCGTGCGCTCCCTGCCGCTCGGGGAGATCGCCGCCCGCCTCGACGACCGGTTCGCCCTGCTCTCCCGGGGCGACCGGACCGCGGCTCCCCGCCACCGCACGCTCCGCGCGGTCGTCGAATGGAGCTGGGACCTGCTCGCCCCCGAGGAGCAAACGCTGGCGCGACGACTGGCGGTGTTCGCCGGCGGAGCCGAGCCGACCGCCGTCGCGGCGATCTGCGGACCGGGGGAAGCCGGTGAACTGGCCGAGAAGTCACTGGTCGACCTGGGTGCCGACGGCCGGTACCGGATGCTCGAAACGATCAAGGCGTTCGGCGCCGAGAAGCTCGCCGAAGCCGGGGAGACCGAGCAGCTGCGCCGCGCGCACGCCGAGCACTTCCTGGCCTTCGCCGAGGAAGCCGAACCCCGCATCCGCACGGCGGGCCAGCTCGACTGGCTCGCCCGCCTGGACGCCGACCACGAGAACCTGCTGGCCGCGCTCCGCTGGGCCACCGACGCCGACCCGGTGCTGGCGCTGCGGCTCGTCGCGGCCCTGTGCACGTACTGGTGGATGCGCGGACGCCGGTTCGAAGGCTCGGTGCTCAGCCGGGACGTGGCGTTGCGCATCGGGCCGGAGCCACCGCCGGGCCTCGACGACGAGTTCGTGCTGTGCGTGGCCAACGCCGCCGCCGGACTGTCCTCGGCCGAACCGCTGGAACCGCACCTGGCCGTCGTCCGCCGGTTCGCGCGCGACTGGTCCCGGCCACCGCGGCAGCCGATGGTCGCCATGGTGGTCGGCCTGGTGGCCGGCCCGCCGGAGCCCGGCACCCCGGCCGACCGCGCCGGCGAGGCGGGCTTCTCCGACGACCCGTGGAGCCGGGGCCTCGCGTTGATGGGCACCGGGCTCAAGCACATGCTCCAGGGCGACAACGACACCGCCGAACGGCTGCTGCGGGCCGCCGTCACCGCCTACCGCGACCTGGGCGAACGCTGGGGCCTGGCGCTGGCGCTGAGCCACTACGCCCTGCTGCTCGGCAGGCGCGGCGACCTGGCGGCCTCGGTGGAGCTGTCCGACGAGGCGCTCGCGCTGACCGAGTTGCTCGGCGCCACCGACGACACCACCGAACTGCTCCACCAGCGGGCCGACCGGCGCCGGTGGTTCGGCGACCTCGCCGGGGCGGAGGCCGACTACGACCGCGCCATCCAGCTCGCCCGGCGCGCGGGCACCCCGGAAGCGCTGGCCTCGGCGTACCTCGGACTGGCCGAGATCGCCCGGTTGCGCGGCCGGTTCGGCCTGGCCCGCGAACTGGTGGCGCGATCGCGGGCGGCGTGCCCGGCCAGCGGCTTCACCCAGGAGATGATCCGGGTGCAGCTGCTGGTCACCGAAGGCCGGATCGACGAGGCGACGGGGTCGGTGGACGACGCCGTGCGCCGCTACCGGGAGGCGCTCGCCGCCCCGGTCAGCGCCCGTGACCACACCGCGGCGGCCGACGCGGCCGACGGGCTGGCCGGGATCGCCTGGCGGGCGGGTGAGCCGGAACGGGCGGCGTTCCGGCTCGGGGCCGCGGTCGCGTTGCGCGGGGTCGCGGTCGCCGGTGACCCCGAGGTGGCACGGCTCGCCACGGCCGTTCGCGAGTACCTCGGCGACGAGGGGTTCGACCGCGCCTACGCCCGTGGTCAGGCGCTGAGCCCGCCACTGGCGCTCACCGCCGCCGGGGCGTGACCGGTGCTCCCGTACGCTGGCCGACCGTGCGGAAGAACGTTGTTGTCATCGGCGGCGGGATCATCGGACTGGCCACGGCGTGGGAGCTGACCCGCCGCGGCGAGCGGGTCACCGTGCTGGAGAAGGAAGACCACTGGGCCGCCCACCAGACCGGGCACAACTCGAACGTGGTGCACGCCGGGCTGTACTACAAGCCGGGCTCGTTCAAGGCGCGGATGTCGGTGGCGGGCAACCGGTCCATCGTGGACTTCGCCAGGGAGAACGGCGTCGGCGTGGAGGTCTGCGGCAAGCTCGTGGTGGCCACCTCCGAGGACGAGCTGCCCGCGCTGGGGGTGCTGGCCCAGCGCGCCGAGGCCAACGGCGTGCCCGCCAAGCTGGTCAGCGCGGACGAGGCCCGTGAGTACGAGCCCGAGGTCGCCTGCGTCAGCGCGCTGCGGGTGGAGTCCACCGGCATCATCGACTTCCCCGGCGTCTGCCGGGCGCTGGTGCGCCTGCTCGAAGCAGCCGGGGCCGACCTGCGGCTGAGCACGCCGGCGCTGGGCATCCGCAGCCGGAACTCGAAGGTGGAGGTGGCCACCGGCACCGAGGTGCTGCGGGCCGACGCGCTGGTCAACT
This sequence comes from Amycolatopsis sp. NPDC045836, assembly GCF_056431745.1. Taxonomy (NCBI): domain Bacteria; kingdom Bacillati; phylum Actinomycetota; class Actinomycetes; order Pseudonocardiales; family Pseudonocardiaceae; genus Amycolatopsis; species Amycolatopsis sp. NPDC045836. The sequence continues at coordinate 50,724 of NZ_JBWKKF010000025.1, read as the reverse complement.
GCGCCGGGCTGCACTCGGACCGGATCGCGCGGCTGGCCGGGCTGGCGCCGAAGGCCCGCATCGTGCCGTTCCGCGGGGAGTACTACGAACTGCGTGAGGACCGCCGCCACCTGGTGCGCGGCCTGATCTACCCGGTGCCGGACGCCTCGCTGCCGTTCCTCGGCGTGCACCTGACCCGGATGCTCGACGGCAGCGTGCACGCCGGCCCGAACGCCGTGCTGGCGCTGCGCCGCGAGGGGTACCGCTGGGGCGACATCTCGCCCGCCGACCTGGCCGAGGTGGCGCGCTTCCCCGGCGTGTGGCGGCTGGCGAAGAAGTACGCCTACCCGATCGGCCTGGACGAGGTGCGGCGGTCGTTCTCGAAGAAGCGGTTCGCGAACAGCCTGGCCAAGCTGGTGCCCGCGGTGCAGCCGGAGGACATCGTGCGGCACGGTTCGGGGGTGCGGGCGCAGGCGCTGCTGCCGGACGGCTCGATGGTCGACGACTTCCTCATCGAAACCGCGCCGAACCAGGTCCACGTGCTCAACGCCCCGTCACCGGCGGCCACCAGCGCACTGGAGATCGCCAAGCACGTGGCCGATCAGGTCGCGTGAGGTCGCGTGGGGGCTCAAAGCGACCTCACCGGCTCGGCGGAGCCGAGACCGAGTCACGGTAGTCCAGTTCCTCCGCCGTGCGGTCCGGTGCGACCATCACCACCAGCAGGTCGAGCTCGCTGCCCCCGGACAGCGGGCTCGGCGGCAGCATCAGCTTCGGGTTCGCCTTCTCGCCCACGCCGGGCTTCAGGTCCAGCCGCTGCACGTGCTCGGGGGTGAGCAGGGCACCGGGGTCGTCGGCGACCGGCTCCGGCGAGCGCCTTCACGACCGGGGCAGTTTCGGCGCGACCAGCGGTGCGGCGGCCCTGGCCAGCTCGCACGTCCGATCCGCGGCGACGAAGTTGCTCGACATGATCGCCACGTGCGACGTCTCCGAGGTCGCGGTCACCACGCGGCACATGCCGTCGATGTCCGCCGGTTTGTCGTAGACCTGCCACGGTCGGCCACCCAGGTCCTCTTCGGCGTCCGGCTGCTCGTCCCCCGCCGACTCCGCCACCGACTGGTCGTGCTGGAAGGTGACGGTGATGTCCTCCCGGCCCCCGCTCTCGTCGGCGGGTGACCACTGGCAGCCGTCGCCGGTCTCGCCCGCCTCGAACGGCTTCACGCTGGACGCCAGCAGGCCGATCTGCTCGGCTTCGGCCGTGGTGAGCGTGGCGCACGGGTCCTTCCCGAGCAGCGGCGACGGCTGCTTCTGCGGTGGCGGCGGCGCGGGCTGGCCACCCGGCAGCTTCCCGGCGACGAACGGCGCGGCCAGCTTCGCCACCGCGCACGGGTCCCCCGAACCGGAGAAGTCGCTGCTGCCGATCCGCACCCAGTGGCCGTCCGGGAACTCGACCACCAGGTCGCACAGCGAGTCCAGGACGACGCCCTGGTACACCTGCCACGGCAGGCCGCCCGCCTCGAACGAACCGGTCGCCGACGTGCCCGCCAGGTACTCGCGCACGGTGATCTCCGGGGTGCTGATGCCGACGTCGAGACCGCCGCCGCCGTCGACCGTCCACCGGCAGCCGTGCGGGATCTTGCGCCGCACCTCGGCCGGGGTGTACACGGGCTCGGTCAGCTCCAGGAACGCCAGCTGCTCGGCGGTGAAGAGCTCACACGGCTGGAGCGCGGCGACCCCGGTGCGCACCGGGCCGTCCTGCGCCGGCCGCGCGTTGCCGCCGACCTGGCTGGTGCAGGCGGTCAGCAGCAACGCGGCGAGCAGGGCGGTCCGGCGGAGCATGCGCTCACCGTACTGGGGTCAGCACCTCGCGGCCGCCCAAATAGGGGCGAAGGGCCTCGGGCACGCGCACCGAACCGTCCGGCTGCTGGTGGTTCTCCAGGATCGCCACCAGCCACCGGGTGGTGGCCAGCGTGCCGTTGAGCGTGGCGGCGGTCTGCGGCCTGCCGTTCTCGTCGCGGTAGCGCACGCCGAGGCGCCGCGCCTGGAACGTGGTGCAGTTCGAGGTCGAGGTCAGCTCGCGGTACGCCCGCTGCGACGGCACCCACGCCTCGCAGTCGAACTTCCGCGCCGCCGAGGTGCCGAGGTCGCCGGTGGCGGTGTCGATCACCCGGTACGGCACCTCGATCTTGGCCAGCATCTGCTCCTCCCAGTCGAGCAGCCTGCCGTGTTCGGCCTCCGCGTCCTCGGGACGGCAGTAGGTGAACATCTCCACCTTGTCGAACTGGTGCACGCGGATGATGCCGCGGGTGTCCTTGCCGTACGACCCCGCTTCGCGGCGGAAGCAGGACGACCAGCCGGCGTAGCGCGCCGGGCCGTTCGACAGGTCCAGGATCTCGTCGGCGTGGTACCCGGCGAGCGAGACCTCCGAGGTGCCGACCAGGTACAGGTCGTCGTCGCGCAGCCGGTAGACCTCCGACGAGTGCGCGCCGAGGAACCCGGTGCCCGCCATGATCTCCGGGCGCACCAGCACCGGGGTGATCATCAGCGTGAAGCCGTTCTCCGCCGCCTGCGCCGACGCCATGTTCAGCAGCGCCAGCTGCAGCTGCGCGCCGATGCCCTTGAGGAAGTAGAACCGCGAACCGGACACCTTCGCGCCGCGCTCCATGTCGAGCGCGTCGAGCCCTTCGCACAGCTCCAGGTGGTCCTTGACGTCGAAGTCGAACTCCCGCGGCGTGCCGACGTGCTTGAGCACGGTGAAGTCGTCTTCGCCGCCCACCGGTGCGTCGGGGTGCACCACGTTCGGCACCAGCCGGTGCAGCTCCTCGAACTCCTCCGAGGACTGCGCCTGCTCGGCTTCGGCGGCCTTCACCTGCGCGGCCAGCTCCTTGCCCCGGGCCAGCAACGCGTCGCGCTCGTCGCCCTTCGCCCTGCCGATCTGCTTGCCGAGCTGCTTCTGCTCGGCGCGCAGGGAGTCGGCACCCGCGATCGCGGACCGGCGGCGGGCGTCGAGGTCGAGCAGTTTGCCGACCACGCCCTCGTCCTCACCACGGGCGCGCTGCGAGGCACGCACGGCTTCCGGGTCTTCGCGGAGTGTCCTGGGGTCAATCACGAGAGGTGAGGGTAGTCGCAGGCCCGGCGACGAAGCCCGCCACCACCCGCCCCAGTTCGGCGCCGGCGTCCTCCTGGAGGAAGTGCCCGGCCCCGCGGATGGTCGGGTGGTCCAGCCCGGCCGCGCCCCGCAGCTTGCGCACCTCGGGTTCCCAGGCGGCGGTGATCGGGTCGCCGTCGGAGAAGGCGGACAGGATCGGCAGGTCGGCGGTGCTCAGCGTGGCCAGCGCCAGCCGGTTCGCCGCGCTCGCCGGGTTGTCCGGGGTGATCGGCACCAGGCCCGGCATGGCACGCGGACCGGCCTTGTACATCTCGTTGGGGAACGGCGCGTCGTAGGCGGCGCGCTCGGCCTCGGTCAGCTCCGTCCGGGTCCCGGCCTGGACGAACCGGGCGATGTCCATGATCGGCGCGGTTTCCATCGCCCGGCGGAAGGCGTGCCACGGCTCCGGCATGTCCTGGTCACCGGTGGGCAGGCCGGTGTTCGCGGCCACCACCCCGGCCACCCGGCCGAGGTTCTCCGCGGCCAGGCGCAGGCCGATCAGCCCGCCCCAGTCCTGCCCGACGAGGACCACGTGCCGCAGGTCGAGCGCGTCGAACACGAGCGAGCGCACCCACTCCACGTGCCGGGCGTAGGTGTGGTCGACGATGTCGACCGGCTTGTCGGACCGGCCGAAGCCGACCAGGTCCGGCGCGATCGCCCGGATACCGGCGTCGGCCAGCACCGGCAGCACCTTGCGGTAGAGGAACGACCAGGTGGGCTCGCCGTGCAGCAGGAGCACCGGCGGACCGTCCGGCGGACCCGCCTCGACGTAGGCCATTCTGACGATGCCACCGGCGGGGTCGTCCAGGTCCGCGTAGAAGACGGGGAAGTCGAAGTCGGGCAGGTCCGTGAACCGGTCGTCCGGTGTCCTCAGCAGGCGCACGCCTCCCACGCTAGTGGACGGCGGCGCCCGTTTTCAGCTGATGCCGACGGCCACCACCAGGCCGAGCGCGAGGTGCGCGGCGGCCACCACGACGCTGGCCGGGGCGAACTTCTCGCTCTCGATGGTGGAGCCGACGTCGATCCGGGTGGCCCACTCCAGCAGGCGCACCGCCAGCACCTGGACCACGATGCCGAGCAGGCCGTAGACCAGCGAGGTGATCAGGCCCTCGGTCAGGTCGCTCGCCGAGTTGAAGATCGCCACCACCACGATGAACGCCATCGACAGCAGCCCGGAGGCGGTGACGATGACGGCGTTCGGCAGCCCGCGGCGGACCAGGTCGGACAGCTTGCCCGGGGTGGTCCAGTCGATGGCGTAGAAACCGATGAGCATCAGCAGCAGGCCGATCACGCCGTAGAGCAGGATGGCGCCGATGCCGCGGACCAGGTCCGAGCCGAAGGTCTCGGACAGGGCGAGAGTCGTCACTGGTACTCCCAGGTGCTAGGGCGGGTGATCAGCGCGGATTGTGCCCGATCACCCGATTCGCGCTCTACTCGGGGATGCGGTGGGGGATGAACGCGGCGCCGTCGTCGGTGACCAGGCCCGCGGTTTCGCGGATGCCGAGCCCGGCCGCCTGGTCGCCGACCACCCACGCGCCCAGCGCCGGGCGGTAGCCGTCGAACTCGGGCAGCGGGTCGAACGCCTGGTAGACGTAACCCTCCGCGCCGTAGACGCCGCCGGTCTGGGTCTCGTAGCCGGTGGCCACGATCTGCACGTTGGCGCCCTCGCGGCCGAGCTTCGGCTTGCGCACGTACTCGGTGAGCAGGCCGGGGTCGTCGTTGAACGCGGGCAGCAGGTTGGGGTGCCCCGGGTAGTTCTCCCAGAGGATCGCCAGCAGCGCCTTGTTCGACAGCAGCATCTTCCACAGCGGTTCGACCCACAGCGTGCGCGGCAGCGACTCCACCGCGTACCGGCCGAACTCCTCCTCGACCACCCATTCCCACGGGTAGAGCTTCACCACGGTGTTCATCGGCGCCTCTTCGAGGTCGACGAACCGCTTGAGCACCGGGTCCCAGCCGATCTCCTCGATCGCCAGGCCGACCGTGTCCAGGCCCGCTTCGGCGGCGGTTTCCTGCAGGTAGGAGGTGGTGATGTGGTCCTCGCCGGTGGGGTCGGCGGTGGACCAGCTGAAGTGCAGCTCCTTCGACGGCAGCAGGTCACCGACCTGGCCCCAGCGCTCGACCAGCTTCTCGTGGATGGAGTTCCACTGGTCGTCGTCCGGGAAGACCTCGGTCTTCCAGTACCACTGGACCACCGCGGCCTCGAGCAGCGAGGTCGGGGTGTCGGCGTTGTACTCCAGCAGCTTGGCCGGGCTCTTGCCGTCGTACCGCAGGTCGAACCGGCCGTAGACGTGCGGGTCCCGGCGCTTCCACGACTCGGCGATGTGCGGCCACACCCACTCCGGGATGCCGAAGTCGCGGTAGCGCTCGGTGAGCACCACGTTGTCCACCGCTTCCAGGCACATCGAGTGCAGCAGTTCGACGTCGGCCTCGACCGAGAGCACCTCGTCCATCGGCAGCACGTAGTGCACCGACTCGTCCCAGTAGGGGCGTGACTGGCCGCTGCCGTACCGCGCGGGCGTGCCGAAGACCAGCCCCTGCTCCTCGACGGTGCGCTGCCAGTTCCGCCGGGGCGTGCTGGTTTCCCTGTGCAAGTCAGGAGCCCCCGCTCTTGCCGTTGCTCGAGTTGCTGATGCCGAAACCACCGCGCTGCACGGACTTGCCGGACTTGGTGGTCACGTTGGCGTTGGACGGCGCGGTGTACGAGCCGCCGCTGATCTTCTGGCCCGGGGCGCCGGTCCCACCGTAGTTGTAGTGGTACTGGTTGTAACCGCCGCCGGGGATCGGGATGAACATGAACCCGCCGCTGTAGTACCCGCCGTGGCTGCGTGCGTAGTTCTCGTCGCAGTAGTCGTCGTTGTCCACCACGGTGCCGTCCGCGGTGACGCAGGTCGCGGTGACCTCGTCCGGCGTCGCCGCGATGTACCAGGCGGCCACCATGCCGACCAGGCCGACGGTGACCCCGCTGCCGATCAGCACCTTCCGCTTGGTGGAAGCCTTGCGCTCGGCCTCGGCCCGCGCCTGCTGCTCGGCGATCTCCCGGTCACGCTGTTCGGCGAGCGCCTGCCTGCGCGCCCGCTGCTCGGCCAGGGTGGGTTCGCGGGGGGTGGTGGTCTCCGCGTCCTGGAAGCGCATGGAACCGCGCTTGGGCTGCTGGTCGGGGGGCTGCGCCCCTCCAGGTGTGTTCTCCGTCATCGAGCGCTCCGTAACCGCTGGCCAACCGCACTTCGCACCGCCCACACTAGTCACCCGAATGCTGGCGCATCCGCGGGACGCAGGCATCATGGAGTAGATGTCTGCAGAATCGGAACGGTTCCGTTCCCGGATCGAGCGCCTGCGCACCTGGCTGCTCATGGCCGGGGTGTCGCTGGGCGCTGTCGTCGCGCTCTCGCTCAACGTGCTGTTCTCCTGGGGCAACGACGACATCACCGGTGGTGGCGGCGGTGGCCGCTCGGAGGCCGAACTGGCCGCGCGCGAGGCGTTCCACTCCCCGCCCGGCAGCTGCCTGAACTGGGAACTCCCGGACGCGAGCGACGCGAAGAAGGTCGGCTGTGAGCAACCGCACCTGTTCGAGGTGATCGGCGTGATCGACGTGGCGCCGCAGTTCCCGCCCGGCGTGCCGTCGCCGGACCTGGCGCAGTGGCGGCAGCTGGGGCAGGAGCGGTGCGCCGAGACCGCCGAGACGTACCTGAAGAAGCCGCTGGACCCGGTCGGCAAGCTGTCCGTCGGCGTCCTCCACCCCAGTGACGAGGAGTGGGCCGAAGGTGACCGCCAGTTGCGCTGCGGTCTCCAGTGGGCCGCGCCCGGCGGGCAGCTGCAGAAGCTGACCGGGACCGCGGCCGAGGAGGACCAGTCCAACGTCTGGCAGGTCGGCACCTGCCTGGCGCTGACCGGCAAGACCGTCGGCGACCCGATCGACTGCGCCCAGCCGCACGCCTACGAGATCATCGGCCTGCTGGACCTGGCCGACAAGTTCGACGGCGACGAGGTGCCGTCCGAGGACGACCAGAAGACCTGGCTGGACACCGAGTGCAGCCGGATCGCCGAGGAGTACACCGGCGGCACCGACCTGACCGAGAAGAAGCTGATCCTGACCTGGGACCTGCGTGAGGCGGAGAGCTGGGAAGCCGGGTCGACCAAGGTCAACTGCAAGGTCGGCGCGAAGCTGGAGGACGGCAGCGGCCTGGCCCCGGTGACCGGCAGCCTGCACAGCGACGGCCAGGCGCCGAAGACCTCCGCCGCCACCCCGGAGCCGCCGCCGACCTCCGCGGTGCCCGCCGACCCGAACGCCGGCAACGAGCCGCCGTCGGACAACCACGAGCAGGTCCCGCCGTCGGGCGCCGAATCGCCGCAGCCGCCGGACCAGCCACAACCCCCGCCGGGGAACTGATGCCGGTCGAAATGACGCTCGCCAGGTTCGAGGAACTGGTCGCCGAAGCACTGGACGAGGTACCGCCGCAGTTCGCCGCCGCGATGGACAACGTGGTGGTGCTCGTCGAGGAGTACAACCCCGACGAACCGGACATCCTGGGGCTCTACCACGGGATCGCGCTGACCGAGCGCACCTCCGACTACGGCGGGGTGCTGCCCGACCGCATCTCGATCTACCGGCAACCACTGCTGGCGATGTGCTCGTCGGAGGCCGAGGTGGTCGAAGAGGTGCTGGTCACCGTGGTGCACGAGATCGCCCACCACTTCGGCATCGACGACGCCCGCCTGCACGAACTCGGCTGGGGCTGAGCGGTTCCACCTAGGGGATCTGCCCGATGACCGCACCCGTCCGCATCCGGGACAATGGGGGACATGACCGGCATTTTCTGGATCGACACGGTGTTCGGCCTGGTGCTCGGCCTGTTGCTGCTGTGGCCGGCCCTGCTGCTCGCGCTGGTGGTGTGGCGGCCGAAGGGCGGCCTGCTGCCCGAGGCGGTGCGGTTGCTGCCCGACGTGCTCCGGCTGCTGCGCCGGATGGCCGCGGACAAGAGCCAGCCCGCCGGGGTGCGGGTCCGGATCAGCCTGGTGTTCGCCTACCTCGCCTCGCCGATCGACCTGGTGCCCGACTTCGTGCCCGCGGTCGGCAGGCGGGACGACGCCATCCTGGCCACCGCGGCGCTGCGCTCGATCGCCCGCCAGGTCGGCATGGCGCCGATCCACCACCACTGGACCGGCAGCCCGCAGGGTTTCGCCGTGCTGCGCGAGCTCTGCGACCCCGAGGTGATCGCCGCCCGTGAACCGGACTACGCCGAACGGCCGACCAAGCCGACCCAGTACCCGTAGCCACCGATCGTCCGAATTGGACGGTGTACAGGAGGCGGGGGAACCGGGGGGCTGGCACGCGCGCCGCGGCCGAGGCATCGTTTGCGGCGAACGTGGGAAACCGCCGCGCAGTGCGACGCGTTTCCGGCGATCCGGTGAGGAGCGGACGAGAAGATGACCGAGTTGGTGCTTGGCCCACAACTGCGGCACGTGAACGAAGATTCCGCCACCATCTGGGTGGAGACCGACGGTCCGTGCACGGTGGGCGTGCTCGGCACCAGCACCCCGACCTTCGAGGCGGGCGGCAGGCACTACGCGCTCGTGGTGCTGACCGGGCTCGAACCGGGCACCACCACCCCGTACCAGGTGCGGCTGAACGACGAGGTGGTCTGGCCACCGGCCGGCTACACCCGCCCGCCCAGCCGGATCCGCACGCTGTCCGAAGAGGACACCCGCTTCCGGATCGTCTTCGGTTCCTGCCGCAAACCGCGGGAGATGCCGTCGATCGGGTACGACGCGCTGATCGCCTACGCCCGCCGGATGGCCGAGCAGGACGAGTCCGAATGGCCGGAATCGTTGCTGCTGCTGGGAGACCAGGTCTACGCCGACGAGACCACCCCGCAGATGCAGGAGTGGCTGAAGACCCAGCGCGACACCAGCGAGCCGCCGGGCACCGAGGTGGCCAACTTCGAGGAGTACGCGCGGCTGTACCACGAGGCGTGGAGCGACGAGTGGCTGCGCTGGCTGCTGTCCACCGTGCCGACGTCGATGATCTTCGACGACCACGACGTGCGGGACGACTGGAACACCTCGCACACCTGGCGCGAGCAGATGGCCGAGAAGGACTGGTGGCCCGAGCGCATCCAGGGCGGGCTCGCCTCGTACTGGATCTACCAGCACATCGGCAACCTCTCCCCGCAGGAACTGGCCGAGGAGCCGATGTTCCAGCAGGTCGTCAAATCCGGGGTGGACAACCTGCCGGCGCTGAAGGAGTTCGCCGAGGAAGCCGACAAGGAGGCCGACGGCCAGAAGGGCGCCCGGTGGTCCTACCGGCGTGACTTCGGCCCGGTGCGGTTGCTGGTGATCGACACCAGGGCCGGCCGGGTGGTCTGCCACGAGGAACGGTCGATGGTCGACGAGGAGGAGTTCCAGTGGATCGAGCGCAACGCCGAGGGTGAGTTCGACCACCTGCTGATCGGCACTTCGCTGCCGTGGCTGCTCCCCCATTCGCTGGCGCACGTGCAGTCCGCCAACGAGGCCGCCTGCCGCCGCCCCGGCTGGCGCGGCAGAGCCGCCGAATGGCTGCGCCAGGCCGCCGACCTCGAGCACTGGTCGGCCTTCCGCCAGTCCTTCGACCGGCTGTCCGAGCTGATCACCCGCACCGGCCGGGCCGAGCGGGGACCGGCGTCGATCTCGGTGCTCTCCGGTGACGTCCACCACGCCTACATCGCCAAGGCCGGGTACGACCCCGCCGTGCCGGCGGCGGTCCACCAGGTGGTCTGCTCGCCGCTGCACAACTCGGTGCCGTGGCCCATGCGGCTGGTGTTCACGGTCGGCTGGTGGCGGTGGGCCGCGAAGGTGGCGAGCCGCTTCGCGCGGCGCGCCGGGGTGCCACCGCTGCCGCTGAGCTGGCGGCGGGAGTCCGGACCGCACTTCGGCAACGCCATCGCCACCATCGACGTCGACGGCCGCGAAGCGGTGGCGTTCCTGGAACTGTCCGGTGAAGCGGGGCTGACGCGCATGCCTGCGGTCCGGCTCACCGAGGGCTGACCCGGGCACGGGAAGATCTCAACCCGGCCGGACGCCTGTACACGCAGGTCAGCGGGTGCTCCAATACCCCATCGTGGGCGATGACGAGCCGGGCACCGCCGCCCAGCTGTCCAGGGCGCAGGTGCTGGCGGGCGCGATCGGCTTTGCGCTGGGTGCCGCGGTGCTCGGCACGCTCTGGGCCGCCTCGGGTTCGGGGAGCGGGGCCGCCGCCGACGCGCGGGCGGCCTGCGCCGCGCTGGAGCGGATCGGCGAGCTGCCCGAACCGGTCGGTGGACGGCTCAGCGGCAGCAGCCTCGCCCCCGGCACGCTGGACCGGCTGGCCGCGGCGAAGTCGTTGTCCGAGGCCGCGGCCGAGCAGCAGCCCGCCTACGAACCACTCGCCGACCACCTCGACGGGGTGCACCGCATGGTGGTCAGCCTCAACTTCGACGCCGGCGGCCGCCGGCACCTCGACCGGGCGACCGCCATCTGCAACCGGACCTAGCCGGTGATCGTCTTCACCGTCAGCTGGTTGCCGGGGATCTGCTCGTTCGCGCAGCCGGTGCCCTCGAACGGCACGATCTTGTAGGCCGTCTCCTGCGGCGGGTAGACCTTGAGGCCGCTCACCTGCGTCGGCTGGCAGGCGGCGGGGTCGTAGTTGCCCACCTGCACGAACCCGACGTCCGCGGTGGCCTTCTGCCCCGGCGCCAGCTCGATCGGCTCCCCCTTGGTGCCCTCGCGGAAGGCGGCCGGGCCGACCTGGTGCTCGTCGCCGCCCGCGGCGTAGGAGACGCCCGGGAAGCCCTGGATGGTGCAGGTGCGCGTACCGGCGTTGATGAACTCCAGCTGCCGGTAGACGGTGCCCGCGGCCCCTTCCGAATCGCCGAGGGTGATGGTCAGGTCGCCGACCTTGCACAGCTCGTCGCCGGCGGCCGGCGGAGCTTCGCGTTCCGACGTGCCGGTCTCGGTGGTGGGCGGTGGTGTGGTGGTTTCCGAGGTCGCCGCGGCCGTGCTCGGGGTGTCCGCGGCCGGAGCGGCCGACTGCGGTGCTTGGCTACCGCAGGCCGCCAAGCCGAGACCCAGCGTCGCGAAGGTCGTCACGGTGACCCAGTTGCGTATTTTCATCTTGTCTCGCCTCCCCGTTACCAGGTGACTACCCAGTAGACGTGCGAACCACACGCCGGGTTGCGCCGGTAGGTTGGTCGCATGCCCGGATTCTGTGACGAAGCGTGGCGGCGCACGGCGAAACTCCAGCAATCCGTGTTGGCCCACCCGTTCAACGAGGAGCTGGCCGCGGGCACCCTTTCGCGTGAGCGGTTCCAGTTCTACCTCGCCCAGGACGCCCGGTACCTGATCGGCTTCGGCCGGGCGCTGGCGGTGGCCGCCACCCGTGCGCCCGACCCGGCGGACCTCAGCTTCTTCGCCGGTGCCGCCCGCGAGGCCGTGGTGGTCGAACGGGCGCTGCACGAGGGTTACTTCCAGGAGTTCGGGTTGAGCGAGGCCGACCTCGACGCCATCGAGACCTCGCCGACCTGCCTGGCCTACACCTCGTACCTGCTCGCCACGGCGCAGTCGGGCGGCTACCCGGAGCTGATCGCCGCGCTGCTGCCGTGCTTCTGGATCTACCAGCACGTCGGCGAGCACATCGTGGCGCACCAGGACCGGGGCGCGGACAACCCGTACCAGGCGTGGATCGACACCTACGCCGACGACGAGTTCGCCGCCGCGGTCACCAGCTGTCGCGGAGCGGTGGACCGGGCCGCCGCATCGGCTGACGAGCGGACCCGATCGAGCATGTTCGCCGCGTTCACCCGGGCGTGCGAGTACGAGTGGCTGTTCTGGGACTCGGCGTACCGGCTGGAGCCCTGGCCCACCGCTCACCTGCGGTGATTCAGACCTCGGTGTCGACCCAGCGCAGGCAGTGCCAGCCGCCGTCCACCGCTTCCAGCACCACGACGCCGGTGTTCGGGATCAGGCTGGCGTCGGCCAGCTCGGGCCGCACGTTGTCGCACAGCCATTCGGCGGCCAGCCGGATCGAACCACCGTGGCCGACCAGCACCACCACACCGTCGGCGTCCGCGGCCTCGTGCCGGTCCCGCAGTTCGGCGACCGCCTTCTCGTAGCGCGTGCGCACCTGCGTGCCGCTCTCCCCGCCGGGCAGCGGCACGTCCAGGTCGCCCTGCGTCCACGCGTGCATGACCCCGGCGAACACCTTCAACGCCTCGTGGTCGGACCGGTCCTCCAGGTCGCCGACGAAGATCTCCTGGACCCCTTCGACCGGCTGCACCCGGAGGCCGAACTTCGCCGCCACCGGTGCCGCGGTCTGCTGCGCGCGGGTGGCGAAGGAGGCGTAGACCGCGCGCACCGGCTCGTCCGCCAACCGGACCGCCAGCTGTTCGGCCTGGTCCCGGCCGAGTTCGGTCAGCGGCGGCCCCGGCAGCGCGGTGTTCAGCGTCCTGAGCACGTTCGCCTCGCTCTGCGCGTGCCGGACCAGGTACAGCTTCACGCCAGTTCTCCTCTCCGGACCGCGGCCACCCAGTCCACGGCTCCGGTGAAATCGTCGTTCGCCGCGCCCGGCTGGATGGTGGCGGCCACGCGGTCGGCCCTCGGGTGCGAGCCGAGGAAGCGCAGGCCGGAGCAGCGCCGCCGCAGCGCGGCCAGCGCGTCGCCGATGCGCGGTTCCGAAATGTGCCCCTCGAAGTCCATGAAGAACAGGTATTCGCCGAAGCCCCCCTTGGTCGGCCGGGCGTCCAGCCGGGTCAGGTTGATGCCGCGGGTGGCCAGTTCGGTGAGCAGCTCGGCCAGCGTGCCGGTGCGGTTCGCCGCGGCGGCGACGATCGAGGTGCGGTCCGCGCCGGTCGGCTCGGGCAGCGCACCCGGCGGCCGCAGCAGCAGGAACCGGGTCCTGGCGTCGCGCACGTCGGCGACCTCGGTGGCCAGCACCTTCAGCGGGTAGTGCTCGGCGGCCACCGGTGCGGTCACCGCCGCGTCGAACTCGCCGTCCCGCACCCCCACCGCGGCGGCGGCGGTGGACGCGGACGCCACCGGCCGCGCGTGCGGCAGGTTCACCTCCAGCCACTGCCGCACCTGCGCCAGCGCGTGCGGGTGGCTGGCCACCGTGCGGACGTCGGCGGCCTCACCGCGGGCCAGCACGCTGAAGTGCACCGGCAGCAGCGCTTCGGCGACGGCGACCAGCAGCTCCTGCTCGGCCAGGCCGTCGAGGGTCGCGGTGACCGGGCCCTCCACCGAATTCTCCACCGGGACGCAGGCCGCGTCGGCCTCCCCTTTGCGCACCGCCGCGAGCGCCGCGGGAATGGTTTCCACCGGGAGCAGTTCCTCGTCGGTGGTCAGCGTGCGGGCAGCCTGCTCGGTGAAAGTCCCCTGCGGGCCGAAATAGGCGATTCGAGACACCCCGCCAGGCTACGCACCCACTTTCACTCGCATAGCCGGTAGGCCGGGCGGTTACGCGTGCCGACATTTTTTGCGATGCTGTGGGCGTGACCGCACATCCGGGCACACACGCCGGCCGCCAGAGTTCGCCAGCCAGTTCCTCCGCGAGCAAACCCGAACTGGTGTTGTGTGCCGTCGACGAGCCCCTCGCCCGCGCCTGGTCACAGGTGGTGGACACAGTGGACGGTCCGGTCCGGGTGCACCGCGGGTCGGTGCTCGACGTGCCGGCCGAGGCCGTGGTCAGCCCGGCCAACTCGCACGGCTGGATGCGCGGCGGCATCGACGCGGTCTACTCGCGGGCCTTCCCGGAGGTCGAGCAGCGCGTACGCAGTGCGGTGCTCGCCTACCACGGCGGGGAGCTGCCGATCGGCGAGGCGCTGGTGGTGGCGACCGGCGAGCCCGCCCCCGCCTGGCTGATCAGCGCGCCGACCATGCGCGAGCCGGGGGAAGCCCTGCCGCCCGACACCGTGCACCCGTTCCTGGCCGCCCGCGCGGTCTTCCGGTTGTGGCGCGACGGGCACTTCGAGCACGGCGGTGAGGTCCGGCACGCGGTGGGCACGATCGCCATGCCCGGCCTCGGCACCGGCGTCGGTGGCGTGGCCCCGGACACGTGCGCGCGGCAGGTTTCCGCCGCCTGGGCGGAAGTCTTCCCCCACTGACGCCCAGCTCAGCGGCCATTCGGCGGACCACACCCCGCCCGGGGTGGACTTCGTCACAGCGCAATCGCCCTCGGTAAGCCCTACCGTTAGATCGACGTTGTCACCCACGTCGATTTGATGCGGCGCAGCCGGCCTCGACGCCGAGGGGAGTGCGGATGCCACGGGTTCGTGAGCTAAGCCCCTATGTGGAGCTACACCGCGAGCAGTGGCGGGAGCTGCGCAGAGCCACTCCGCTGCCGCTGACCGCGGACGAGCTGCTGCGCCTGCGGGGGCTCGGGGAGCAGGTCGACCTGGCCGAGGTGGCGGAGGTCTACCTGCCGCTGTCGCGGTTGATCAACCTGCAGGTCGCCGCCCGCCAGCGGCTCTACGAGGCGACCACCACCTTCCTCGGCGAGGACTGCCGCGGCACCAAGGTGCCGTTCGTGATCGGCATCGCCGGCAGCGTGGCGGTCGGCAAGTCGACCACCGCGCGCATCCTGCGCACCCTGCTCGCCCGCTGGCCGGACCACCCGCGCGTGGACCTGGTCACCACCGACGGCTTCCTCTACCCGCGGGTGGAGCTGATGCGGCGCGGCATCATGCACCGCAAGGGCTTTCCGGAGAGCTACGACCGGCGGGCCCTGCTGCGCTTCGTCACCGAGGTCAAGTCGGGTGCCGAACGGGTCAGCGCGCCGGTCTACTCGCACCTGGCCTACGACATCCTGCCCGGGCAGGAGCAGGTGGTGGAGCAGCCGGACATCCTCATCATCGAGGGCCTGAACGTGCTCCAGCCCGGCCCGCGGCTGACCGTCTCCGACCTGTTCGACTTCTCCATCTACGTCGACGCGCACACCGACGACATCGAGCGCTGGTACGTCGAGCGGTTCCTGAAGCTGCGGCACACCGCCTTCGCCGACCCGGCCTCGCACTTCCACCACTTCGCCGGCCTCCCGGACGACGAGGCCCGCGCCGAAGCCCGGCACCTGTGGCACACCATCAACGAACCGAACCTCATCGACAACATCAAGCCCACCCGTCCCAGGGCCACCCTGGTGCTGCGCAAGGACGCCGACCACTCCATCAACCGGGTCCGCCTGCGAAAGCTGTGAGCGCTGTCCCGCAGGGGTCACCAGCCGAGGAGCTGCCGGTTCCCGAGGTGGGCGACGGGGTGTCCGACTGCCCAGCGCAGCCGGTTTTCCCGGAAAGCACATTCGGCACACCAGCAACTACTTCCCCGTTTTCCGATAACGGTGGGTGATTCCCCGGGCGCGAACTGACGCTGTGTCTTCGGCGAGTCTTCGGCGAGTCTTCGGCGATCGGCCGATCGGACGAGGTGTTCGCAGGTGCACTAACCGGTTGGCCGATACCGGGCAGCGCCCGCCGAAGCGACCCTGGAGTCGGAAATACACATCCTGACCAGGGAGGGGGCGCGCCCGTGTTCACCACCATCATGACCTGGGTCGGCGCGATGTTCGGAGTCGCGGTGCTGCTGGTGATGGCCGCCGGTGCATTTTTTGTCGATTTCGAGGACGCCGCGGGCGAACGCAAGGTCAAAAACGGCGAATCCTGACCCTCAGGTGAGCCGGGTCAGCGCTCGCCGATAGCTCTCGATATCCAGTGCGATTGCGCCGTCGCTTTCCGGCCGCGCGTTTTCCAGCAACACCGTCCGCAACCGTTCCAGCACGGCCTGCCGATCGGCGCCCCGCGCCCGCAGCGCCCGCGCCGCCGCCCACACCTCGGGCGGATCACCGTCCCACAACTGGTGCACCACCATCGCCTTGGTGCCCAGCAACTCGGCCGATGCCGGGTCCAGTTCCTCGTTGGCCACCGCTTCGTGCAGTTCGGGGTGCTCGCCGAGCACCAGCAGCACCCGGTCGTCGAAGTCGGCCGGGTCGAGGTCGACCTCCTCGTCACCGATGGTGGTGCTCACCTCGGGCAGCGCGAACCGCCGCCGCTCCAGCAACTCGGCCAGCTCGTCCTCGTCGGCGTCCTCGGCGTCGCCGGTGTAGGGATCGCGGTCCTCGAAGAAGCCCGCCGCCAGTTCGAGCAGTTCACCGAGGGCGTCCTCGGACAGCTCCCGCTCGGCGGCCCGCCAGCGGATCCAGCTCTCCAGCAGCTCCGGTGACAGGTCCTCGGGCAGTTCGTCGGCCAGCAGTTCCAGCAACTCCGGCCCGACGTGCATCTCCCAGCGCGGCTCCACCTGCCGGGCGAACTCCACCAGCCACTCGACCAGCTCGCGGTTCTCTTCGTCGTCCTCGATGTCGGGGTGCGCCGCGAAGAACCGCCCGGCCGCCGCCTCGACGTCGACCTCCGCGTCCTCCAGATCCGGCGGGACCTCGCCGAGCAACCGCTGCCGCGAGACGAGCAGGCCCTCCAGCTCGGCCTGCTCGGTGGTCAGCACCAGGCTGCGCAGGTAGGCGTCGGAAATCAGCTTCCGCGCCTCGTCCCCGGAAATCCGCTGCAGGCTCGCTTCCTCGTCCAGGTTCGCCCGCAGCTCGGCGAGCACCTCCTCGGGGTTCTCGACCAGCTCCAGCTCGTCGATCTCCCCGCCGAGCCCGATCACCAGCAACAGCCCGTGGTCCGCGGTCTCCGGCCGCTCGAACACGCACAGCAGCACGTGTTCCTCGTCGAACCGGTCCCGCCGCAGCCAGCTCGCCCCCGGTTTCGCCCAGCCGATCAGGTCGGCCCAGGCCGGCGGCTCGACGCCGGCGGCCATCAGCTCGCGCATCGCCGCGTCGGCCCGGTCCGCCGTCTCACCGTCGACGGCGAACTTGCGCAACCCGGCCAGCAGGTTCGCCGCGCCGGGGCCGGATTTGCGGCGGGCGTAGGCGATCAGCTCGAGCAGTTCCTGCTCGGCCGCGCCCCCGTCCTCCGGGTCGAGCTGCGGGACCGCCACCGCGGAGGCCATCAGCTCCACCTCGAGCAGGTCCGGCTGCGGCGGCAACGCCGCGAATTCGGCCAGGATCCGCCGGTGCGCAGCGTTTTCCACCGCGGCACGCGCCGGTGGCTTCTTCTTGCCACCGGTGGGCTTCTTCTTGCGACCACGGCTCACTGGGCTCATGCGGTCATCGTGTCACGCGGGACCGACAGTCTCAGCGCTGGGCTTTCGGCAACGCTATCCGCGCGTTGCGGATTTCCGCGATCAACCGGGTTTTCCGCTTGTGCTCGGCGACCAGCTCCGCCAGGTATTCGGTGAAGTCGCCGGAAACCCCGGCCCGGCGGTACAACCCGCGCAGTTTCCGCAGTTGCTTGGCCGCGTGCCGGTAGTGCCCGGCGTCGCCGCGGGCGATCAGTTCGGCGACGTGGTCGCGGTAGACCGGCAGCACGTCGGCCGGGTGCTCGCGCTCGTGGAATTCGGCCACCCGCAAGCGATCCGCGAGCGACGCATCACTCCTACGAGTGAACTCCCAAGCCTCTTCGTACTTTTCCGCTTCCAGCAATTCCTCGAGATCCGGCGGATTCGGTTCGTCCGGCACCGGCACCGGCACCGGCACCGGCGCTTCGGCGGGCTCGCTCACCTGCGCCCGGACCACCGGCCCCTTGCCGCGCACCAGCGCTTTCGCGGCGTGCGCGATCGCTTCGCTGTGCCGCCCGGCGTCCCGCAGCACCCGCACGATGCGCAGGTTCACCTCGCGGCTGGGCGGTTTCGCGGACAGGATCGCCACCAGCGCGTCGACGTCACCGGAGAGCTCGGCCAGTTCCTCCCGCAGGCGCGCGGCGACCGCCGACCGCCGCGGGTCCCCGTCGGCCACTTTGTCTACAAAGGACTTTATCCGCGCGAGCCCCTTCTCCCCCAGCGACTTCCCGAACGCCCGCAGGTCGAGCACCGGCCACCCGGGACGGTCGAAGGCGACGCTGAGGATCCAGTCGGCGAGCGCCTCCGGCGGCGGCGGGTGCGCCACGCAGGCCCGCGCGTACAGCGCCACCGCCCGCCGGAGCTGCCCGGCGGTGTCCTCACCCCTGGCGAACGCGTCGCCGATCTTGTCCATCGCCCGCTTGGCCAGCGGCGCGAGATCGGCCCGCGTCCCGGCGTCGAGCAGCCGCTGCAACGTGTCCAGCACCGGCTCGATGCCGTGCTCGTCCCCCTCGGTGCCCTGCGCGTCGGCCAGCTCGACCGCCCGCGCCCGCAGGCGTTCCCCCAGCTCGGGATCGCGCTCGGCCTGCTCGTGCAGCAGCGCGGCCAGGGTGGGCACGTCCAGCGAGCACAGGTGCTCGAGCAGACCGGGGGGATCGGGGTGCGCAGTCATCGGGTCACATTGTCGGGTACTGGGCCGAACGCATCGCCCAGGATCACCGGAATGCCGTAGTCGGCTTCGTCCGGAGGGCCTCGGTGAACCGGCCGAAGGCGATCACGTTGTCCGCGTACTCGCGGGCATCGCGGTCGAAGGCACCACCGCAGGTGATCAACCGCAGTTCCGGCGACGCGGTGTCGCCGTAGACCTCCGCCGTCGGGAACGCCGACTTCGGGTGCCGCTCGACCCGGTAGACGGTGAACACCGCGCTGATGCCGTCGCCGCGGTGCACGGTGACCCGGGTGCCGACCGCGAGTTCGGCCAGCCGCGAGAACACCCCGGGCACGTGGTTGTAGTCCACGTGCCCGGCGATCACCGCGGGCCCGACCTCACCCGGCGTCGGCCCTTCCACGTACCAGCCCGCGGTCGCGGCGTCCCCCGGCACCTGCAGCGAACCGTCCGGCTGCAGGCCGAGGTCGACGATCTGTCCGGTGTGGACACCGATTTCCGGGATCTCCAGCCAGCCGGGCTTCCCCGGCGGCAGCACCTTCGCGTCGAGGCGTTCGGCGGTCACCTCCGGCACGCTCGGCGGCGCGGGCGCGGCGGCCAGCGTGGAGGTGGCCGAGGTGGGCAGCGGGGTTTCCACCACCGGCGTGACCGCGGAGAACGGCGCGGGCCGCTCCTCCGGGGTCGGCAGCGCGAACAGCACCACCCCGACCGCGATGACCACCACCAGCGCCGAACCGCAGGCCCCGGCGATCTTCCAGTGCGTGCGGTCCATCTCAGCGACCGGCTCTGCGGCGGGCGGCGAGCACCACCGCGGCCCCGCCGCCGAGCAGGGTCAGGCCACCGAGCCCGGCGAGCGGGCCCAGCGCGGAGCCGCTCGCCCCGGCACCGGTGTCGACCCCGCCCGAAGGCGTCTTCTTGACCTGCCCGGACGGTTCCCCGAAGTGCGATTCGCAGGCGTAGCCGTCGTCATCGGCGTCCAGGTCGTGCGGATCGCCGAGGTCCTTCACCAGCTCGGCCTGCGCGTCGGCCTGGGTGGCGAAATCGGCGCAGTCCTTGTCCTTCGCCTTCGCACTGGTGCTGGTCGTTTTGCTGACCGAAGACGAAGGCGGCGTGCTGCTGGACGGGGAGGAGGATTCGGTCGGCTGGCGACCGGCGGGCAGTTCGCCGGCGAACGCCGGAGCGGCGCCGAGGGCGAACAACGTGGTGCCGGTCAACACGGCTCCGGCGGCGAGGCGGAACGAGCGCATGGGGGTGGTCCTCCGGACGGCGATCTGGGGGCGGGATCCCGGATGGTTCCGTTTATCGCCGGGTGGTTCGGGGTGTTACGCACTCGAGCGGGTGACGACGGGCGTGGTAGGCAGTGCCGGTGACCCTCGAAGACCTGATCCGGCGGCTCCGCGAGTTCGCCGACGCGCGTGACTGGGAACCGTTCCACACCCCGAAGAACCTGGTGATGGCGTTGTCCGGCGAAACGGGTGAGCTGACCTCGCTGTTCCAGTGGCTGACCCCGGAGGAAGCGGCCGACTGGCGGTCCGATCCGGACCTCGAGGCGAACGTGCTCGACGAGATCGCCGACGTGACGCTCTACCTGGTCCGGCTGGCCGACGTGCTGGGCGTCGACCTGTACGAGGCGGCCAACGCCAAGATCGACCGCAACGAACTCAGATTCCCCCGAAAGAGTTAACGCGCTTCCGGCCGGTGCGGGGTGCGGGCACCGGCACCTCGTGCCGCTGCTCCTCGGTGGGCAGGTCCGCGAGCAACCGCCTGGCGAACCGCGGTGCCTCGCGGACGACCACCACTTCGGTGCGCTCGCCCTGCACCGGCAGGTGCGTGGCGCCGAAGAGGACGGTGCGCCGGTCGAGCACCGCGATCTTGCGGTGCGCCGTGCGGGCCCGGACCACCTTGACCCCGCGGCTGCGCAGCGCCCGGATCAGCGGATTGCCGTCCGGCCGCAGCACCGCCCGCACGTCCACCCCGCGTTCGACGGCGACGGAGATGGCGGAGAGCAGGTCCGGCACCTCCTGCTCGGTCCACGGTGCCCACAGCCACACCGATTCCCGCGCCCGCCCGAGGTGCTGGGCGATTTCCGTGGTGGGCACCGGGGCGAGCAGGTCGGCCGCCTGCCGCACCTCGACGGCCTGCTGCAGGCGCAGCGCGTTGACCGCGCCCAGCGGGCTGCCGATCGGCGCGGTTTTCACCGCACCCAGGTCGGTGACCAGGTAGAGGCGCCGGCCGGCGGCCGCCGCGCCGGCGGTGAGCAGGGTGCGCTGCGTGGCCTCGGTGGCGCTGAGCAGGTCGACCGCCACGGCGTCGAACCTCCGTCCGGCCAGCGCGCGGGGCGTGCCCGCCGTCGCCGAGAACGCCGGGTCGGTGTCCCGCACCGCGGCCAGCTGCACCCCGAGGCGACGCGGGTAGCCGGTCAGCAGGGCGAAGGTCTCGTCCCGGCCGCCGTGGACCTCGGTGAGCCGCCCGGCCAGCAGGCCGTCGATCGGGGACCAGCCGGTGGCCCGCAGGTGCGGGCGGCACAGTTCCGGCAGGGCCAGCGTGTCGACCAGCACCACCTCCACGCTCTTCTCACCGCCGTCGAGGAAGCCGTAGGCGACCGCGTTGGCGAGGGTGCGTTCACCGGTGTACTGCCGCCGCAGCACGACGCAGCGGCGCTGCGCCTCCTCCGGGGTTTCGATGCCGCAGTGCGCGAAGACGTCGGTGGCCAGCCAGGTGCGCACCACCTGGGTCTCGGTCAGCTTCGCAGGCCGGACGTCCGGACCGGACTGGCGGAAGTCGCCGAACAACACGGCTGTTTCGCTCGCCCTGGCCGTCGCCAGCAGCAGGTCGGCCAGGCGCGTCGCGGCGGCCCGGTCCACCAGCACGACGTCGAACACCCGGTCCGGGATCGCCTCGGTGACCACCACCCGCGCTTCGGCGAGGTGCTGCGCCTCGGCCTCCCGGTGCCGCTGGAAGGTCTGCTCGGTCAGCCACACCAGCCGCTGCTCCAGCCGCTTCCGCCGGGCCGCGCGGTCCTCGGTGCCCGCCCGCAGCGCCTCGCGTTCGGCGTGCAGCTCGGCCAGCGCGCGGCGGGTCTGGTCGGCGTGCCGTTGCCTGTCCTCTTCGGACACAGCACCCTGGGCCCGCGCCTTGAGGAGGCGCCGCCGCAACGCGATCACCCGCAGGTACACGTCGCTCTCCACCCGCGCGGCTTCGTCCAGCGCCCGCTCGGCGACGGCCAGGCGCTCGTCGAGCCGCCGGATGTCGGCCTCGGTGACCGGGTGCGCGGCGCTGAGGTGCTCCTCGATCAGTTCGCCGAGGCGGGCCTGCTCGTGGAGCAGGCGCCGATCGGCCGGTTTCACCTTGAACAGCTCGCGTTCGGGCGTGAGGCGTTCGAGTTCGGTGATCAGCTCGGCGGCCTTCTCCAGCCGGCCGCGCTGGTACTCGACCTGTCCGCGCGCGACGCGGGCGTCCCGCAGCGCCGCCTGGGTCTCCTCCAGCCGGGCCGTGGCCACGCGGTGCGTTTCGGTGAGCTCGGCCAGTTCGCCTTCCAGCTCGCCGATGCGCGCCTCGTGCTCGATGCGCCGGGCGAGCGCCTGGAACTCCTCGTGGTCGTACCCGGCCAGCTGCTGGTCCACAAAGGACATCCGGGCGACGGTCCGGTCCAGTTCGGCGAGGTCGTCGAGCACGGCGGTCAGCTCGGGTTCGGTGGCTGGCGGCTCCGGCGCGAACTTCGCGGTCAGCTCGTCGTCGGCGGTCAGGACCAGCACGCTCTTGCCCGCTCCGGCCAGGTCTTCGACGGCCTTGGCCAGCACCCGGGTCGCCCCGGTGCCCGGCGGCGCCCACACCAGGCGGAGGCCGGGCGTCACGCACGCGCGGTACGCCTCCCGCTGCTCGGCGTTGAACTCCTCCGGCGCTTCACCACCGGGCACGGCGTCCAAGGCACCGGCGGCGAGCCGATCGGCCAGCGGCGCCCCCTCGACGGCGCCCAGCGCGTCAGCCACCCGCCGGCGCAGCTCCCGGGGCGACCGGACCTCGGCCCACACCCGATCACACCCGGCGGGCAGCACCCCGGCGACGCGCACCCGCAACACCCCGGCACGCAGGCTGTGCGCCTCGACCGGCACGGACACCCCACCCGCCCGCCCGGCGACGCAGAGCCGCACCAGGTGCTCGCTACCGATCCACCGCCCCCGCAGGTCGGCGGCGAACCAGCCGCCGGCCAGCGGCCGCACCTTGCCGAGCACCTGCCAGCCCCCGCCGTCCCTGGCGTGCCCCAGCTCCACGACCACCGCCCGGGCGGCCTCGTCCCGCCAGTCCGCCATCCCGCTCCCGTCCGCGCCACCGATCCTCGACCACCGAGTAAACCAAGAGTGCGAACGGATGCACGCAGAGTAGCCCGAAGGGGCTATGCCCACCCGGCCGGCCCGATCCGGAGCCACGGTGAAACACCACCGCCGTTTCCCGCGATGACCAGGCAATCCGGCGGCCGGCCGGCGTCTTCTGGGGGGAAGCCATGTCCGAACAGCAGTTGCCCACCCGCCCGGTGCTGCCGTTGCGCGGGCACGCGCGGGCCGCGAGCGCGCTCATCGCGTCGTCCGTGCTGGCCAAGGTGGCGGTGACGGTGGCGGGCTGGCACACCTCCTCGGTGGCCGAGGACTACATCGCCGGCACCGCCGGGCTCACCATCGCCGACCTCCACGCGGCCGAGGACCGCAACACGCTGCTCTTCGCCGCCTACGCGGTGGTGACGCTGGTCGCCGCCGCGTTGTTCATCCGGTGGAGCCACCGCGCCCGCCGCAACGCCGAGGCCCGCTGCCCCGCCCGGCACCGCCGCACCCGCGGCTGGGTGATCGGCGGCTGGTTCTGCCCGGTGGTCAACTTCTGGTTCCCCGCCCAGGTGCTCTCGGACATCGAGAAGGCGAGCCGTCCCGAAGCCGTGGTGGAGACCGAGCTGAACGACCTCCGCGGCAGCCCGCTGATCGGCCGGTGGTGGGGTGCGCTGGTGGCGAGCCTGCTGCTGGACCAGTACGTCGGCCAGATCGTGCTGCGCACCGTCTCCGCCGCCACCCTGCGCCAGGCAGCCACCCTGACCACGGTCGCCACCGCCCTGCAGACCGTCGCGGCGGGCCTGGCCGTCCTGATCGTCCACCGCGTCACCGCAGCGCAGGCGGCGTAACCTCGAGGCGTGCCCATCCAGGTTCTGCTCGTCGACGACCACGAGGTGGTGCGGCGCGGGCTGCGTGATCTGCTCGGTGACGAACCGGACATCGAGGTGGTCGCCGAGGCCGGTGGGGTGGACGAGGCGCTGGCCGTGGCGATGCACCTCGAACCCGACGTCGCCGTGGTGGACGTGCGGCTGGGTGAGGGCAGCGGCGTGGAGCTGTGCCGCGAGCTGCGGTCGCGGCCGAACCCGCCGCAGTGCCTGATGCTCACCGCCTTCGACGACGAGGAAGCGGTCGTCGGCGCGATCATGGCCGGGGCGTCCGGGTACCTGCTGAAGCAGGTGCGCGGGCAGGACGTGGTCAACGCCGTGCGCGAGGTCGCCGCCGGCCGGTCGCTGCTCGATCCGCTGACCACGGCGAAGGTGCTGGACAAGATGCGGCACCCGCCGGAGGACGAACTGGCGGCGCTGACCGAGCGCGAACGCGGCATCCTCGAGCTGATCGGCGAGGGACTGTCCAACCGGGAGATCGCCGAACGGCTGTTCCTGGCGGAGAAGACGGTGAAGAACTACGTCACGTCGGTGCTGGCCAAGCTCGGCATGCAGCGGCGCACCCAGGCGGCGGCGTGGATCGCCCGCCGCGAGAAGCACTAGAGCGGGAGGTCGAACGCCACCAGCGTGCCCAGGCTCGGCGACGAGTTCAGGTAGAACTTGCCGCCCGCGGTGCCCGCCCGTTCGGCGAGGTGGCGCAGACCACGCTTCGCCACGTCCTGCGGAACGCCGGAACCGTTGTCCCGCACCCGCAACCGGATCTCGCTCGTGTCCCGGTACAGCGTCACCCGGCATTCGCTGGCGCCGGAGTGCCTGACCACATTGGACAGCGCCTCCCGCAGGGCGGCGCGGATGTGGTCGGCGCGTTCGGCCGGGATGTCGGCCAGTTCACCGGAAAGCTCCAGCGTCGGCGGGAAACCGAGGAGTTCCCCGGCGATGCGGACCTCGGCGCGCGCCGATTCGGCGAGATCGGTTGCGGGCAGCTGCTGCTGCTCCGGTTCGGGTGAGCGCAGCGCACGCACCGTGCCGCGGATCTCTTCGATCGTCTCGTCGAGCTGGTCGATCGCCTCGCCCAGCCGTGCCTCGTCGGCCCGCGCGAAGCGCTTGCTCATGCGCCGCCGCACCCGGTCCAGTTGCATCCCGGCGGCGTAGAGGCGCTGCACGATCACGTCGTGCAGCTCGCGGGCGATGCGCTCGCGCTCCTGGTACAGCGTCACGCGGCTGCGGGCGTTGGCGCCTTCGGCCAGCGCGAGCACCACGCCCGCCTGCGTGGCGAAGGCGGTCAGCACCTCGACGGTCTCCTCGGAGAAGGGCTCGCTGCCGTGCTCGCGGTAGACGGTGAGCACGCCGAGCCGCCGGCCACCGCTGCCGAACGGCGCCGCCGCGAACGGGCCGAACCGGCCGAGTTCACGCGGCACGTAGGGCGCGGTGCGGGGATCGGTGGTCACGTCGGCGGTGACCACGGACTCGGCGCCCTGCGCGACCCGGCCGGCGGCGGATTCGGCGGGCAGCACCAGGCCGAGCACGTTCTCGCCGAGGGTGCCCGCCACCGCTTCGACCACCACCCCGCCGTCCTCGGCACGGGTCATCAGCAGGCCCAGGTCGGCACGCGCGAGTTCGGCGGCGTGCCGGACGACGGAGCCCAGCACCGCCGCCGGGTCGTCGCCGGACAGGGCGGTGGTGGTGATCTCGGTGGCGGCCGAGAGGGCGCGCGCGGCAAGTGTGGGGTCCATCAGCGTCAACAAGTTAAACACCGCTCAGCGACAGCACGCGCACTCGCCCGTCGCGCACGTCCAGGTGGACGTCCGCGGCGGCGGCCTCCTCCAGCCGGTGCGTGACCCAGACCACGGTCTTGCCGCGCAGCACCTCCGCGAGCCGCTCGCGGACCTCGTGCGCGGTCTGCTCGTCGAGGTGCGCGGTGGGCTCGTCGAGCAGGACGAGATCACTGCTCTCCGCTTTGAGCAGCGCTCTCGCCAAGGCCACGCGTTGCGCCTGGCCACCCGACAGCCCCGAACCGCCGCTGCCCAGCAGCGTTTCGAGGTCCACGTCGGGCAACCCGGCGACGTCGAGCGTCTCGCGCAGCCGGTCGGCAGTCGCGTGTGGATCGGCGAGGCGCAGGTTCTCGGCGACGGTGGTCGCGACGAGACCGGGCTCCTGCGGGGCCCAGGCGACCTCGCCCGGCATGCGCGCGCGCCCGCGTTCCGGCGCCAGGAAACCCAGCAGCAAGGCGAGCAGGCTCGACTTGCCCGCCCCGGACGGGCCGGTGATGGCGACCTTCGCCCCACGCGGAACGGTCAGCGTCACCCCGCGCAGCACCGGTTCGGGCGCACCCGGCCAGCGCAGGTCCACGTCGGTCAGCTCGATGTGGTCGGTGTGCTCGGCCGCCGGGCCGTCCGGTGCGGTGAGGACCGCGGCGAGCCGGGTGCGGGCGCGGCGCAGTTCGTCCCGGTGCTGGGCGACCGGCGGCAGTTGCAGCAGCACCTCCGCCAGTGCCAGCGGCACCAGGGCGACCACCGGCGCGAGCACCGGGTCGAGCGTGCCGGCGAAGGCAGATCCGGCGGCGGCCACGGTGGACGCGACCGTCGCGCCACCCATCGCGAGCACCACCAGCGCGTCGGCGGCACCGGCGCCGAACGCCTGCCGGTGCGCGTCGCCGGTGAGCCGGTCGTCGGCGAGCGCGAGGGCGCGCCGGTGCCGGCGGAAACCGCCGAACGCGAGCAGTTCCGCGGCGGCTTCGAAGAGGGTGAGCACGCGGGCCGCGACGTCACGGCGTCCCTCGGCCAGCGCCGAGGTCGAGCGGCGTTCCAGCGCGAGCGCGAGCGCGGGTACGAGCAGGCCCGCGACCAGCGCCGCCACCGCGAGGTACAGCCCGGCGACCGGCAGCACGGCGGTCTGCACGGCGACCGCGCCCGCCACCACCAGCACCGCGACCAGCGGCGGCGAGACCACCCGCGGCAGCAGGTCGCGCACGGTGTCCACATCGGACACCAGACGGCGCTGGCCCTCGCCGTGGCGCAGGGCGGCGGTGCCGACCGGGCCGATGCGCACCAGCGCCCGCCACAGGTCGGCGCGCAGGCGGGTGGCGGTGCGGAAGGCGCCGTCGTGCGTGGCGAGCCGCTCGACGTAGCGGAGTCCGGCGCGGGCCAGGCCGAAGGTGCGCACGCCGACCACCGCGACGGTCAGCGTGAGGATCGGCGGTTGCTGGGACGCCTTGGCGATCAGCCAGCCGGAGGTCGCGGTGAGCGCGATCCCGGCGAGGAACGAAGCCGCCCCGAGGGCCGCTCCCTTGAGGAAGGAGCGGTCGGCGAGCGCGCGCAGCGGCAGCGGCCGGGCTTCGCGCTCGACCGGCGCGTCCGCCGCGATGGTGCTTTCCCCGGGTTCCTCGTCGGTGAGGACCTTCGACCGGTCGTGCGCGGCGATCACCACGGCCGCCCCGGTGGCGGCGACCTGCTGGACCGCCTTCAGCACCCGCCGGGCCGATGCCCCGTCGAGGTGGGCCGTCGGCTCGTCGAGCAGCAGGAGCCAGGCGCCGTGCCGGGCCCGCAGCAGCGCCCTGGCCACCGCCACGCGTTGCCGCTGCCCAGTGGACAGGTGACCGAGTGGCTGATCCACTTGGCCACTCAGCCGCAGGTCCGCCAGGACCTCGTGCAACTCGGCCTCGGACGGTTCCTCCTCGCGGTCGGCCAGCGCGAGCCGGAGTTCCTCGCGGACCGTGCCGCCGGTGAACGCGGGTGACTGCGGCACCCAGGCGAGCTGGCGCCGCCAGTGCACGAGGTCGGCGCCGTCGAGCGGCTGGCCGCCGACGGTGATCGTGCCGGACTCCGGTCGCACGAAGCCGAGCAGGGTGGCGAGCGTGGTGGACTTCCCGGCACCGCTCGGCGAACGCAACCAGGTGATCTCGCCGGGCCGGGCGGTGAACGCCTCGCCGTCCGGCGCGAACCCGCTCCGGCGGCGGACACGGAGGTCGCACACCCGGACCTGTCCTTTGCGGACCTTTCGGGCACCGGGTTCCGGCGCCGGTTCGGCCAGGACCCCGGTGACGCGGCGCACCGCCTCGACGCCGTCTTCGCTGGCGTGGAAGGCCGCGCCGGCGGCCCGCAGCGGCTGGTAGCACTCCGGCGCGAGGATCAGCACGCCCAGCCCGATGGCCAGCGTGAGGTCGCCGGAGACCAGCCGCACGCCGATCACCACGGCGACCAGCGCAACCGAAAGCGTCGCGGCGAGCTCCAGCACGAAGGCCGACGAGAACGCCACGCGCAGGGTCTTCAGGGTGTCGCGGCGGTGGCGGTCGGAAATCCGGCGCACCACGCCGGCCTGCGCCTCCGCCCGGCGGAACGCGGCGAGCACCGGCAGCGCGCGCACCAGTTCGAGCAGCCGCCCGGACAGGCGGTGCGTGGCGTCGGTGGCGGCGGCGACCCGGTCCGCGGTGTACTTCCCGACCAGGATCGCGAACACCGGCAGCAGCGGCAGCGTCACCGCGATGAGCACCGCCGACGGCCAGTCCGCGAAGAGCACCGCGGCGCCCGCGCCGAGCGGGACCACGGCGGCGGTGACCAGTGCGGGCAGGTAGGTGGTGAAGTAGGCGTCGAGCGCGTCGAGGCCGCGGGTGGTCAACGCGGTCAGCTCGCCGGTGCCGCGGGCGGCGATCCACTCCGGGCCGAGCGCCGCGGCGTGGTCGACGACCTTGGCCCGCAGCTCCTCCTTGGCCCCGGCCGCGGCCCTGGCCGAGACCACCCGCACCGCCCAGCCGACCAGCGCGCGTCCTCCCACGGCGCCGAGCAGCCAGGCGGTGCGGCCCCCGATCCCCGCGTCGCCCCCGACGATCGACGCGAGCACGGAAGCGAGCAGGAACGCCTGCGCCACCAGCAGCGCGGCGTTGGCCGCGGCGAGCACCGCGGCGAGGAACAGGGCCCGGCGCGCCGCTGGCGAAAGGGAGGGCAGCGCGCCGAGCGGACCCGGCCGCACCGTGTCCACTTTGGACATCTTGGCGGGAAGGGTGGTGCGGCCGGGGGTCATGGGGTGTGCACCGGCGGGATGTGGCGGGTGCCGATGCGCTTGCGGAACACCCAGTACGTCCAGCCCTGGTAGACCAGCACGGCCGGGGCGCCGAACGCGCCGACCCAGGTCATCACCTGCAGGGTGTACGGGCTGGAGGCTTCGCCCGCCACGGTGAGCGTGTTCGCCGGGTCACCGGTGGACGGGAGCACGTCCGGGTAGAGCGCGCCGAACAGGGTGATCGCGGCGGCGGCGATCAGCACGCCGAGCGCGGCGAAAGCCTGCCCTTCGCGGTCGGCGGCCAGCCGGAGCCACGCCACCACGGCCGACAGCACCGCGACGGCAAGCGTCACGACCGTCCACAGTGCACCTTCACGGAGCTGGACGAGGGTGAGGAACGCGAGCATCGGCAGCAGCGCGAACGGCAGCACCTTGAGCGCCACGGACCGGGCGTGGGCGCGGAACTCGCCCTCGGTCTTGAGCGTCAGGAACGCGGCGCCGTGGACCAGGGAGAAGCCGGCGAAGGCGAGCGCGCCGAGCAGCGTGTCCCAGCGGACCGCTTCGAGCGGACTGCCGATGCGGTTGCCGTCGGCGTCGAGCGGGAGGCCGAGCACGGTGGTGGCCAGCAGCAGCCCGACGCCGAGCGGCGGGAGCCACGAGCCGAGCACGATCACCCGGTCCCAGGTGCGGCGCCAGCGGTCGGAGTCGACCTTGCCGCGGTACTCGAAGGCGACACCGCGGCCGATCAGCGCCAGCAGGATCACCAGGACGGGCAGGTAGGCGCCGGAGAGCAGGGTCGCGTACCAGCCGGGGAAGGCGGCGAAGGTGGCGCCGACCGCGACGATCAGCCACACCTCGTTGCCGTCCCACACCGGCCCGATCGTGTTGATCATGACGCGGCGCTCGGTGTTGCCGCGGCCGAGCACCGGCAGCAACATGCCGACGCCGAAGTCGAAGCCCTCGAGGAAGAGGTAGCCGAGCCAGAAGACCGCGATGATGACGAACCAGAGCGTCTCCAGGTCCATCTCAGAACACCTCCGCCGGCGGTCGTGTCAAGAACGATGTGCCACGTGAAACCTGTTTTCCCCAAGTTGTGCACAACGAAGGCACTTGTCCACAGAACCCTGTGGACAACCCCGTCGACGGGGCGAGGCGGTTACGCTGTTGCAGGGGACGCCCCCCTGGGAGCGGTGGGGGCTGTGTTCGGGTGGGCTGTGGACGGGTGGTCCCGGTCATCGGGGGTCGTGTGGTTGCCATGGGGTGCCTTCAGTAAGCGAAAGACAGGGCTTTGTCGTCGGAGTCGTCGGAGTCGTCGGCGTCGTCGGAGTCCGAGTCGTCGGCGGGCTTGGCGGGTGGGGGCATGACGCCGTCGACGCCACCGCGGACGTACTTCCGGAGCAGGAAGACCTCGACCCCACCCAGGGCCAGGTAGATCGTGGTCAGCGCGATCAGCGACGTCCACACCTCGCCGGTGCTCAGGTTCGAGACGGCCGTCGCGGTGAACATCCAGACGCCGTCGACGCCGGTGGGGTTCGGGACCACGACGAACGGCTGCCGCCCCATTTCGGTGAAGATCCAGCCGGCGCTGTTCGCCACGAACGGGGTGACGATGCCCAGCAGCATCAACCGCGGGAACCACGGGCTCGCCGGGATCCGCCCCCGCCGCGTCAGCCACAGGGCCAGCACGCCGAGCCCCGCCGAGATGGCGCCGAAGCCGATCATCACGCGGAAACCCCAGTAGGTCACCGGCAGGCTGGGCACGTAGTCGATGGGCTGCCCGGCCAGTTCGCCGAGCCGCGGGTCGTCCGGGTAGTTGGTGCCGTAGCGCGCCTGGTACTCGGTGACCAGGTCCTCCACGCCCTTGACCTCGGTGGAGAAGTCGTTGTGCGCCAGGAACGACAGCAGCGCCGGCACGGTGAAGGTCTTGACGTCCTCGCACTCCGCGTCCGCCACGTCGCCGATGGCCAGGATCGAGAAGCTGGCGGGCGCCTCGGTGTGGCACAGCGCCTCCGCCGAGGCCATCTTCATCGGCTGCTGCTCGAACATCAGCTTGCCCTGCACGTCACCGGTGATCGCCAGCGCGGCGAAGGCCACCACGCCGACCCAGCCGCCGAGCCGGATCGACGAGCGCCACACCGCGCGGTGCTCGTCGTCGGCCGCGCGCTTGCGCCACAGGTGCCAGGCGGCGACGCCGACCACGAAGGCCGCGGCCACCGAGAACGTGCCCGCGACGGTGTGCGGGATGGCGGCCAGCGCGGTGTTGTTCGTCAGCACCGCCCAGATCGAGTTCATCGTCGGCCTGCCGTCGACGAACTCCACGCCGACCGGGTGCTGCATCCACGAGTTCGCCGCCAGGATGAAGTACGCCGACGCGACCGTGGCCAGTGAGAACGCCCAGATGCAGGCCAGGTGCACCTGCTTCGGCAGCCGGTCCCAGCCGAAGATCCACAGGCCGAGGAAGGTGGACTCGACGAAGAAGGCGACCAGGCCCTCCATCGCCAGCGGGGCCCCGAACACGTCGCCGACGAAGCGGGAGTACTCGCTCCAGTTCATCCCGAACTGGAACTCCTGCACGATGCCGGTCACCACACCCATGGCGAAGTTGACCAGCAGCAGCTTGCCCCAGAACTTGGTCATCTTCAGGTAGCGCGCGTTCCCCGTGCGCACCCAGGCCGTCTGCATCCCGGCGACCAGCAGGGACAGCCCGATGGTCAGCGGGACCATCAGGAAGTGGTAGACGGTGGTGATGCCGAACTGCCACCGCGCGAGTTCGAGTACTTCCACGCCCTCGACTCTGCTCGCGGGCGCGGGCGCTCAACAGTTCAACTGGTCCTGATCACCCCGGGACCTAGGTCCTAACGTGTTTCCTCCCCGACCCAGGACAAGTAGGCCGGGCTGCCGCCGGTGATCGGCGTCGCGATCACCTCCGGGGTGTCGTAGGAGTGCCGTTCGAGCAGGTGCGCGGTCAGTTCCTCGACCCGGCGGCCGGTGGTCTTGATCTCCACCCGCCACTCCTGGCCGGTCTGCACCGCGCCCTCCCACCGGTAGACGCTGGTGATCGGCCCGAGGACCTGCGCGCAGGCCCCGAGCCGGGCTTCGACGGCGCCGGCGGCCAGCGCCCTGGCCGCCTCCTCGCTGTCGGTGGTCGTGGACACGACGACGTTCTCGGCAGTCATGAAACCAAGGTACCCGGTCGGGGAAGAAATTATTTAGGCGTGGCGAAATTCAATTGACCCGGCCGCTCAACTCCCGATTCGCGATTCCCATCTGCTTCCCTCCGCGGAATTGCCCCTTTATCGTTGAAGTGAAAGGGGTGAACCAACGCGATGTCTGCTGCTCTACTGGCGCTGATCAGCACGTTCGGCCTGGTCTTCGCCGTCGAACTGCCGGACAAGACGCTGGTCGCCACGCTGGTGCTGACCACCCGCTTCCGGGCCTGGCCGGTTTTCGCCGGGGTGACCGCCGCGTTTGCCGTGCAGAGCACGATCGCGGTGTTGTTCGGCAGCGTGCTGACGCTGCTGCCGGAATCACTGGTGTCCGGAATTGTCGCGGTGATGTTCGGCGTCGGCGCGTTCTTCCTGCTCCGCGAGGGCTTCGCCCCGGCCGCGGACGGCGAGGAGGACGCCGCCCGCATCGGTCCGGGGCCGGTCACCTTCCTGCGGTCCGCGATGACCTCCTTCGGTGTGCTGTTCGCCGCCGAGTGGGGTGACGCCTCGCAGCTGGCCACCGCCGGGCTCGCCGCCCGGCTGGAGCAGCCGGTCGCGGTCGGCATCGGCGCCTTCTGCGCGCTGGTCGCGGTGGCCGGGATCGCCGTGTTCATCGGGCACAAGGTGCGCAACCGCATCCGCCCGAAGCTGATCCAGCGGGTGGCGGGCTTCGTCTTCAGCGCGTTTGCCGTGGCCGCTCTCTGGCAAACCTTCGCTTAGCCCGGAGCGAAGCAGAAGATCTCATTCGCATAACATGACTCGCTCGTGTCTGTGGAACGAAGTCGAGGTGAACGCGAGTGAGCACGCTGCCGACCAGGGCACCCGGGCTGGCCGGACGGCTGGCGCTGGCCGGGATGGGGCTGGCCGTGTTGATCGCCGTTCACCTGCACATCCGGCTCTCCGCCGAGGTCAGCCCGCTGTGGCGGACGCTGTCGGAGTACGTGAACGCGGGGGCCGCGCCGATCTTCGGGGTGATGTGCCTGGCGCTGGCGGCCGGTTCGCTGGCGCTGCTGGTCGGTATCGCCAGGGCCCGGCGCGGTGGGGCGGTGCCGGTGCTGCTCGGGCTGTGGTGCGCGGGACTGGTGGCCTGCGGCCTGTTCCCGGTCGACCCCGACGGCACGGCTCGCACGCTGAACGGTCAGCTGCACAACGGCGGGGCGGTGCTGGCGTTCGTGTCGCTGCCGCTGGCGGGCTGGCTGCTCACCCGCCGCTCGAACACCCGCTGCCCGTGGGAGCCGCGGCGGACCACGATCCGGCGGCTGTCCGTGGCCAGCGCGGCCACGCTGGTCGTGGTGCTGGCCAGTTTCGCCTGGATCATGAGCACGGGCCCGTCGGACCCGGTGGTCACGCTCGGCCTGTTCGAACGCGTGCTCTTCGCCGTCGACCTGGCTCTGCTGCTGACGATGACCCGCCCGCTGCTCAGCTCAGGACGCCGGTGAGGGCCGCTGCCGCTTCCACCACGCGCGGGCCGACGGTGGCCGTGTCCAGCGGGTCCAGCGAGATCACGCCGATGCTGGCGCGCAGGCCCGGCAGGCCGCGCACCGGCGCCGCCACGCCCGAGGCGCCGGGTTGCAGCTCGCCGCTGGTGGCCACCCAGCCGGGTTCGCCGCGCAGCGTGATGGCCTTGCCCGCGGCGCCTGCCGTGATCGGGTGGCGGCTGCCCACCCGGTAGGCCACGTGGAAGTTCGTCCACGACGGTTCGACCACGGCGATCGCCTGCACCTGCTCCCCCTCGGCGACCGACAGGTGCGCGGTGGCGCCGACGGCCTCGGCGAGGTCGCGCAGCACCGGCTGGGCGGCCTGCCGCAGCTGCGGCAGCACCTGCCCGGACAACCGCAGCAGGCCGACGCCGAGGCGCACCTTCGAGCCGTCCCGCCAGACCAGCCCGCGTTCGGCCAGCGGCACCAGCAGCCGGTAGACCGCCGGGCGGCTGGCCCCGATGGCGACGGCCAGCTCGGAGATGGTCGCGGCCTCGCTGCCCGCGTCCGCCACCGCCTGGAGCAGCGCCAGTCCCCGCTCGAGGGTCAGCGACCCCTCGCGGCTCATCTGCCGCTCACAGCAGGCCCAGGCCCTTCAGGTCGTCCACCGATTCGTGCAGCGTGGCCGAGGCGTAGGAGCCGAACAGCTCGCGCACCGCCTTCGCGGCTGGCTCGGACAACGCGGTGACCTCCTTGGCCAGCGCCGCGCCGTCGGTCTCCTCCAGCGCCGCGCGCACGTCCTTGCCCGACAGGCAGCGGGCCGCGGCGACCAGCAGGTTGAGGAAGCCGTGGTGGGCGAAGCCGGTCTCGGCGTCCGCGTGCCGGACGGCGCGGTGCAGGCTGTTGGTCGCCTTGAAGGAGGCGCCGGTGTGCGCGCTGACCACGGCGAGGAAGTCGGCCACCTCGTCCACGCTGGGGAAGTTCTCGCTGGACAGCCCGCCGCAGCGGATCTTCGGCCGGCTGCCGTGCTCGATCACCTTGCGCACGCCGTCCAGCCAGCCGACGCCGCGGCGCGGCTCGACCACCCGGATGACGTCCTCCGGCACGAACTCGGACACCCGTTCCAGCCACACCTCGTCCACGTCCGACGGCGCGGGCATCTCGACCATGCGCAGGTCGAGCAGCTCGTCGCGGGACTCCACGATCGAGATCGCCTTCGGCACCCCGCCGAGACCGGTGTCGATGATCAGCGACAACGGCAGCGGGGTCTTCGGCTTGATCTTGATCAACTCGGTGATCAGCTCCGGCAGCCTCGACGCCTGGCACAGGAACAGGCCGACGAGACCCGCGTGCGCACCAGCCCTGGTCGCCAGGTACGAGCGCAGGGCGTCGGGCATCGCGGCGTCCGCTGGCGGGAAGAGCGCGGAGTCGTCGACCAGCCTGGCGAACAGGGGCGGGATTCCGCGGGGGCCGGGGGGCGGGAGTTCCACAGCGCTTGACACGACTGACACGCTAGTAGCGTACGACATAAGGACAAACACGTCCGTAAAACGGACACGTTTCTGGAGGGGCCCGTGCCTTACTACCGCCGAGTCGGGGAGATCCCGCACAAGCGGCACACCCAGTTCCGCTCGCCGCAGGGCGGCCTCTACGCCGAGGAGCTGATGGGGGTCGAGGGCTTTTCCGCCGACTCCGCCCTGCTGTACCACCGCCACCTGCCGACGGCGATCGTGGACGCGGTCGCGGTGCCGGACGACCGCGGTCCGCTCCAGCCCAACCACCCGCTCAAGCCACGCAGCTTCCGCACCCAGGACCTCAAGTTCACCGCCGACGCCGACGCGGTGACCGATCGGCGGCGGTTGTTCGGCAACGCCGACGTGACCATCGGCTTCGCCGTGGCGACCGTGCCGAGCCCGCTGTACCGCAACGCGGCCGGCGACGAGCTGTTCTACGTCCACGGCGGCAGCGGCACCCTGGAGACGATCTACGGGGCGCTGGAGATCGGCGACGGCGACTACGTGGTCATCCCGACCTCGTGCACCTACCGCGTGGTGCCGCGCGAGCCGCTGCGGCTGCTGACCATCGAGGCCCGCGGGCACATCGGCCCGCCGAAGCGGTACCTGTCGAACAAGGGGCAGTTCCTGGAGCACTCGCCGTACTGCGAGCGCGATATCCGCGGCCCGTCGGCACCGATGCTGGCCGACGGCGAGGACGTGGAGGTGCTGGTGCGCCACCGCGCCGGGCTGACCCGCTACACCTACGCCCACCACCCGTTCGACGTGGTCGGCTGGGACGGCTGCCTGTACCCGTGGGTGTTCAACATCGACGACTTCGAGCCGATCACCGGCCGCGTGCACCAGCCGCCACCCGTGCACCAGACCTTCGAAGGCCCGAACTTCGTGGTGTGCTCGTTCTGCCCGCGGAAGGTGGACTACCACCCGGAGTCGATCCCGGTGCCGTACAACCACGCGAACGTCGACTCCGACGAGCTGATGTTCTACGTGCGCGGCAACTACGAGGCACGCAAGGGTTCCGGCATCGGCGTCGGCTCGCTTTCCCTGCACCCGTCGGGTTTCACCCACGGCCCGCAGCCGGGAGCGGCGGAGGCGTCGATCGGCGCGGACTTCTTCGACGAGACCGCGGTCATGGTGGACACCTTCGCGCCGCTGGACCTCGGCGAGGCGGCGGACGCGTCGGAGGACCCCGGTTACGCCTGGACCTGGTCGGGACGCGGGCCGGGGAGCTGAGCTCCCGGGTTCCCAAACCGGAGTCGGCAGGTTAGCCTCACCTAAGTAGGAGGTGGACCTTGACCGAGCCCACGACCACGACGCGCCGCCCGCCGGCTCCGGACCCCGCCGAGCGCGCCAAGACCATCGCGTCGCGCGACTGCCCGGCGACCCTGGTCCCGTCGGTGGACCGCGGTGAGCACGACGGCAGCCGGGTCACCCCGGTGCTGCACCACGTGCACGCCAGCGGCAGCGTCAGCCTCCTGCTGCCCGACGGCCACCCGCTGGTCCGGACCGCGGCGGAAACCGAACGCGGCGAGTTCGGGGTCGTGCTCGAACTCGCCGACCACGCCCCGGTGCCGCTGCGCGAGCCGATCCGCGGCCTGCTCTGGATCACCGGGTTCCTGCGCCCGCTGGACCCGCCGGCGGCCAGGGCGCGGGCCGTGGCGATCGCCGTGGACCGGCCGGACCACCGGCTGCTCGACGTGAACCACGGGCTGACCATGCTGCGCCTGACCCCGGCGTCGCTGGTGCTCGCGGACGCCGACGGCACGCACTCGCTGCGGCCGCACGTGTTCAGCGCCGCGTCGCCAGACCCGTTCCACGGCTACGAGGCGCGCTGGCTGCAGCACCTGGAGACCGAGCACGCCGACGTGGTGGAGCAGCTGGGCAGGCACCTGCCGGAGGAGCTGCGTGGCGGGCTCATCCGCCCGCTCGGGCTCGACCGGCACGGCCTGCGCCTGCGGGTCGAGTCCACCACGGGCGACCACGACGTGCGGCTGGCGTTCTCGCAGCCGGTGGACAGCCCGCCGCAGCTCGCGGTGGAGATCCGCCGGCTGGTCGGCTGCCCGTTCCTGGCCGGGGGCTAGCGCCTCACCGCCCGGTGCCCGGCGCGGAGGCCCGGCGGGTGGTGTCCCGGGCGGCGATGGCCCGGCCCACCTCGCGGATGGCCGAGCGCAGGGTGTCTCCGTACGGGCCATCGGGCAGCGCCCAGGTGCGCTGCTCGGCGTGGCCGATGTGCTCGGCCGCGGCCTCGAACGCGCCGAGGCGGCGCAGGTCGTCGGCCAGGTTGAGGTGCAGGCTCGGGTAGAAGCCCGCCACCTGCAGCCCGGCGTGGTGCTGCTGGGCGCGATCGTCGGTGAGGGCGTCGGCGGCGTCGAGGGCGCGGACGTTCCACACCAGCGCCTCGGCCGGTTCGTCGCAGAGGTCGGCCAGGTAGTGCGCCAGGGTGCAGCGGTGGAACGGGTCGCCCACCGCGCCGATCTCCTGCCAGAGGGCCAGCAGGTCGCGCCGGGCCGGTTCGGCTTCGCCGTCGCGGCCGCGGACCACGGCCGCGCTGATCGCTTCCATCGTGGGGTCGGTCATGGTTGTTCCTTTCGACAGGGCATGACGAGGGTGGTGAGGTCGCCGTCGTCGGCCGACCGGACCGTGGCGGGCTGGTCGGGACCGCGGAGGTCGAGCATCAGGTCGGCGCCGATCGCCTGGCTCAACGCCGGGTACAGGGTGGTCAGCTCGAACCAGAGCGTCAGCTCGCCGCCGGTCGCGGAACCGTCGAGCGGCACTTCGCCGTCTTCGAGCAGCAGGCTCGGCCGCCCGCCGGACACCCGGAACCCGGCCGTTTCCGCCGCGTGCTGCTCCAGCCCGCGCATGACCTGCTGCTTCCCGACCGTGACGCGGTGCGTCACCGGTGGGAGCGAGCCGAGCAGGAGCCGGTGGTCGGGGAAGTCCCCGGGCAGCAGGCGGCAGTGCGAGACGGTGTCGTCGGCCAGCCGGAGGCCGGCGGTCCGCTCGCCCGCTTCGATCGTCACGACCGGGCTGCGCCGGAGCTGGGAACTCAGCGCCCGCAGGTCGTCACCGGCGAGGGTGCCCGCCCAGGAACCGGTGGGCGGCCGGGTGGGCACCACCGTGCGCAGGGCGAGCCGGTACCGGTCGGTGGCGATCAGCGCCAGGGAACCGTCGCCGGCTTCCAGGCGCACCCCGCCCAGCACCGGGTGGCCGGGGTCGTGGACCGTGGTGGCCAGCACCTGGTCGGCCGCCGCGGCGAGCACGGGTCCCGGCAACGCGCAGACCGTGCGGCGTGGTCCCTGGCCGAGGGCGGCCTTGAGGTTCGCGGCGGCTCGCCGGACGCCGGTGGCTTCCGCGGTCACCTTGGCGACCTGTTCGTCGATCAGCCGCGCGGCTTCCTCCGCGTCCGCGGTGAAGAACGCGCCGATGACGGGCAGCGGCATCCCGATCTCGCGCAAGGCACGCAGCTGGGTGGCACGAGCCAGTTGCGCTTCGCCGTAGAGCCGGTAGCCCGTCCACGGGTCGACGCGGTCGGGGTGGAGCAAACCGGCGTCGTCGTAGAACCGCAAGGCGCTCGCCGTCAGTCCGGCGCGCTTGGCGAACGCGCCGATCGGCATCAGTTCCGGGTCGGTCACCCGGCCATCGTGGGCCTTCGACCGGCTCGAAGGTCAACTCTCAGTCGTCGGCGAGTTCCGGCGGGAAGCCGCCGGTGGCGATCGGGCCCCAGCGCTCGACGGTGATCCGCACCAGCGACTTGCCCTGCTTGCGCATGGCTTCGCGGTATTCGTCCCAGTCCGGGTGCTCACCGGAGATCGCGCGGAAGTAGTCGACCAGCGGCTCCACCGCCTCGGGCAGGTCGAGCACCTCGGCCGTGCCGTCGACCTGCACCCAGGCGCCGTTCCACTCGTCGGAGAGCACGCAGACCGACGCGCGGCGGTCGCGGCGGAGGTTGCGCACCTTCGCCCGCTGCGGGTAGGTGGCGATCACGATGCGCCCTTCGCCGTCCACCCCGCAGGTCACCGGCGACAGCTGCGGGCTGCCGTCGGCCCGCCGGGTGGTCAGGATGCCGTGGTGGCGGGGCCGCAGGAACTCGACCAGTTCCGCGCGCTCGACGGGGGTGTTGGTCGCGATGGTGCGTGGCATGACCGCGACGCTATCCCCCACCGGGTAGCTTGCGCGAATGCGCTCCTGGTTGATCAGCGACCGCCCGGCCTGGCCCGAGGTGGTCACCGATCCGGCCGAACGCCGGACGCTGAAGTTCGAGCTGCTGATCGTGTTCGGCATCACGCTCGGGCTGTCCGGGGCACGCAGCCTGCTGTCGCTGCTGGACTCGCTGCTGCGCCCCGAACCGCTGAACGAGCAGCAGGTCGCGCTGAACGTGCCGCAGGCCGCGGCCGGGCTGATCGACCTGCTCAAGCAGCTGCTGAGCGCGCTGCAGCTGGTCGGCTGGGGCGCGCTCGGGGTGTACCTCCTCTACCGGGGCGGGGTGAAGCTGGCGCGGGTCGGTTTCGACCGCACGCGGCCGCGGCGCGACCTGCTCTGGGGAGTCGGGCTGACCGCGTTGATCGGCCTCCCCGGGCTCGCGTTGTACTTCGCCGCCTGGCGGCTGGGGTTCAACCTCGCCGTGCAGCCGTCCACGCTGACCGAGTCGTGGTGGCGGCCGATCACGCTGACGCTCTCCGCCTTCGGCAACGCCTTCGCCGAAGAGGTCCTCGTGGTCGGCTACCTGCTGACCCGGCTGCGGCAGCTGGGCTGGCAGGAGGGCTCCAGCCTGCTCGCCGCAGCCGTGCTGCGGGGTTCGTACCACCTCTACCAGGGGTTCGGCGGGTTCGTCGGCAACCTGGTGATGGGGCTGGTGTTCGGGCGGCTGTGGCAGCGGACCAACCGGCTGTGGCCGCTGGTCGCCGCGCACACGCTGCTCGACGTGTTCGCCTTCGTCGGGTACGCGCTGCTGCGCGGCAAGGTGTCGTTCCTGCCCTAGTGGCAGTCGCCGTGCCGCCCGAGGGTCTGCTCCGGGGTCGCACCGGGGCGGGTCCACTGCGGCACGGGACGGCTGTCCGGACCCCAGGTGGCGGTTCCGTCGGCGGCCGAACGCCAGTACCAGCACGGGTTGTCCCCCTCCGGCCAGCCGTCCGGCTTGTCCTCCCACGCCTCGCCGCGGCCGTAGGGCGTCATGTCGAGCAGGCCGAAGGAGCCGTTGGCCGCCTCGTTGCCGCGGCCCGTGGTGGAGTAGGTGAGGAAGGTGCGCTCGCCGTCGCGCAGGAAGCAGGACAGCGAGGCCATGGCGCCGCCGACCGGCGCGGGCACGTCGCGCACCGAGTACCAGGGGTCGGTGTAGCCCATGAACTCCACGAAGGGCGCCACCTCCGCCCACCGGCCCCTGGTCACGACGGCGAACGAGACCCCGCGGGCGCCGAGGTAGACGGCGGTGTCCCGCAGGTGCCAGACCATGTTGGTGCAGCCCTCGCACTGCCCCTGGTGGGGTGCGCCCTCATGCCACATGTGCTGGTAGACCACGAGTTCGCCGCGGCCCCGGAACAGGTCGAGGAACGGGACCGGGCCGTCGGCGCCGACCACCTCGACCGTGCCGTCGAACTCCACCATCGGCAGCCGCCGCCGGGCCGCCGCGATGGCGTCACCCTCGCGGGTGTGGGCCTTCTCGCGGACCAGCAGCTCGTCGCGCGCGGCCTGCCAGGTGGCCAGGTCGACCACGGGCGGGCGGCCGGGCTGGGAGGGGTTCGGCACGGTTCTCTCCGTTCTTCGCGATTGCTCCGGACACCGAACCTACGAACGGACCCGCGCCGGAACGACTCCCACGGTGCTCTTTTTTTCTAGAGATCGAGCGGCGCGGAGCCGAAGGCGACGTTGAACCGGTCGCACCAGATGACCACGCTGCGCAGGCCGCTCAGGTCGGCGCCGGCCGGGATGGCGTAGTTCTGGTTGCCGTCGGTGCCCTTGATCTTGCCGAGCTGGACCACGGCGCCGTCGTCGTACTTGTCCCAGTCGCCGCCCGCGGTGGCTTCGCTGAGCCACACGTGCACGTCGGGGCCGTCGGAGGTGGAGAAGCCTTCGAGCCGCAGCACGCGGTTGCCGTCGCCGAGGTCGAGTACCCTGGCCTGGCCACCGGTGTCGTGCTCCTGGCTGACGAACGCGCCGGCGGCCAGCTCCCGCGGTGGCGCGGGGGTGGCGGACGTGGCGGTGGTGGCGGTGGTCTCCACAGCGACCGGCAGCGCCTCTTCGACGGTGCTGCGGGTGAACGCCTTCCACGGCTGGAAGGCCCACAGCCCGGCGGCCAGGGCGACCACGGCGGTCACGGACAGGACCAGCACGATCTTCTTGGTGCGCGACATGCGTCCACCCTGGGCCAACGGTGTGCCCGGCACCAGGCTCGGAGCGCTTACCGAAGCATTACCGCCGCCGGGTTGATTAGTCTCAGCAGGTGACCGTCGAGCAAGCGACTTCCGAGACCGTGTCCGAGGCGCCGGCGCCCCTGGTGGAGAGCGAGGTGGGGCCGCTGCGCTCGGTCCTGCTGCACCGGCCGGGGGCCGAGTTGAAACGCCTGACGCCGCGCAACAACGACCAGCTCCTGTTCGACTCGATCCCCTGGGTGGACCGGGCGCAGGAGGAGCACGACGCGTTCGCCGAGGTGCTGCGCGGGCGCGGGGTCGAGGTGCTGCTGCTGGCCGAGGTGCTGCGCAGCGCGCTCGAGGACCCGCGGGCCCACACCGCCGGCGTGCACGCCGCGGTGGACGACCGCAGGCTCGGCACCGACCTGGCCGACGCCCTGCGCTCGCACCTGTCCTCTGTGGACGCCGCCACCCTGGCCGAGGTGCTGATGGCCGGGATGACCTTCGAGGAACTGCCCGCCGCCGAAGGCGCTTCGCTGGTGCGGATGATGAACCACCCGCGTGACTTCGCCGTCGACCCGCTGCCGAACCTGTTGTTCACGCGGGATTCCTCGGCGTGGATCGCCGACCGCGTGGCGATCTCGTCGCTGAGCATGCCGGCGCGGCGCCGGGAGACCGCGGTGCTGGACCTGATCTACGCCTATCACCCCCGGTTCGCGCGGGCCGCGCGGGCCTACGGCGCGCATTCGGCGCCGATCGAGGGCGGGGACGTGATGCTGCTGGCGCCGGGTGTGGTGGCGGTCGGGGTCGGGGAACGGACTTCGGCGGCCGGTGCCGAGTCGCTGGCGCGCTCGGTGTTCGCCGACGACCTCGCGCACACCGTGCTGGCGGTGCCGATCGAGCAGTCGCGGGCCACCATGCACCTGGACACGGTGTGCACCATGGTCGGCACGGACGCGGTGGTGATGTACCCGCTGGCGCGGGATTCGCTGGTGGCCTACACGCTGCACGCGGGCGAGGACGGGGTGAAGGGCCCGGAACCGTTCCTGACCGCGGCGGCCAAGGCGATGGGCATCGACCGCCTGCGCGTGATCGACACCGGCCTGGACCCGGTGACCGCGGAACGCGAACAGTGGGACGACGGCAACAACACGCTGGCCGTCGCTCCGGGCGTGGTGGTCGGGTACGAACGGAACGCGGAAACGAACGAGCGCCTGGAAGCCGCCGGGATCGAGGTGCTGCGCATCGCCGGCTCGGAACTGGGCTCGGGCCGCGGGGGACCGCGGTGCATGTCGTGCCCGGTGCTCCGTGATCCCGTGACCTGACGGCGGGCCCGGGGGTTCGCGGCCCACGTTCATTCGTGCGGACAGCCTTGGCCCGTCCATGATCCGGAAGGTGGTGTGACCGAGCCTGACGGCATCGGGGGACCGCACTGTTCGGCACGGTCACCAGCCATGGAACGCTGCTGTGGTGGTCGAGCAGCGCACCGCCGACCCCGGGCGAAAGCCGACACCGCGACGCATCCATCGCTGATGCAGTCCGCACCCGGTCGACGCTGATCAGCTTCGACGACGAATGGCCGGCGAGGCCCGAATCGGCAACCGCACCTACGGAACCGTGCCCCCGCTACCCACTGCCGACACCCCGAACAAGCCCACGCCGCGGCTCGACACCCACATAGGTACCCCCGCCCGCCCTGGGGGGCGGCCCCTGCAACCACCCTACCCCGAACCCGCCCCGAAGAGGCTGGTCAGCGGCATCCTGTGGATGATCCGGCTCCCTGTGGACAACCCGGACCACGGCACGCAGGTTAGGCACACTTCAATAAGGCAAGGCTCAATTAAATTAGTTCCACCTTCTTTTGCGAATGGTAACCTAATGCGGCGCGGATCACCAGAACAAAATGGAGAAGTTCGTCATTCTGGGTTATCGTGGAATGCATGGCCCTCACCAAGAAGAATCCGCGTTCGAAGTTCTACGAGCTGCTCCAGCAGCAGGTGCACAACGAGTTCAACGCCTCGCAGCAGTACATCGCGCTGGCGGTCTGGTTCGAGAGCGAGGACCTGCCCCAGCTGGCCAAGCACTTCTTCCGCCAGGCCAACGAGGAGCGCAACCACGCGCTCGCCCTGGTCCAGTACATGCTGGACACCGACCACCACGTCGAGATCCCCGGCACCGGCGAGGTCCGCAACGACTTCACCGAGGTGCGCGAGCTGGTCGAGCTGGCCCTCGAGCAGGAGAAGGAGGTCGCGGCCGACATCAAGACGCTGGCCAAGGCCGCCCGCGACGAGGACGACTACATCGCCGAGCAGTTCGTCCAGTGGTTCCTCAAGGAGCAGGTCGAGGAGATCTCCGCGATGTCCACCCTGCTCACCATCGTCAAGCGCGCCGACGGGAACCTGTTCGAGATCGAGAACTGGCTCGCCCGTGAATCGGTCGGTGACGGCGGTGGCGACCCGACGATGCCCCCGGTGGCCGGCGGCGCCATCTGAGCGCCCCGAGGGCTGAGCAAGGAAACGAGCCCGGGTTCCTCCCCCAGCGGGGAGGGACCCGGGTTCACTCGTAGCAGTCCTGCAGGCTGTCGTCGAGGTAGATGTGCTCGATGACCGAGGATTCCCCGACCACCACGCGGTACCGGTAGCCGTTGCCGATGGGCACCACGTCGCCGTTCGGCCCGGGGGTCGCCTCCGGGTAGGCCGCCTGCAGCTGATCGCGGGTCGCCCCGGTGCCGATGCCCTCCGGGGTGGTCACGTCCGCGGACGGGTTGATGTAGACCACGCCGCGGGTCGGCGAGACCACCACGGAACCGCCGCTGGGCACCCCGGCGCCGCTGAAGTAGTAGGTGGCGCAGCCGCCGTCCAGCCCAGCGCCGCCTTCCGGGGTGAAGCTGATCCCGGCCGACGACGCCTCTTCCA
This sequence comes from Amycolatopsis sp. NPDC045836, assembly GCF_056431745.1. Taxonomy (NCBI): domain Bacteria; kingdom Bacillati; phylum Actinomycetota; class Actinomycetes; order Pseudonocardiales; family Pseudonocardiaceae; genus Amycolatopsis; species Amycolatopsis sp. NPDC045836. Next base: position 6,677 of record NZ_JBWKKF010000025.1, on the reverse strand, counting down.
CCGTGGTGTTCAGCCGCAACTTGCCGTACCCGCCGGGGCCGATGATCGGCGCGGACAGCGGGGACTGCGAGGCGGCGGGCAGGTCGGACCGCTGCGGGGTCGGTGGTGCCGGGGACAGCTGGCCGTGGCCGGGCACGGGCGGCGCCGCCGGTGTCGGCGGTGGCCCGGACGACGGGTGGGCCGGCGGGGGCGCCGGGACCACCGTGGCGGTGGGCCCGATCTGCAGGCTGGGGTCCAGGCCGGGTGGGTGGGCCACCGGCGGCGGCACCTCGGGCCGGAACGCGCCCCCGGTCAACGCGAACCCACCGGCGACCAGCGCGACCACGCCGAGCGCGCCACCGGCGACGGACAGCCGGCGGCGGCGGACGCGACGCCGCTTCGCCCCGGCGACGATCAGCGATCCGGCGTCCGGCGCGGGACGCAGTTCGAGGCGCTCGTCGTCGAACAACCGGCGCAGCTCGCCTGCCAGTTCGTCGTCGTCCGCGCTCATACCGCTTCCCTCCCTCCGCTTTCCTCGGCCGTGGCCGCCATCTTCAGCCTCAGGGAGGCGAGCGCCTTGCTCGCCTGGCTCTTCACCGTGCCCTGGCTCACCCCGAGTGACGCGGCGATCTCGGCTTCGGACAGTCCTTCGTAGTAACGCAGCACCACGACGGCGCGTTGCCTCGGTGGCAAAGCCCGCAGCGCCTGCCACAGCGGTTCGTGCTCGAACGGGTCGGCGTGCTCGAACGGCTGGGCGTCCGGGATGTCGGCGACCAGGTTCTCCCGCTTGGTCCGGCGCCACCGGCTGATGTGCGCGTTCGCCATCGACCGGCGGATGTAGGCCATCGGGTCGCCGGTCTTGCGCTGCACGTGGGTCCAGCGGGAGCCGATCTTCTCCAGCACCGTCTGCACCAGGTCGGCGGCGTCGTGTGGGTTGCCGGTCAGCGCGTGGCCGTAGCGCATCAGGCCGGGCAGGTTGGCCGAGACGAACTCCCCGAAGTCAACGAGGTCGCCCGGCACCGCCAATCCCCTCTCCTGGCGCGCATCGACGACTCGGTCCTCGGCCAGCGAAAGCACTGGCACCACCGGCGCGCACGCGGTCACCGTATCGCCTCCAATCCCGGTGAGCGCTCTCGACCGTTCCCCACCGACTGACTCACGCATCCGCACCCCCGCAGGTTGTCCCCCGGTTGGCTCAGACGCGCGAACGGGTGAACAGTTGCGGGGTGTTATCGGTTCGCGACCGCCGGTGGGAGGTGGAAGCGGCCGTCCGGGCCGGGCGGGAACGCGTGCACCGCGACCACCGCCGCGCGCGGGATCGGGCCGTAGACGTGCGGGAAGCGGACACCGGCGGGGTGCGGTGGGACGCCGTCCTCCCAGCGCACCGGCACGCCGAGGCGGGCCGGGTCGATTTCGAGCAGCACGAGGTCGGTGCGGCCGGCGTAGAGGGCGTCGGCGGGCAGGTGCGCGGTGCCGAAGTCGGAGCAGTGGATGAAGCCGGTGTCGTCGAGCGAGGGCGCGCGGTAGTCGCCGCCCCCGCTCGCGACCCAGTCCTGCTCCGCGCAGATGTGCAGCAGCACTAGCGAATGGTGATCTGGCGGCCGATCAGGCCGTCGCGGGCACGGCGCTCGGCCGCGTTCAGCGGCTCGTCGTCCAGGGAGGCCAGTGCCTTGTCCAGCCGCTCGCCGAGCTGCTTGGCCGGTTCGGCCCACTCACGGGCGTGCGCCTCGGGGTCGAGGTCCCAGACCGGCACGAGCAGGCCGTGCGCGCGGAACGACCCGGCGTACCGGGAGTCCTCGCCGAGGCCGATCTCACCGGCCGCGGAGAGCCGGGCCAGCGCCTGGAGCACCTTGCCCTCCGGCTCGGGGCGCACCCAGCGCAGGTGCGCCTTCTCCCCGGCGTCGACCCAGTAGGCGCCGGTGCCGAGGCGCTCGGACGGCATGATCGCGCCGTTCGCCCGCTCCAGCGACAGCGCCACCTCACCTTCGGCCTCGGTGTCTTCGGGCAGCCACCACGAGAAGTCGGTGTGCATCCGGACGTCGAACTCGGCGGCCGGGTCGAGCAGGTCCTGCAGGCGCTCACCTTCGCCGCCGGGGGTGATGGTGTCGGGCACGGAGAGCACGTCGCCCTCCTTGGCCTCCAGCGCCCAGCGCACCGACCGGCCGATGTCACGGCTGACGTCGGTGGAGCGGGTCTGCACCTGGAGCCCGACGAAGGCCTGGCCGTCGGCACGGACGAACGCGGCGGCGGCCATCGGCAGCACCGTGCCGAGCACCACCTTGCGGCCGCCGGACTCCTTGAGCGGCAGCTCGACGGTCGCCGAGGGCACGAACTCGCGCAGCGCGATCAGCTCCGGCTCCGCGGCGAGCCCTTCGAACGGCTGGCCGATGAAGACCTCGCGGACCTTCTTGGGCGCCCCGTCCTTCTTCTTGGGCCCCTTCTTGCGCGCCGCCTTGCCCACTGGTTCCTCCTCGCGATTTCAGTGGGCCGACGGTACCGAACGGACCCGCTCGGCGGGTGTTCGACCCGAGGAACGCGGCGAGGTGCACCGGCACGGAGGACTGGGCCTGATGGACCGGTGCCGCCACACCATGAGGGTTACAGTCGGCGGGTGTTCGACCCCGCTGATCCGGCTTTCCTCGCGAACCCGTATCCCCACTTCGCCGAGTTGCGTGAGCGCGGCGAAGTGCACCGGCACGAAGGGCTGGGGCTGGCGGTCGCCGTGTCGCACGCGGCGGCGTCGGCGGTGTTGCGCCACCGGTCGCTCGGCCGCATCTGGCGGGACGCGACCCCGGCCGAGCAGTTCGTCTCGTTCAACCTGCTGCACCGCAACTCCCTGCTGGAGAACGAACCCCCGGCGCACACGCGGCTGCGGCGCCTGGTCTCGTCGGCGTTCGCGCGTGGGCACGTCGAGCGGCTACGCCCGCGGGTCGAGGAGATCGCCCGCCGGCTGGTCGACCGGCTGGCCACGCGCATCCGTGACGAAGGCACCGCCGACTTCCTCGCCGAGGTCGCCCAGCCGCTGCCGGTCGAGGTGATCGCCGAACTGCTGGGCGTTCCGGAAAGCGACCGGCCGCAACTGGTCCCGTGGTCCAACCAGATCGTCAAGATGTACGAGTACGGCCTGCCGGAGGACAAGCGCGCGGCGGCCGAGCGGGCGGCCGGGGAGTTCGTCGGCTACCTGCGTGAGCTGTCGGCCGAACGCGCCGCGAACCCCGGCGACGACCTGATCAGCGATCTGGTCCGGGTGCGCGACGACCACAACGGCAGGCTCTCCGACGACGAGCTGGTCGCCACCGCCGTGCTGCTGCTGATGGCCGGCCACGAAGCCACGGTCAACGTGCTCGGCAACGGCCTGCGGGCGCTGCTGGACCACCGGGAGCAGTGGGCGGCGCTCGGCGCCCATCTCGACACCGCCGTGGAGGAGGCGATCCGGTTCGACTCGCCGTTGCAGTTGTTCGAGCGGACCGCCACCGAGGACGTGGAGATCGCCGGGTTCCGCCTCGGAGCCGGGCAGAAGATCGGGGCGCTGCTCGGGGCCGCCGCCCGGGACCCCGAGGTGTTCGACCAGCCGGACGACTTCGACCTCCGGCGGTCGCCGAACCCGCACCTCGGTTTCGGCGCGGGCATCCACTTCTGCCTCGGCGCACCGCTGGCCAGGGTGGAGATCGCCGCCGCGTTCCGGGCGCTGACCGCGTTGCCGGACCTCGAACTGGCCGGGGAACCACCGCGCCGCCCGGAATTCGTAATGCGCGGTTACCGGGAACTGCTGGTCAGCGGGGTGCGGTAGCCGGGCGAGTCGGGCGCAACTCCGGGTCCGGGGCGCCGGTCACCTTGAGCACCCGCAGGCGGCGCAGCCGGTCCTCACCGACCGGCGCCAGCAAGCCGGTCATCCGGCGGACCAGCAGCGCGGTGAGCACGGCCAGCGCGGCGGCGGAACCGTCGGTCAGCACGGCCAGGAACACCCCGTCGGCCTGCGCCTGGACCCCGTCACGCAGCCGCCAGACCACCGAGACCAGCAGCAGCACGCCGTTCAGCAACCAGGCACCCCACCAGGCGAGCACCAGCCGCGACGGGCGCGGGCGCTCGGTGCGGGGCCGCCGCAGCACGGCGTGCTCGGTCTCGGCGACGATCGACCCGGCCAGCACCAGGTTCGGGCCGGGCACGAAGAACCCGGCGACCACCTGCCACGGCGGGCGGGCCGGGCGCTCGCCCAGCTCGTCGGCGGCGACCACCCGCGCGACCAGCAGCCACCACAGGCTGATGCCCGCGGCGAACAGGGCCAGCACGAAGGTCAGCAGCGCGCCGGTGAGCACGAACGCGTCGGAGGTGCCGACGACGTCGGCGTCGAGCGCGGCGTCCCGGCTGAGCAGCAGCAGCACGTACCGCCAGCCCTCGGCGAGCGCGGTCAGCGTGGCGAACGCGGCCAGCACCCACAGCAGCATGGTGGCGTTGCGGTAGAGCGCCCGCAGGCGTTGCGCCGGGCGCGGGGCGTTCGACGGGGTGCCGGGTACCGCGGTCGGCAGGCGCCACACCACGTTCGGAAAACCCCAGCGCGGTGGCACCCGGTAGGCCGGGGGGCCGTGGTAGCGGTGGTCGACCGCCCGGCGGCGCGGGGGCGGGCCGTAGGGCGGGGTCGCCACCCAGCGCACCCGCGGCCGGACCGGCGCGGGGTGGTGGTGGTGCTGGTGCTGGGGTGGCGGGTGGTACCGGGGGTGCACGCTCAGACCACCTGCGGCTCGGCGCCCTGGTCGGTGACCATCGGCAGGCCGTGCGCCTGCCAGGACTCCATGCCGCCCGCCACGTTGACCGCCTCGCGACCCTGGCGGTTGAGCCAGAGCGCGACGTTGGCCGAGCGCACCCCGCTGCGGCAGATCACGTACAGCGGGTCGCCGGCGGGCAGCTCGCCGAGTCGTCCCGGCAGCTGGCTCATCGGGATGTGCACGGCTTCGGGGGCGTGCCCGGCAGCCCACTCGTAGTTCTCACGCACGTCGAGCAGGGCGAACTCACCCGGTAGCTCGGGCACGTCCACAGTGGGCACTTCAGCGGGGTTCACCACGGCACCATGCTCGCACGAAGAGGCGTTCAGCGCGTGTGAACAGGGCCGCCCTCGATTCGATAGACAAACTTGTCTATCCTCAGCGGGCATGACCGATCTGAACGATCCGAGGAGCTGGTTCGTCGAGCCGTTCTACGCCGCCCTGCTCGACGGCGTACCGGACGCGGCAGCCGTCCGCGCCCAGCTCGAACGCGAGACCGAGGACCTGCTCGACCAGACCGAAGACCTCGTCGTCGACGAGGCCGCCCGCAGCCACCTGGTGCTCACCGCCCACGCCGTGGCCGCCTACCGCTGGCTCCAGGGCCGCGTGCCCGATCCGCTCGAAGCCGTGCGCGGGGCCGTGGTCGACCAGTTCGGCGACTGGCTGGCCGACACCGTGCGCGCCGAACTCGACCGGGCACCCGATCCGTTCGCGGCCATGGTGGCGAACGTGCGCGAGCAGGAGAAGTCCTTCTACGGCAAGGGGTTCGCCTGGGAACGGGTGACCGACGACAACCACGCCTACCTCGCCCGCGCGCACCGCTGCGTCTACCACGACGCGAGCACCCGGCTCGGCGCGCCGGAGCTGACCGCCGCGGTGTGGTGCGAGTGGGACAAGCCGATGCTCGCCGCGGTCGACCCGGAGCGGCACGGCCTGCGTGCCGACCGGCCGGTGACCATCGGCTACGGCTGCGACCACTGCGACTTCGCCTTCGAGCGGACGAAGTGAACGTCCGGCTGCTGGTGCTCGCGCTGCTCGCGGAACGGCCGAGGCACGGTTATGAGATCCGCAAGTGGCTGGTCGACAGCCACGCCGAGAAGTGGGCGGCGGTGAAGCCGTATTCGGTGCACCACGCGCTGACCCAGCTCGCCAAGGAGGAGCTGGCCACGCTGGACCGGGTCGAGCCGACCGCCCGGCGCGACCGGTCGGTGTACGCGATCACCGACGCCGGTCGCGAGGAGCTGCGGCGGCTGACCCGCAAGCTGTGGGGGCAGCTGCCCAACGCCTATCCGGCGAGCGTGTACCTGCTGCTGACCTTCGCCGACGTGCTCCCGGCCGACGAGGTGCGCTCGCTGGCCGGGTCGCTGGCGCACGCGTTGCGGGCGCAGCTGGCCGACTGGGAAGCCGGCCAGGCGGCGAAAGCACCCCTTCCGCCGCTCTGGCAGGCGATGTTCGACAACGGCCGGGCGCACCTGCGTGCCGACCTGGAACTGGTCGAAGCGGTGCTCAGTGCGGAACGGCTTTCTCCGCTCCCGCCCCGGTGAGGGAGCGGACTTCCATTTCGGCGTATTTGTCTTCGTTGTGTTCCTTGGACAGCACGGTGCCCAGCCAGCCGAGGAAGAACGAGAGCGGGATGGAGACCAGGCCGGGGTTCTGCAGGGGGAACCAGTGGAAGTCCACGCCCTTGATCATCGAGTTCGGCAATCCGGACACCGCCGGGGAGAAGACGATCAGGATGACGGTGACGGCGAGGCCGCCGTAGATCGACCACAGGGCGCCGGAGGTGTTGAACCGCTTCCAGAACAGCGAGTACAGGATGGTGGGCAGGTTCGCCGAGGCCGCCACCGCGAAGGCCAGGGCGACGAGGAAGGCGACGTTCTGGTCCTTGGCCAGGATGCCGCCGACGATGGCGACCGCGCCGATGACCAGGGCGGTGAT
>NZ_JBWKKF010000024.1:0-105814 GCF_056431745.1 Amycolatopsis sp. NPDC045836 | reverse complement strand
CCCGATCCCGGTCACCCCGGTCGTCTGCGACTGCGCCTGCGCGACCAGCGGATTGCTCATCCGTCCCCCTTCAGCGACACCTGAAGGGTACGACGTTGGTGAAGGGTGCTTCGGTTCCGGCGGAAAAACCTGGAACCCGATCAGAAGTGTGTGCCCTCGGCAGGATTCGAACCTGCGACACCTGCCTCCGGAGGGCAGTGCTCTATCCCCTGAGCTACGAGGGCCCGCCGCCTGAGCGACTGGGTGAAGCCTATCGCATGCCCAAACCACCCTGACAGCGGGTTGATGATCCCGCCGGACGGGAAGCCCCGGTTGGGGGGTTGGGCCCGGGCGAGCCGCGTCGTAGCGTCGTGGCACAGCTTAGGCTCACCTCTATTGCACTCATGCGCATGTCACTATATATTCCCGGTAGTCGAGGCGGGAGGCAGCGGGATGGGCCACGGACACGGCCATGGACACGGGCACGGCCACACGCCGCCGGGGGGCGCGTCCGGCAAGTACGTGCGGGCGCTGACCGCCGCGCTGGTCATCGGCGCGGCCTTCATGCTGCTGGAGTTCGCCGTCGGGTTCGCGACGTCTTCGCTGGCGTTGATCTCCGACGCGGCACACATGTTCACCGACGTGCTCGGCGTGGGCATGGCGCTCGTGGCGATCCTGCTCGCCCGGCGCAGCGGGCCCACGTTCAGCCGCACCTTCGGGCTCTACCGCGCCGAGGTGCTGGCCGCGCTCGCCAACGCCGTGCTGCTGTTCGGCGTCGCCGGGTACGTGCTCTACGAGGCGATCGGCCGGATCACCGACCCGCCGGAGGTGCCCGGCCTGCCGGTGCTGCTGGTGGCCGCCGCCGGGCTCGCCGCCAACGTGGTGTCGTTCCTGCTGCTGCGGGACGGCGCCAAGGAGAGCATCAACGTCCGCGGTGCCTACCTCGAGGTGCTGGCCGACATGATCGGCTCGTTCGGGGTGCTGCTCAGCGGCCTGATCACGCTGACCACCGGCTGGCGCTACGCCGACCCGATCATCGGTGTCGCCATCGGCCTGTTCGTGCTCCCCCGCACCTGGACGCTGGCCCGCCGCGCGCTGCGGATCCTGTTCCAGCACGCCCCGCAGGGCGTCGACGTGGGCCGGATCAGCGAGGAGCTGGCCGCCCTGCCCGGGGTGGCCGACGTGCACGACCTGCACGTGTGGACGCTGACCTCCGGCATGGAGGTGGCCTCGGCGCACCTGACCGTGGAACCCGCCGCGCACCACCCCGACGTGCTGGTCGAGGCGCAGAACCTGCTGGCGGGCAACTACGGCATCGAGCACGCCACCCTGCAGGTCGAACCGCGGGAATCGGCCCGCAGGTGCGGCGAACTCTCCTGGTGACTACTTGACCTGGCGCGAGAGCCAGCGCTGCAGGGTGACCACGACCAGCAGGATGGTGCCGCTGACCACGGCCTGCCAGTTCGAGTTCAGCGAACCCACCTGGTTGATCACGTTCTTGATCACCTGCAGCAGCAGCACGCCGACCAGCGTGCCGAGGATGGTGCCCGCGCCACCGGTGAGCAGCGTGCCGCCGAGCACCACCGCGGAGATCACCTCCAGCTCCATGCCGACGCCCAGCACGGTCACCCCGGACGAGGTGTAGGAGGCGATCAGCAGCCCGCCGAACCCGGCCAGCAGCCCGGACGCCAGGTAGGTGAGCACCTTGGTGCGCACCACCGGCAGCCCCATCAGGTCGGCCGCGTCCTCCTGCCCGCCGATCGCCAGCACCGTCGAGCCGTAGGTGGTCCGGTGCAGCACCAGCGCGCCGAGGCCGAAGGCGACCACGACGATCCAGATCGGGTAGCCGACGCCCAGCAGCTGGCCCTGCGCCAGCTCGCGGAACGCCGAGTCCGGCGGCACCTTGTACGTGGTCGCGCCCTCGTCGCTGATCAGCAGCAGCACGCCGCGGGCGAACAGCAGCCCCGCCAGCGTGACGATGAACGGCGGCAGCCCGCCGCGGGCGATGACCAGCCCCTGCACCAGGCCGATCGCCCCGCACACCACCAGCGGCAGCAGGATCGCCGCCCAGGTGCCGTACCGCGCGCCCCAGGCGGCCAGCACACCGCCGAGCGCGAACACCGAGCCGACCGACAGGTCGATGCCGCCGGTCATGATCACGAAGGTCATGCCGAGCGCCACCACGGCCAGGAACGACGCCTGCAGCGCGATGTTGGTCAGGTTGCCGGTGGTGCCGAACGAGTCGAACGCGAAGGTCGACGCGAGCACCGCGACCACCAGGATCACCAGCGCGCCCTGGCGCTGCACCGAGCGCGCCACCCTGGCCCGGGTGGCGATGGGGGTGGTGGTCATTTCACCGCCTTCTTCCTGGCCTGCTTCCGGCCGAGCTGCACGTAGACCGCGGCGACCACGATCACCGCCTGCACCACCTGCGCGGTGGAGTCGGGGATGTCGTGGAAGATCAGCGTCGCGGTGATCAACTGCATCAGCAGCGCGCCGGCGATGGTGCCGGCGATGCGGACCTGGCCGCCGGACAGCGGCGTGCCGCCGATCACCACCGCGGTGATCGCGGACAGCTCCACCAGCAGCCCGAGCTTGGTCGGGTCGCTGGCCTGCGACCGCGCCGCCATCAGCACCCCGGCCAGCGCGGCGAGCAGCCCGCAGACCACGTAGGTGGTGATCAGCACCCGCTTCACCGGCAGCCCGGCCAGTTCCGCGGCCTTCTTGTTGCCGCCGATGGCCACCAGCTGGCGGCCGTAGGTGGACCGGCGCACCAGGAACCAGGCCAGTGCGGCGACCACGGCGGCGATCAGCACCACGTACGGGACGCCCAGCAGGTCACCGGAGCCCAGTTCGACCATGCCGTCGTCGCGGATGCTCTTGATCTCGCCGCCGAACACGTTGGCCAGCCCGCGCCCGGCCACCATGATGCCGAGCGTGGCGATGATCGGCTGCACGCCGACCTTCGCCACCAGCACCCCGGCGAGCACCCCGGTCACCGCCCCGGACAGCACGGCGATCAGCAGCGCGACCGCGGTGCCGTAGCCGATGTACAGCGGCACCAGCGCCGCCGCGATGGCCATCACCGCGCCCACCGACAGGTCGATGCCCTCGGTGCCGATCACCAGCGCCATGCCCAGCGCCACCAGCAGCACCGGCGCCACCTGGATCAGCTGCAGGCGCAGCGTGCCGGCGCTGACGAAGTTGTCGGTGACGACCACGTTCACCAGCAGCAGCAACACCAGTGCCACGTAGACGCCGTTGCGGCGCACCCAGTCCTTGTCGAAGCGGCTCATTCGCCGTCCTCCCCCGCCAGCGCGGCCAGCAGCGCCGCGCCGGTGACCCGGTCGCCGGTCAGCTCCCGGCTCACCGCTCCGTTGTGCAGCACCACGATCCGGTCGGCGCCCTCGACCAGTTCCTCCAGTTCGCTGGAGATCAGCACCACCGCGAGCCCCTGGCCGGCCAGTTCGTCGATCAGCCCCTGCACCTCCAGCTTCGCGCCGACGTCGATGCCGCGGGTGGGCTCGTCGAGCAGGAACACCTTCGGTTCGGTGCACAGCCAGCGCGCCATCAGCACCTTCTGCTGGTTGCCGCCGGACAGTTCCCGCACCTTCTGCGCCGGACTGGACGCCTTGATGTGCAGGCGTTTCATGAACGTCTCGACCAGCGCGTCGATCCGGGCCTCGGTGACCAGCCCGGCCCGCGAGAACCGCGGCAGCACGGCCAGCGCGATGTTGTCGCGCACCGACAGGTCCGGGATGATGCCCTCGGCCTTGCGGTCCTCGGACAGCAGCGCGATCCCCGCCCGCAGCGCGTGCCGCACGGAGTTCGCCTTCACCTTCCGGCCGCTGACCGACACCGAACCCGACTGCGCGGGCAGGGCGCCGTAGACCGCCTTGACCGTCTCGCTGCGGCCGGACCCCAGCAGTCCGCCGAGGCCGACCACCTCACCGGGGCGCACGGTCAGCCCGACGCCGGACAGCCGGTGCTTGACGTCCAGCCCGGCCACCTCCAGCACCGGTTCCTCCCCGCGCGTGTGCTCTTCGCCGAACTCGGTGGCACCCTCGCGTTCGACCTGCTCGATGTCCCGGCCGAGCATCCGCGCCACCAGGGTGACCCGGTCCAGCTCGGCCATCGGGCCGGTGTGCACCTGCTGACCGTCCCGCAGCACGGTCACCCGGTCGCACAGCTCCCACAGCTCGTCGAGCCGGTGCGAGACGAAGATCAGGCCGACCCCGCGGTCCCGCAGACCCCGCGCCACGTCGAACAGCGTGGCCACCTCACGGGTTTCCAGCGACGACGTCGGCTCGTCCATGATCACCACGCGGCTGTCCACCGAGACCGCCCGCGCCAGCGCCACCATCTGCTGCACGCCGAGGCCGAGCCTGCCGAGTTCGGCGGTCACGTCCACGTCCAGCCCGAGCGACCGGGTCAGCTCGGCGGCCTGGCGGTTCATCGCCGCCACGTCGATCAGCTTCCACCGGTTGCGCGGCTCCCGGCCGAGGAAGATGTTGCGCGCCACCGAGAGCAGCGGCACCAGGTTGATCTCCTGGTAGATGGTGGAGATCCCGGCGTCCTGCGCGGCGGCGGGCCGGTGGAACTCCACCGGCTGCCCGCCGAAGCGCACCTCGCCGCCGTCGGGCCGGTGCACCCCGGTCAGCACCTTGATCAAGGTCGACTTGCCGGCCCCGTTCTCCCCCACGAGGGCGTGGATCTCCCCCCGCGCGAGGGAGAAATCCACGCCCCGCAGGGCGTGCACACCGCCGAAGGACTTCGTGACGGCGGTGGTTTCCAGCAGTGCGTCAGAAGGCATTGGCGAGGTTCTGGGCCGCGTTGTCCTTGTTGTACTCGTCGTCCTCGATGATGACGTTCTCCGGGATGGCCTCACCGTTGTAGAACTTCTGCGCGGTCTCGAAGGCCAGCGGGCCGAACCGCGGGTTCGACTCGATCACCGCGTTGATCTGCCCGTCCACGATGGCCTGGACCGCGTTGCGGGTGCCGTCGATGGAGACGATCTTGACGTCCTCGCCCGGCTTCTTGCCGGTCGCGGTCACCGCGGTCACCGCACCGAGGCCCATCTCGTCGTTGTGCGCGTAGATCGCGGTGATCTCCGAGTTGGCCTGCAGCAGCTGCTCGGCCACCTGCTGGCCCTTCTCCCTGGCGAAGTTGCCGGTCTGCTCGGCCACGATCTGCAGGCCGGGGTACTGCTTGAGCTGGTCCTTGAACCCGGCGTTGCGGTTGTCGGTGACGTTGTTGCCCGAGGAGCCGAGCAGGATGGCCACCTTGCCGGTGCCGCCGGTCGCCTTGTTCATCGCGTCGGCGGCGCGCTTGCCCTGCTCGTAGAAGTCCGAGCCGAGGAAGGCCACGTAGTCGGTGCAGGGCGTGTTGGTCACCTTGCGGTCGATGGTCAGCACCGGCACGCCCTTGGCCTTGGCCGCGGCCAGCGCCGGGTCGAGGCCGTCGGAGTTCACCGGCGCCACGATGAGGAACTGCGCGCCCTGGTTGAGCAGGTCCTGGATGTCGGCGATCTGCTTGGGCAGCTCGTTGTTCGCGTTGGTCACCAGCAGCTGCTTCACGCCCAGCTGCTCGGCGGCCGACTTGATCGACGCGGTTTCGGCGGCCCGGAAGGCCGCGGTGTCGGGTTCGGACTGCGAGAACCCGACCACCGCGGTCTTCAGGTCCAGTTTCTGCGCCCCGTTCTTCTCCAGGGTGCACCCCTCCCCCGCCCCGGGGGCCTGGCTCTTCACCACCTGCCCGTCACCGCCGGTGGTGCCGGTCGGCGCGGCGGAACTGTTCGAATCTCCCGGATTGGTGCAGCCGGTCAGCGCCAGTCCGGCGGCGGCCAGCAACACGACGCTCAGCCGGGCTTTTCTGTGGTTCATCGTTGAACTCCTCGGTGGGGCGGGGGAAACGGGTGGAAACTAGGGGCGGGTCGCGAGGGCCGCGATCTCCTGGTCGGTCAGCGCGCGGTCGAACAGCCGGACGTCGTCCACGTCCCCGCGGAGGAAGTCGACCTGGTTGCCGCCGTACTGGCCGCGGCCGATCACCGTGTGCCCGGTGGACGCCGAGGCCACGCAGGAGCTCTGCCCGGCGACCTTCCGGCCGTCGACGTAGAGCGAGAGCGTGCCCGCCTTGGCGTCGCGGACACCGGTGAGGTGGTACCAGCGACCGGTTTCCGGCTTCTCCGGCGACAGCGCGCGCAGGCCGACGAAGCTCATCGCCCAGCGCTGGTCCTGGCCGGAGTACTGCAGGAAGAAGGCGCTGTTGCTGCCGGTGTCCTGGCTGACCACGGTCTGGAAGGCACCGTCGGCCGCGTCGAGCTTGGCCCACGCGGACACCGAGTAGCTGCCCGCGGTGTTCACCAGCGCGCTGCCGGTGTCACCGAAACCGCCGCCGTTGAAGGAGACCGCGCCGCCCTGGACGCCGGTGGCCCATTCGGCACCGGTCAGCGTGGCGTCGGCGTCACCGATCGCGTCGGCCGCGGTGGTACCGCTGCCCTCGTCGAACTTGTAGGCGTGCACCCCGTCGGTGCCCGGCGTGCCGGGACCGGGGTCGGGCGCACCGGTGCCGCTGCCGTCGGATTCGCGGATGATCTGCTCGTTGATCGCCTTGACCTGGCCGAAGTCCATCTTCTTCACCTGGCGGTCGTAGGTGAAGAAGCCGTTGACCTCGTGCTCGACGTCGGTGATCTGGGTGTAGATGGCCCCGCCGATGCCGCAGCGCTGCGCGGCCTCGAGCACGTCGGTCTGGTTCTCCACGTACCGGCGGGTCAGCGTGGCCTGGTCCGGGGTCATCTCGTAGGCGTGGCCCTCGCCGAACCACATGTGGCCGTCGATCTCCAGGCCGAAGCCGCCGTGCTCACCGTCCATCGAGGCGCGGTCGGCGTCCGGCACCGGTGTGCCGGGGCCGACGTAGGCGTGCCAGTCGAGCACGTCACCCTTGCCCGAGTCACCGAGCGAGTCGCAGCAGTTCACCCCGCTGTGCGCGTTGACCAGCCTGCTCGGGTCCTGCGCCTTGACCTCCTCGGCGATGCGGCCGGTGGCGTCGCGGTTCCACTCGCCCCAGCCCTCGTTGAACGGCACCCAGCCGATCACCGAGGTCCAGTTCTTCTTCTCCTCGACGATCTCGTGCAGTTCGGTTTCGAACTGCTGCTGCGCGTCGACCGGCGGCCGGCCACCGGTCTTCATCGCCGGCATGTCCTGCCAGACCAGCAGGCCGAGGCGGTCGGCGTGGTAGTACCAGCGGTCGGGTTCGGTCTTGATGTGCTTGCGCACGGTGTTGAAGCCGAGTTCCTTGTGCTGCTCGAGGTCGAAGGCCAGCGCCGCGTCGGTGGGCGCGGTGTAGATGCCGTCCGGCCAGTAGCCCTGGTCCAGGGTGGACATCTGGAACAGGATCTTGCCGTTCAGCGTCATCCGCAGCTTGCCGTCGGCGCCCTCGACCTTGCCGACCTCACGCATGCCGAAGTAGGAGCCGACCCGGTCGACCGGGCGGTCACCGGCGTCCCGCAGCACCACGTCGAGGTCGTAGAGGAAGGGGTTGTCCGGCGACCACAGCTTCGCCCGCGGCACCTCCACCCTGATCTCCCCGGCCGCCGGGCTGCGCTTGCGGCTGACCACGGCACCGCCGTCGCGGACGATCACCTCGGCGGTCAGCTTGCTCGCGTCGCCGCTGGTCTGCACGGTCAGGCCGAGGGTGTTCGTGTCGATGTCCGGGACCATGCCCAGGTTCTCCACGTGCGCGGCGGCCACCGGCTCCATCCAGACCGTCTGCCAGATGCCGGACGCGCCTTCGTAGAAGATGCCGCGGTCGGGCACGATGCGCTGCTTGCCGACCGGCTGCCAGGTCTGGTCCGCGCGGTCCTCGACGCCGACCACGATCTCCTGCTGGCCGCCCGGTTTGAGCGCGTCGGTGATGTCGGCGGAGAAGGCGCCGTAGCCGCCCTTGTGCTCGGCGACCTTCTTGCCGTTGACGTGGACCGACGCGAGGTAGTCCACCGCGCCGAAGTTCAGCTTCAGCCGGTTCTTGCTGCCGACCTGCCAGTTCGGCGGCACGGTCACGGTGCGGCGGTACCACATGTGGTCCTCGTGCCGCTCGATGCCGGAGAGCACCGACTCGGTCGGGTAGGGCACCAGGATGCGCTCACCGAGCGTCTTGCCGAACGGCGGGGCCTCACCGGCGGTGGCGCCGGCGAACTCCCACACGCCGTTGAGGTTCTGCCAGTCCTTGCGGGTCAGCTGCGGCCGCGGGTACTCCGGCAGCGCGTTGTCGGGGTTGACCAGGTGGGTCCAGGGGGTCGGCAGCTTCGGGGTGCCCAGCTGCCATTCCGGCTGCGCCGAAGCTTGCGGGGCCACCACGGTGAGCATCGTCAAGACCGAGGCGAGCGCGGCCACGGCCCACGGTCGTCTGATCTTTCGGCGTCGGCTGACACGTGACATCGTTGTCGTACACCCTTCAGGTGAGGTCCTGGTGAACCAGCGGCTGCTGGCGCCGGGAAACGAGCCCGCGTGTGCCGGCACGGGATGGACTCGCCGTGACACATTTCACGCGGGGACTCAACAGATGTCAACACATCCGACCATACTTACTCAGCTCTCAACATTTGCGCTTGCACCGGCTCTTCCAGGGGATGTCCGATTCGGTTGCGGACAGAACAAGATCCCCGGCGCGGCGGGCCGCACCGGGGATCTGTTGATTCTTGTCTCTTTGTGGGATGGCTGGGCAGAGATCCGACGATGGTCCGATCGGGTCAGAGCAGCCCGCGCCGGACGGCCCACACCACGGCTTCGATCTGCGTGCGCACGCCCAGCTGGTCGCAGATCGCCCGGGTCCGGCGCCGGACGGTGCGGCCGGACAGCCCGAGCCGCCGGGCCACCGCGTCCGCGGGCAGGCCGGAGGCGAGCAGCCGGAGCAGGACCAGGTCGTCCCGGCTGAGGCGGGCCCTGGTCAGCACTTCAAACCCCCCAGCCCATCGCGGCGCCGCCGGTGCGCTCGGCCTCGATCCGCTCCTGGTAGCCGCTGCGGTGGTAGGCGGCGATCGGATCCGGGTCCAGCCCCAGGTCCTGGCGCAGTTCGGCCAGCTTCGGGCGGACGTCGGTGTGGAACGCGTCCATCACCACCGCGTTCGCCCCGAGCACGTCGCCATCGGCCTGCGCCCGCGCCAGCGCGTCGGTGTCGACCAGCAGCGCCTTCGCCGTGGCCTCCTGGACGTTGAGCACCGAGCGGATCATCGCCGGCACCTTCGGTTCCAGGTTGTGGCACTGGTCCAGCATGAACTCCACCCCCGCGGCCGGGTCCAGCCCGCCGGCGGCGACGAGTTCGTGCATGATCCGGAACAGCTGGAACGGGTCCGCCGCACCCACGATCAGGTCGTCGTCGGCGTAGTTGCGGCTGTTGAAGTGGAACCCGCCGAGCCTGCCCTCCCGCAGCAGCACCGCGACGATGAACTCGATGTTCGTGCCCGGCGCGTGGTGGCCGGTGTCCACCAGCACCTGCGCGCGCTCGCCGAGGCGCAGGCACTGGGCGAACGAGGTGCCCCAGTCCGGCACGTCCATGGTGTAGAAGTGCGGCTCGAAGAACTTGTACTCCAGCAGCAGCCGCATGCCTTCCGGCATCCGGTCGTACACCTCGCGCAGGCCGTCGTGCAGCCGGTCCTGGCGGGCGCGGATGTTGTCCTGCCCGGCGTAGTTGGTGCCGTCGGCCAGCCACACCGACAGCACGCCGGACCCGGTGGTGCGGCCGATCTCCACGCACTCCAGCAGGTGGTCCACGGCCTTGCGGCGCACCCCGGGATCGGGGTTGCCCAGGCTGCCGAGCCGGTAGTCGTCCTCCTGGAACACGTTGGGGTTGATGGCGCCCAGCGCGATGCCGCGGTCGGCGGCGTACCGGCCGAGCGCGCCGAAGTCGTCGACGCGGTCCCAGGGGATGTGCAGCGCGATGCTCGGCGCCACGCCGGTCAGCTCGTGCACCTTGGCCGCGTCGTCGATCTTCTCATACGGATCACGCGGGATGCCGCGCTGGGCGAACACCTTGAACCGGGTGCCGGAGTTGCCGTACGCCCAGGACGGGGTCTCGATCCGTTGCGTGCGCAGGACCGCCGCGGCCGCTGTCCACGAACTCATGGTGTGCCTCTCAGAAGTCGAACCGGTCGATGTTGGCCGCGTCGAACACGGTCGGCGGGCCGAGCACGACCTCGCCCTCCGCACCGATGGTGTACTCCCCCAGCTCCCCGGCGGTGAACTTCTCGCCCTGGGCGCCGGTGATCCGGCCGGACGCCAGCGCGGTCGCCGCCTGCACCCCGAGGTACCCGAGCTTGTCCGGCTCCCACAACGCGAACTTGCCGACCGTGCCGTCCTTGACGTAGGCCCGCAGCTGGTTCGGCGTGCCGAGCCCGGTCAGCGCCACCTTGCCCCGGTACGCCGAGGAACTGAGGTAGCGCCCGGCCGCGGCCAGCCCCACCGTCGTCGGCGAGACGATGCCCTTGAGCTGCGGGTGCGCCTGCAGCAGCCCCTGGGTCTTCTGGAACGAGGTCTGGTCGTCGTCGTTGCCGTAGGCGATCTCGACCAGCTCCAACCCGGCGTGCTCGGGTTTCGCCAGTTCCTGCTTCATGATCTCGATCCAGGTGTTCTGGTTGGTGGCGTTCGGGGTCGCCGAGAGAATGGCGATCTCCCCGTTGCCGCCGATCGCCTCGGAGATCAGCTGGACCTGTTTCACCGCGATGTCACGGGAATCGGCCTGGTTGATGAACACGTCACGCGCGTCGGTGGCCACGTCGGAATCCAGCGTGACCACCTTCATCCCCTGCCGGCGCGCGGTCTTCAACGCCGGTGCGACCGCGTTCTCGTCGTTGGCCGCCATGATCAGCGCGTCCTGGCGCTGCTGTGCGGCGGTGTTGATGTAGGTGACCTGCGAGGAAGCGCTGGCGTCGGACGGACCGGTCGCCTTGAACTCGGCCCCCAGCTCACCCGCCGCCTTCTCACCGCCCTGCTGGACCACGGTGAAGTACGGATTGTTCACCTGCTTGGGCAGGAAGGTCATCTTCAGCCCGGTCTTCAGCGGGGCCGCCGGATCCGCCGCGCCGGTGGCCTGCGGGGCGGGTCCCGGCCCGGCGCTGTCCTTGGTGGTGCCCCCGCAGGAGGCGAGCAGCAGGACCAGGCCGAGCACCGCGGCACCCCGTCGTGCGACGGTGGGAACGTTCATCAGGTTTTCCTTCCCGCTGGGAGAAACCGGCTGCCGAGCAAGCGCGGGACGAGCACCCCGGCGAGCAGCAGGGCGCCGGTGACCACGGTGATCACCTCGGTCGACACGTCGTCGAGGATCAACAGGTGACGCAGCCCGCCGAGCAGCAGCACCCCGGCGATGACCCCGCCGAGCGTGCCCCGCCCGCCGAAGATGGACACCCCGCCCAGCAGCACCGCGGCGACCACGGCCAGTTCGAGCCCGTTGCCGTTGTCCGCGCGGGCGCTGGAGAACCGCAGCGTGTAGACGATGCCCGCGAGCGCCGCGACGGCCCCGGTCAGCACGAAGAGGATCAGCTTGACCCGCTTGACGCGGATCCCGGAGAACCAGGCGGCTTCGGCGTTGGCACCGATGGCGAAGGTGGCCCGGCCGAACGCGCTGAAGTGCAGCAGCACGGCGAACCCGACGGCCAGCCCGGCGAACAGCAGGATCGGGTACGGGACACCGGTCCCGGGGATCGGCGCGTTGCCGAACTGGGTGAAGCTCGCCGGGAAGTCGGCGACCGCGGTGTCACCGAGCAGCACCAGCGCGAGCCCGCGGTACAACGCGAGCGTGCCGATGGTGACCGCGAGCGAGGGCAGCCCGAGGCGGGTGACCAGCAGTCCGTTGACCGCCCCGCAGACCGCACCGGCGACGACCGCCACCGGCAGGATCAGCTCCAGCGCCCACCCGGCGTTCCACAGCGTGCCGACCAGCGCGCTGGACAGGCCGAGCACCGAGGCGACGGACAGGTCGATCTCACCGGCGACCACCACCAGGGTCAGCGGCAGCGCGATCAACGCGATCTCGGCGATGTCCAGGCCCAGGTAGAACAGGTTGCCGCCGGAGAGGAAGGCGCCGCCGGTGCGGATGGCGCCGAACACCGCGACCAGCACCAGCAGCAGCACCAGCACCGACTCCCAGCGCAGCAGCCGCGTCATCACGCACCCCCGTTCCTCGTTCGGCGCAAAGCCGCCGCCAGCCGCAGCGCCACCAGCCGGTCGAGCGAGATCGCCGCGAGCAGCAGCGCGCCGGTGATCGCCTGCTGCCAGAACGCGGGCACGCCGAGCACCACCAGCGAACCGGCGATGGTGCTCAGCAGCAACGCCCCCAGCGCCGCGCCGAGCACGGTGCCCGACCCGCCGAAGATGGCCACCCCGCCGACCACCACGGCCGCGACCACCTGCAGTTCCAGCCCGGTGCCCGCGGCGGCGTCGACCGTGCCGTAGCGCGCCGCCCACAACGCACCGGCGAGCCCGGCGATGGCCCCGGACACGGCGAACGCGGTGAACGTGCGCCGCCCCACCGGGATCCCGGCGAGCACCGCGGCTTCCGGGTTGGAGCCGATCGCGTAGAGCTGGCGCCCGGACCGGTAGGAGCGCAGGAAGTACCAGGCGGCCAGCACCACGACGAGGGTGATCAGCACGAGGTTCGGCACGCCGAGCAGGCGCCCGCTGCCCAGGGAGAGCAGCCCGGCGGGCAGGTCGGCGGCGTTGATCTGCTGCCCGGAGGCGAGCGCGAAGTCGAGGCCGCGGAAGACGTACAGCGTGCCGAGGGTGACCACCAGGCTCGGCACCCGGCCCAGCGCGACCACCAGGCCGTTCGCCGCACCGCAGGCCAGGCCGATCAGCACGCCGAGCGCGATCCCGGCGAGCACGGGCAGGTCCTCCTGCGAGGCGAAGGTGTCGGCGGTGAGGAAGGCGGCCAGGCCGAGGACCGAGCCGACGGACAGGTCCACGTTGCGGGTGATCACCACGATGGTCTGGCCGACCGCGAGCAGCGCCACGATCGAGGCGTTGAGCAGCAGGTCGCGCACGCTCTGGGCCTCGACGAACCGCGGGTTGCCCAGCGCCGTGCCGCCGACCACCAGCAGCAGCGCGAGCAGGATGCCGAGTTCGCGGACCTTGCCCGCGCGATCGGCGAGCCGCCGGGCGCTCCCGCCGCGCTCCACCGGTCTTGTACCGTCCACAGTGGACTGCGCGGTCATGCCCGGCCCGCCGCCGCCAGCGCCACCGACTCCTCGGTGGCCGACGCCCGGTCCAGCTCGGCGACGAGGCGGCCCTCGTGCATCACCAGCACGCGGTCGGCCATGCCCAGCACCTCGGGCAGCTCGGAGGAGATCATCAGCACCGCCACCCCGGCCGCGGCCAGTTCGGCGAGCAGCCGGTGCACCTCGGCCTTGGTGCCGACGTCGATGCCGCGGGTCGGCTCGTCCACGATCAACACGGCCGGCTCGCGGGCCAGCCACTTCGCCAGCACCACCTTCTGCTGGTTGCCGCCGGAGAGCACCCCGACCGGGTCGGCGAGCCGGGAGAACCTCAGGCGCAGTTTGACGGCCCAGTCCCGGGCGAGCGCGCGTTCGTCGGCCCTCCGGATCAGCCCGCCGCGGCTGAGCGCGCCGAGCGAGGCCAGCGCCGCGTTGCGCTCGATGGAGGCGTCCATCACCAGGCCCTGCTGCCTGCGGTCCTCCGGCACGAAGCCGATCCCGGCGGCCATCGCGGCGGTCGGCGAGCCCGGTTCGAGCCGTTTGCCGTGACGGTGCACGGTTCCGGCGTCGGGCCTGTCGATGCCGAAGACGGCTCGGGCCACCTCGCTGCGCCCGGCACCGACCAGCCCGGCGAGCGCGACGATCTCGCCCGCTCTCAGCTCGAAGGAGATGTCGGTGAACACGCCTTCCCTGGTCAGGCGGCTGACTCGCAGGGCCGTCTCGCCGGGGGTCTTGTCCTGCTCGGGGAAGAGCGTGGACAGCTCGCGGCCGACCATGCGGCGGACCAGGTCCTCGGGGGTGTGCCCGGCCAGTTCGCCGGTCCAGACGTGCTCGCCGTCGCGCAACACCGTGGCGCTGGTGCACAGCTCGAACACCTCGTCGAGCCGGTGGGACACGAACAACACCGCCACCCCGGCGTCGAGCAGGGCGCGGACCACGCCGAACAGCCTCCTGGCCTCCACTTCGGACAGTGCAGCGGTCGGCTCGTCCATCACCACGACGCGGGCGTCGAAGGACAGGGCCTTGGCGACCTCGATGAGCTGCTGATCGGCGATCGACAACCCGCGAGCCGGGCGGGCCGGGTCGAGCGCCACCCCGAGCCGTTCGAACAACTCGCGCACGGCCTCGTGCATCGCCCCGGTGTCGATGCGGCGGCCGGCCCGCAGCGGCTGGCGGCCCATGAACACGTTCTCGGCCACGGAGAGGTCGCCGAACAGGGTGGGTTCCTGGTAGATCACCGCTATCCCGGCCGCCCTGGCGTCGGCGGGGCCACCGAATCGCCTCGGCACGCCGTCGACCAGCACGGTTCCCTCGTCGGGCCGGTGCACCCCGGCGAGGACCTTGATCAACGTGGACTTGCCTGCGCCGTTCTCCCCGAGCAGGGCGTGCGCGCGGCCCTCGTGCAGGCCGAGCGTGACGCGCCGGAGCGCCCGCACCGCGCCGAAGCCCTTGGAGACCTCGCGCAACCCGGTCACCTGCTCAGCCGCCACTGGCGCTCCTAAATCGTTTCAATCCAGGACTGAGCCGAGAGTGCTTCGAAGCTGTGACCCATGTCAAGTTCTGGCGGTGAGCTATCCCGTAAATGACGCTCGGCGCTTACGATGAGTGCATCCCCTGTTGCGCATCGCTATCGCAATGAGGTCTGCTTTGCAACGTTTCAAGGCACATTGCTGGTCGCCGCGTGGTCATACCCTGGTGGAGCCGAACCGAGTTGCACCGCGGTGCAGCCGAGCCCCAGACCGAAGCGGTCGAGACTCTCTCTCAAGATCTAGTGAACTCGGCCTCGGCAGATCGCCGGACGAACCCCCGCCGCTCCTAGGGGGCGTCCAAGCCCAGCGTACCGCCCGCCGCCGGCGGTGGAGGGTTGCTGGCGCTGGTTGTCCACAGGTGGCGGCTGGTGTGGACGTGGGTGGGATTCGGCTGCACGAGTGCATTACGAAGGTCGAGTGGTGAAGCGGTATTCGCCGTGGTCCACGCGGTACACCGAGTACCCCCGCTCCATACGCACGAACTCGGCCGCCGGCACCGAACTCGCCGCGGAGGGCAGGTGCACCTCAGCCGTGCAGCCCACCGGGACTTCGACGGTCAGCCTCAACCCACCGCCCACCGCCGCCCAGTGCACGCCGACGCGGCCCCGGACCGTGTCGACCGTGCTCCCCGCCCAGTGCACCCCGACCCGCGCGTCCGGCCGCACGGTGAACGTCCGATAACCGTCGTCCCCCGGCCGCACGCCCGCCACGTTCTCGTACAGCCACTGCGTGACGGTCCCCTGGAAGTAGTGGTCCCGCGAACGCGAGTCCAGCTGCCACATCTCCCACATGGTGTCCGCCCCGTGGTCGAACCAATAACCCCAGCTCGGGTAGCTGCGCTGCGTGGCGACCGCGTGCGCGACGTCGGCGTGGCCGTGGGCGGTCAGCACGCGCAGCAGCACGCTGGTGCCGAGCGCCCCGGTGTTCAGGTGGTCACCCCGTGACCGGATGTCCGCCACCAGGCTGTCCACAACGGACTTCTCCGCCCCGGCGGGCACCAGGCCGAACGCGAGCGGGACGGCGTTGGAGGTCTGCCGGTAGTCCGGGTCCTTCGCGGTGCGGTAGTACCCGTCCGGGCCGAGGAAGGCCGCGTTGAACGCCGCGTGCAGCGAGGCCGCGACGGACCGGTACCGGGCGGCCGTCGACGAGTGGCCCAGCAGGTCGCCGAGTTCCGCGGTGCCGGTCAGCGCCCGGTGCAGGTAGGCGGTGGCGGTCAGCCGGGTGTCCTCGGGCGGCACACCGCCGTACCCCGGCGGCAGGTAGTCACCGAGCGCGGTGACCGCCAGGCCGTTCTGCAACCGGCCGATCTCCCAGTCCAGGTACCGGGTCAGCGGCCCCCAGTGCGCGGCGGCCACCGCCTCGTCGCCGTACCACCGGTACACCTCCCGGACCAGGAACGGGTAGACGGTCGTCCACTCCGGCGCGGGCGCCAGTTCCCGGTACCCCCAGCCGCCGCTCGGCACGATCACCGGCAGCTGCCCCGGTTCGTGCTGGCTGTCCGCGAGGTCACCGATCCACTTCGTCAGGAACCGCGGCACGGCGAACGCGTACGCCAGGCTCGGCGCACCGAGTTGCGCGTCACCGGTCCAGCCGTTCTTCTCGTACATCGGGGTGTCGGTGGGGATGCCGTGCAGGTTGTTCAGCAGCGTCCGGCGCATCGCCCGGTCCAGCTGCTCGAAGAACGGCTCGGCGCAGCGGAACGTCGCGACCTCGCGCACCTTCGTGTGCACCACCCGCCCGAGCAGCCGCGGCGGGGTGGCCAGCCCGTGCACCTCGACGTACCGGAAGCCCTTGTACGAGAACTTCGGCTCCCACGTCTCCTCACCCGTGCCCGCGCAGGTGTAGGCGTCCTTCTGGTGCCGCCCCGGCACGTGCCCGTTCTCCCAGATCACGCTGCCGTCCTGCCGCAGCCGCTCACCGTGCCACAGCTCGACGGTGGTGCCCGCGGGCGCGCGCACGGTCAGCTGCGTCCAGCCCGCCATGGTCCGCCCCAGGTCGGCGACGAACACCCCCGGCCGCAGCGTGGTCACCGACACCGGCGTCACGGTCTCCACGACCTCGATCGGCTCGTGTTGCTGGCCACGCAGGACACCGCGGGGCGCGCTCGAGACGACCGGCGTCCGCCAGTCGCCGTCGTCGAAACCGGTGGACGACCAGCCGGGCCGCACCAGGCGTGCGTCGTAGGATTCACCGGCGTACAGGGAATCCGAGGTGGTCGGGCCGTCCGCCAGCCGCCACGAGGGGTCGGAAGCGATCGTGGTCCGGCTGCCGTCCGGGTGCGTGATCTCCAGCTGCGCCAGCAGCTTCGGTTCACCACGCCAGTCCGGTTTCTCCCAGCGCCAGACGTTCGGCGTGGTCATCGCGTAGAAACCGCGGCCCAGCGTCACGCCGATCGCGTTGGCCCCGGCGGCCACCAGCTCGGTGACGTCGTGCGTCGCGTACAGCACGGTCTTGTCGTAGTCGGTGAACCCCGGATCGAGCACCTGCGTGCCGACGCGCTCGCCGTTGATCTCGGCTTCGTAGTACGCCAACCCGCTGATGTGCAGCCGTGCGCTCGCCACCGGTTTGTCCACGGTGAACTCCCGGCGCAGCAGCGGTGCGGCGATCTGCGGTGGTGGCACCGAAACACCGCTCCCCCACGGACCCTGGCCGTGGGGAGCCAGTACGACGGCCTCGGCCCAGGCGCTGTCGTCGAACCCGGGCTGGTGCCAGCCGTCCTGCTCGGTGTCCGCGACCCGCCAGCCCGCGCCGGTGACCAGCTCCGCTGTTCCGGCCCGCAGCCGGACCAGCAGCCCACCCGGGTTGATCGGCACCGAACCCCGGTTCGTGGCCAGCACGGCGAGCACGACCCGGCCGCTCACGGGCACCTCGGCGTGCCGCGCGGTCCGCCAGCCGTCGACCTGCTCGGGTGCGTGCAGCACCTGCGCACCGTCGAGGAACAGGGTGAAGTCGTCGTCCGCCGTGGCCACCAGTTCCGCCTCGGTGACCCCGGCGGGCAGGTCGAGCGAGGCGCGGAACCAGCGCGGCCCGGCGGGCGCGTGCTGGCTGGTGCTGCCCGGCGACCAGATCCACGACGCCCCGGCGAAGTCGAGCGGGGCCGCCGGGGCGGGCGCGCCGATCCACGCCGCCGTCCAGCCGGTCCCCAGGAAACCGGTCTCCCACCAGCTCCGCGTGCTCCAGTCCGACGCCAGGCCGTGCTGGTCCCAGAGCCGCACACGCCACTGGTACCGGGTGTGCGGCCGCAACGCCGGGCCGTCGTAGGCGACGGCGGTCGACCGGTCGGACTCCACCCGCCCGGAGTCCCAGACGCCGTCGACCTCGATCCGGTAGGCCGTCTGCCGGGCGTGGTGACCGCCGGCGACCGGGACCCAGGACAGCAGCGGCCGGGCGGCGTCGAGGCCCAGCGGGGTTTCCGCGTACTCGACGGTCAGCCGTTCGGCCCGGAGCACACCGCCCTCGCTTTCCGATCGCGCCGCGAAGGCCGGGGTGGGCAGCGCGAACGCGCCCGCGCCCAGTGCGGAGGTCTGCAGGAAGCTACGCCGGTTCAGTCCGCCAGTCATCACCGGAAAGTACGAACGCGGCCGAGCGGGCGGCAACGGCGCTGTCCGGTTTCGGTCGCCTCACCACCCGGTTGCCCCCGGGCGGCCGGGGTCGAGCACGGTGGCGCTCTTCACCGTGCGCGCCACCGGCGCGGTCTCGATGTGCCGCACCCCGGGCAGCACGGCCAGCTGCCGGGTCAGGTAACCGTAGAGGTCCTTCCCCGTGGAGCAGACCACCCCGGCCACCAGGTTCGTGCGCCCGGTGGTCACCGCGGCGTAGGCGACCTCGGGGTGTTCCTCGGCCATCACCCGGCCCACCAGCTCCAGTTCGGCGGGCTCGACCGAGAGCCAGAGCAGCGCGTGCACCCCGAAGCCGAGCAGCCGGTGGTCGAAGTCCACGCTGAACCGCAGCAGGCCGCCCGCCCGCAGCTCGGCCAGCCGCCGGCGGACCGTGGTCTGCGACCAGCCGGTCGCCTCGGCCAGTTCGGTCGCCGGGGTGCGGCCGTCGGCCCGCAGCAGCGCCAGCATCCGGCAGTCCTGCTCGGACATCTCCCGCCGGGGCGGCGCGTCGGTGGTCCAGGTCAGCTCGCCGATCTCCCGGCGGGTCAGCACGCTGGCCTTGCGCAGCAGCCCTTCGCCGCCGCCGAGGAACACGTGCAGCACGCACTGCGCGGTCAGGTCCAGCACCCGCGGGGTGCGCGGCAACTGCTTGAGCAGCGGCGTGTTGTCCTCGCCGTGGCCGCCGGGTATCCGCGTCACGCAGACGAT
This sequence comes from Amycolatopsis sp. NPDC045836, assembly GCF_056431745.1. Lineage (NCBI taxonomy): Bacteria > Bacillati > Actinomycetota > Actinomycetes > Pseudonocardiales > Pseudonocardiaceae > Amycolatopsis > Amycolatopsis sp. NPDC045836. The sequence continues at coordinate 86,798 of NZ_JBWKKF010000024.1, read as the reverse complement.
TTCGGTGCCGCCGGAGGTCAGCTGCACCCACGAGGTGTCGTCCCGCTTGGCGATCGCGGTGGCCAGCGCGTCCGCCGCGTCGCCGGTGCAGCGCACCCTGGTCAGCCACAGCACCTCGCCGAGCAGGTCCGGATCGCTCAGCCCGATCACCTTGACCGCGCCGTGCGAGCGCAACGCGGTGTAGCGCCGGGCGACGGTCTGCCCGGACACCCCGAGCACCTCCCCGATCCGGCTGAACGAAGCCCGGCCGTCGAGTTGGAGCGCGTGGAGCAAACGGCGGTCGAGGTCGTCGATCGCGTGCGAAGTCACCAACTCAGGCTAGATCGCGCCCGATTGCACCGATAGCGATCGATGCACTGGATCGCTCACGTTGGCGTCGAAATGCTCGTTCCCATGACCTTTCTCGTTGCTCGCCGCCAGGGAAAAGGGTGCGCCCGGGTGCCTTCGCCAGGAACACGCTGGCCTGGGCACCGGCATCCGCGAACACGGCGTGGCCAGGGTGCCGTTCCCCGGCGTGCACCTGAACTCGGTGCACGAGGACGACATCGCGCGGCTGGGCGGCCGACCACGCGGACGACCTCCGCTGATCAGCGGAACCGGTCGACGGCGGCGAGCAGCGCTTCGCCCATCGCGCCCCTGGCGTGGTGACCGGCGCCGGGGATCACCACGAGCTCGGCGTCCGGCCACGCCTTGGCCATCGCCCACGCGGTTTCCAGCGGGGCGCTGAGGTCCAGCCTGCCGTGCACCATCACACCGGGAATGCCGGCCAGCTTCCCGGCCTCACGCAGCAGGACGCCGTCCTCCAGCCAGGCGTGGTGGTGGAAGTAGTGCGCGGCCGTGCGGGCCAGCGCCATCCGGAAGGCCGGGTCCGCCCAGCGCGGGTCCGGGTCCGCCGGGTCCTCGTCGACGGCCGCCGCTTCCCAGGCGCACCAGTCGGCAGCCGCCTTCTCGCGGACCGCCGGGTCGGGGTCGTTGAGCAGGCGGTGGTAGGCGGCGACCACGTCGTCGTCCCCGGCGCCTTCGCGGAACCGCTCCCACGCCTCCGGGAACAGCTTGCCCAGCCCGCGGTAGAGCCAGTCGATCTCGGACGGCCGGGTGTTCGTGATCGCCACCAGCACCATTTCGGTGACGCGCTCCGGGAACCGTTCGGCGTAGGCGAAACCCAGCGTCGCACCCCACGAACCGCCGAACACCAGCCAGCGCTCGATGCCCAGGTGCTCACGCAACTCCTCCATGTCGGCGAGCAGGTGCTCGGTGGTGTTCACGCTCAGGTCGGTCTCGAAATCGACGACCGACGGCGTGCTCAGGCCGGCACCGCGCTGGTGGAACTGCACCACGCGGTAGGCCGCCGGATCGAAGTAGCGGCGGCCTTGTGAGACCACACCGGGACCGCCGTGCAGCAGGACCGCGGGCTTGCCGTCCGGGTTCCCGGAAACGTCCCAGTAGACGTGGTTGCCGTCGCCGACGTCGAGCAGACCGCTGTCGTACGGCTCGCCGTGGGTGTACAAGAGTGCCTCCCAGTTGTATTAGCGCTGTTATATTAGCGCCATGACGTCCACCGGGATCGGGACCCGCCTGCGGCACCTGCTCGAACTGCTCGACGGTGACGTCGCGCGCCTCTACGCCGACCTGGGGCTGGCCGAGTTCCGGCCCCGCTTCACACCGGTGGTGCGCACGCTGACCGAGCACGGCCCCCTACCCATCCGCGACCTCGCCGAGGCGCTGGGCGTCACCCATTCCGCCGCCAGCCAGACGGTCACCCAGATGCGCAAGCTCGACCTCGCCGAGCTGCGGCCGGGTGCGGACGCCCGTGAGCGCATCGTGCACCTGACCGCGAAGACCCGTGAGCTGCTGCCGGTGCTCGACGCCGAGTGGGCCGCCACCGAAGCCGCCGTCGCGGAACTCGACGCCGAGCTGCCGCACCCGCTGGCCGAGGTGCTCAACGCCGCCACCCGGGCGCTGGAGCGGCGGCCGTTCCACGACCGCGTCCGCGCCCGGCTCAGAACAACCGGAGCTGATCGTCCCGCAGCTCCCTGAGGTGCACGTCCGCGCACCGGCGGCAGGTGACCGGTTCCTCCGTCGGCGCGAGCCCGCGCAACGGGTCCCAGGTGTTCAGCCCGGCTCCGCAGACCGGTAGCCAGGCGTCGTTGACCAGGTGCACGGTGCCCGACGGCGTCCGCCCGCGCGCACCCTCGGCCGACGGCGGCGCCGGGACCCGGTGGTGCACCTGGCGGCGGAGGAAGGCCTGCAGCGGCTCGCGGCCGGGGAGCGGCAGCTGCTCGGCGATCTCGGGGCTGTCGGCTGGTTCCATGTCCCGATCCTCGCACGCCCCACCGACAGCTCCAGGCGGGGAAAACTCCCAGGCAGCGGCCCCGGTAGATTGACGCGGACCCCGAACCCCGTTCCCGAAGGACCCCGGTGTGGTTGCGCTCATCTGCGGCTGGCTGCTGCTGGCCGCTCTGGTACTCGGCGGGTGGACCCGCATCTCCACCAGCCGGGCATGGCGCCTCGCCGCACTGACGCTCGCGGTCACCTATTCGCTCGGCCACCAGGCGTTGTTCTCCACCGTCGCCGAAGACGCCTTCATCACCTTCCGCTACTCGGAGAACCTCGCCGACGGCAACGGCCCGGTGTTCAACGCCGGCGAGCGGGTCGAGGGCTACTCGAACTTCCTCTGGATGGTGCTGATCGCGGTGCCGAAGGCGCTGTTCGGCAAGGGCATCGTGGTCGGCGCCGCGGTGCTCGGCGTGGTCTGCGCGGTGGCCTGCGTGGTGCTGTCGTACCTGCTGGTCAACCGGCTGGTGCGGGACAAGGCGCTCGGGGTGCTCGCGGCCGTGCTGACCGCCGGTGCCAGCGGGCTGGCCGCGTACGGGCCGTCCGGCCTGGAGACGCCGCTGTTCCTGCTGCTGGTGCTCGGGGTGCTCCACGCGCTCGCGGCGAAGCGGCCGCTGGTCGCCGGGCTGCTGGTCGCACTGGCCGGGATGACCCGGCCGGACGGGCTGCTGATCGCCGTGCTGGCCGGGCTGTACCTGCTGGTGCGGGCGGTCCGGCAGCGGACGGGCTGGCGTCCGGTGCTCGAGTACGCCGCCGGGCTGCTGGTGCTGGCGCTGCCGTGGACGATCTGGCGGGTCGTCTACTACGGGCACCTGCTGCCGAACGCGGTCGCCGCGAAGTCGGGGGGTTCGCTCGGCTGGCAGCTCGCCCAGGGTGGCGAGTACCTCGGCGGGTTCGCGGTGGCGTCGCTGGGCTTCCTGGTGCTCGCGGTGCTGGCGATGGCCGGGCTGGTGTGGTTCAGCTCACCGGGGGAGCAGCGTTCGCTGGTGTGGTTGATCTTCGCGATGGCGTTCGCCTACCTCGCGTTCATCACCTACGCGGGCGGCGACTGGATGCCCGCGTACCGCCTGCTCGCGCCGGTGCCGCCGCTGCTCGGGGTGGCGTCGGTGGCCGCGTGCGGACTGCTGGACGCCGAGAGCCTGCGGGCCCGGATCTCCGGGCTGCGCCTGGTGCCGCTGGCCGCCGCCGCGGTCTGCGGGCTGTCGCTGCTGGTGTCGATCACCGACCCGAAGATGCTCGAGCTGATGCACCAGTGGCGCGCGAAGATCGCCGAGATGGAGGAGTTCGGCTCGCTGCTCGGGCAGAACCTGCCGCCGGGCACGCTGATCAGCACCTACGCCAACGGCGCGCTGTCCTACCGGGCCGGTCCGTCGGTGCCGGTGGTCGACGTGCTGGGCCTGACCGACGAGCACATCGCGCGTCACGGTCACCGGACCGAGGAGAGCGGGCCGATCGGCCACATCGCGCACGACTACGACTACGTGGTCAACGTGCGCAAGCCGGCGCTGGGCATCGTCACCGGCAACGGCTTCGCCGTCCGTCCACAGTGCACGGACGACGCGGTCTACCGCGACACCTACCAGGTGGCCAACTTCCGCCGTGAGGGCACGCAGCTCTACGCCGTGGTGTTCCCGCGCAAGGACCAGGCCGCCACGCTGATCGCCGCGCTGGACGCCGACCCGCGGTTCGTCCACGAGCCGTGCCCGGCTACCGCACCAACGCCCTGACCGAGAGCGCCAGCTTCTCCCGCACGGCCACCGGGTCCTCCAGGTAACCGCCGACCATCGCGCCGTCACGCAGGAAGACCAGCACGCTGGAGATCTCCGCCGGGATGCCCGCCTGGACGGCCAGTTCGGCGAGCGCGCCGGCGAACCAGTCGCGGTGCTCACGCACCACCCGGCGCACCGGGTGGCCGGGATCGGGGTACTCGGCGGCGGCGTTGATGAACGGGCAGCCGCGGAACCCGGCACCGCAGATCAGCTCACCCAGGCCCGCGACCAGGCGTTCGAGCAGTTCACGCGGGTCCTCGGCGCGTTCGGCCGCGGCCGCGACCCGCCGCCGCAGCGACTGGTCCTCGGCGACCAGGTAGGCGCAGACCAGGTCCTCCTTGGACGGGAAGTGCCGGTAGAAGGTGGCCCGGCTGACGTCGGCCGCCTCGATGACCCGATCGACGCCGACCGAGTGGATGCCGTCGGCGTAGAAGATGCGCGCGGCGGTCTCCACCAGCCGTTCCCGGGCCGCTGACCGGCGGCCAGTCGCAATAGTCATGAGACGAGCGTAACAGAACGTTCTGTCTTGTTCCTCTGGCGAAGCCGTGGCGACCGGGCTAGGTTCAGTGTCAGCAGAACGAGACAGAACGTTCTCCCTCATACCGGAGTCAGCCATGACCGCGAACCCGCACAACCTCCCCCTCGAACCGGCCGCCCAGGCGTTCGCCGAAGCGACTTCGCAGCCCCCGTTCCTGTTCGACCTGGCTCCCGCCGACGGCCGCAAGGCGGTCGACGAGGTGCAGTCCGGCGAGATCGCCAAGCCCGCCGTGGACGTCGAAGACCTGACCATCCCCGGTGACGTGCGGGTCCGCATCATCCGCCCGGCCGGCGCCGACGGCCCGCTGCCGGTGATCGTCTACCTGCACGGCGCGGGCTGGGTGTTCGGCAACTCGCACACGCACGACCGGCTGGTCCGCGAACTGGCCGTCGGCGCCGGTGCGGCCGTGGTCTTCCCGGAGTACAGCCTGTCGCCCGAGGCCAGGTACCCGATCGCCGTCGAGCAGAACTACACGGCGGCCAAGTGGGTCGCCGAGCACGGCGGCGAGCACAACCTGGACGCCGGGCGGATCGCCATCGCCGGTGACTCGGTCGGCGGCAACATGACCGCGGCGGTGACGCTGCTGGCCAAGCAGCGCGGTGACGTCCGGTTCCGGCAGCAGGTGCTGTTCTACCCGGTGACCGACGCGAGCTTCGACACCGAGTCGTACCAGCGGTTCCGGGAGGGCTACTTCCTGCGCCGGGACGGCATGCAGTGGTTCTGGGACCAGTACACCACCGACCCCGCCCAGCGCGCGGAGATCACCGCCTCCCCGCTGCGCGCCGGCCTGGACGACCTGGCGGGCCTGCCGCCGGCCCTGGTCATCACCGCCGAGGCCGACGTGCTGCGCGACGAGGGTGAGGCATACGCCAGCAAACTGCGGCAGGCGGGCGTCCCGGTGACGGCCGTGCGGTACCAGGGCGTCATCCACGACTTCGTGATGCTGAACGCCCTGCGGGAAACCCCGGCCGCCGGCGCCGCCATCGCCCAGGCCGCCGCCACCCTGCGGGCCGCCCTGCAGTGAGCCGGTGCCCACGGGTGTGGCCCCCCCCGTCACCCCCGTGGGCTCCTTCTCCGGGGTTCGGCAAACCCGGGCCCGATCCTCGACCCCGGGCTCGCGCCCGGCCACCCCCTTCCCATCCCCGGTCCAAAGCCAAGAACCCGGCGGGGGTGAGCCAGTCAGAATGAAAAACCGGGGTGGAATCACCCGCTCAACGGAATCGCACCCTGTACACACCTGACCCCCTCTGCCAGAATTGCGGTGAGGGGGTTTTGCCTGCCGTGATGCCAGTTCGTCACCGGCCGGAGTTCGAGCCGGCCGAGTTGCCGAAGGCGCGGATGGTCCGCTGGTGGTTCTTCAGCGGCGCGGCCGCGCTGTTCGCGCTCGTCTTCCTCCTGCTCCCCTATTGGATCACCGTTCCGGAAAGAGCCCCCACCGGTGCCTCGATCACGATGACCGTGGCCCTGTTCACCGGCCTGATCGTTTCCCTGCTCTTCACCCTCTACGGCATCGGCCGCGCCCGGCTGGAAATAGCCGCCTACAACGCCAACGAAGTCGACATCGAACTGTTCGAAATCGACGGCGATCAATCACCGGCCGAGATCACCGCGGCCTTCAAGTGCAAGCTCAACGAATCCCGGATGTACACCCCCGCCGTGGTCCCCGGGGTCTCCCGCTCCTACGACTTCATCCAGATCGTGGAAAGCGCGGGCGAAGCCGCGACGGGCTGGTGGACCGTCGCCTCGCGGTTGATCCGCCTGGCCCGGCCACCGCACGCGATCCGGATCAGCGGCCGCCTCCGCTCCGCCGACGGCCGCCACCAACTGGTGCTCGACGTGGTGCGCCAGCCCGGTTTCGCCGCCAGCCCGCTCCTGCTCACCGACGACGACGAGCAGCGCCTGCTCGGCCGCGCCGCGAACGCGGTGGCCGCGCTGGTCATCCCCCGCAGCAAGTACTGCCGCACCCAGCAGTGGGCCCGCTGGCGCGGCGCGAAGATCCCCGGCGCCCTGTTCGACGCCTACGAACGCGCCAACCAGTACAAGTCCGAGCGCCGCTACGACGAAGCCCTCGCCGAGTACCACCGCGCGATCGAGCTGGACCCGGCCAACGTGCACATCCGCGTGGAGATCGGCAACCTCCAGGAACGCCTCGACCTGCACCTGGCCGCCCTGGTCACCTACGACGACGTGGTCACCCTGTGCGAGAACCGGCAGTACGGCCCGTCCACCCCGGAAGCGGCCGCGCTGCTGCTCGCCCGCTACCGCCGCGCGCTGGTCCTCGGCCGCGGTGACTGGCTGGCCCACGACTGGTGGCTGGGCGACCCGAAGACCCGGATGCGGCAGATCCGGATGCGGGAATCGATCCGGCTCCGGTTCGACCGCTACCGCGAGGTCCTGCCCCCGCCTGCCGGGCTGCTCGACGAGCCGGACGGCGCCCCCAACGAGACCAAGGCCGCCCGGCTGCGGGCCTACCTCTGCCAGGTCGCGCAGCACGAACTGGAGCAGTTGATCGCCGAACCCCGGCCGCGGCGCCTGCGGCAGCTTCTGTCGGACAACTGCCTCCGGCTCGGCCTGCTCGCGGTGCACCTGCGCCGGTCCATGTCCCACGCCGAGATGGGCACGCCGCTCGGCGGGTACGCCCCGGTCAAGGGGGTGGCGGTGGACGGGTTCGAGCCGCTGGCGAAGGACACCACGTGGCCGCCGTCGGTGCGGGCGCTCACCGAGGTGGTCGAGGAGCAGCTCAAACCCCGTGGCCCGTCGTCGGTCTGGCACGAGCACTACAACGCGGCGTGCGTGTACGCGGTGACCCTGCTGCCGACCGGCATGCGCGGTGAACCCGGTACCGCCGAGGAAACCGTGCGCCCCCTCGACGCGCTCGAGAAGAAAACCCTGATCACCAAAGCGATCGCGCAGCTCGACAGCGCGGCGGCGTCGCGGCATTCCGGCTACCTGGCGCAACGCCGCCCGTGGGTGATGTCGGAGGACCCCGACCTGTCCACCCTGCGCGGGCAGCCGGAGTTCCGCGCCTTCGAGATGATCACCTACTCCCCCGACCGCCCCACCCCGCTGCGCCCGCGCCGGGTGCACGCCTGGGAACTGGCCACCTACACCTCCACGCTGGTGCGGCAGATCGCCAGCTGCCTGTCCCACGCCTGGCGCCGGTACACCCCGCAGCCCAAGGAGTTCATCGACGAGGTGGCCGCGGACACCTGGCACCGCGCGGAGCACGAGGCGTGGGAGACGATCTCCCAGCTGGCGTCGGGGAACCACGAGTGGCAGACGCGGTACCAGGCGATCAAGGCGCTGCAGCGCTGGTCGCACGCCTCCGGGTACGCCTGCGACGAGATCCGCTTCCCGGCGTACTCCGAGCACGCCCTGTTCACCAGGGCCGCCGCCCTCACCGACGACATGGAGCTGCGCAAGGAGTGGCAGCTGCCGCAGGGCGAGCACACGGTGAACAAGGAGACGGAGCTGTACCTGCGCCGGTGCGCCGACCGGCTGGTCGAGCTGTCCCACCTGCTGCGCACCCCCGGTGACCACGCCATCGCGCCGCGCACGCGCAAGGACTTCCAGCAGCGCACCGAAACCTGGGCCGCGCTGGCGGACTGGTTCGCCGACGGCGACACCCCCAGTCCGGTGTCCGCGCGGCACGACCGGTTCGAGCGCGCGTTCCGCCGGAGGTAGGGCCAGCTCCACCCCCGAGACGGGTAAGCACTCCCTGTGACGAACCGCGCGCGCCCCATAGTTTTCCAGGCATGGGAGCAACTCGGATCACCACCGCAGCCGTCATCACCGCACTCACCCTGACCACCGCCGCACCGGCACTGGCGACCACCCCCGGTTTCGGCCGCGCGGACCTGCAGCACCACCTGGACGCCATCCGCGACGCCGGGATCACCGGGGTGCAGGCGCAGGCAGGCACCGGGACCCGCCGATTGACCGCGCGGTCGGGCGTGGCCGAAGCGGGCAGGTCGAAGCCGGTACCGCACGACGGCTCGTTCCGGATCGGCAGCAACACCAAGACCTTCGTCGCCGTGGTGGTGCTGCAGCTGGTCGGCGAGGGGCGGCTCGGCCTCGAGGACAAGGTCGCCGACCTGCTGCCGGGCGTGGTCACCAGCCCCGGCGGTGACCAGATCACCGTGCGCCAGCTGCTGCAGCACACCAGCGGGCTGCACGACTACACCAGGGACCTGCCGTTGCGCAGCGAGCAGGATTTCCTGGCACACCGCTTCGACCGCCACGACGCGGCCCAGCTGGTCGAGCGGGCGATGGCGCAGCCGCCGGAGTTCGCGCCGGGCACCAGCTGGGACTACTCGAACACCAACTACCTGCTGGCGGGCATGCTGATCGAGAAGATCACCGGCGCGCCGTGGGCGGACCAGGTCCGCGCGCGCATCCTGAAGCCGCTGGGCCTGCGCGACACCTTCTCCCCCGGTGAGCGGACCGGGCTGCCGAAGCCGCACGCCCGCGGTTACACCGTCTGGCCGGGCACCACCAAACTGGTCGACACCACCGAACTGAACCCGACCTGGGGCGGGGCGGCCGGGGACATGGTCTCCACGCCGTCGGACCTGAGCCGGTTCTGGCAGGCCCTGCTCGGCGGCAAGCTGCTGCGCCCGGCGGAGTTCGCCGAGATGCGGAAGACGGTGCCCGCGAAGACCTGGCAGGAAACCGAGCCGGGCAGCGCGTACGGGCTGGGCATCACCAGCAACCCGCTCGGCTGCGGCGAATTCGCGTGGTCGCACGGCGGGGACATCCCCGGTTTCGCCACCCGGAACGGTTTCAGCGGCGACGGCCGCCGTGGCGTCGTGCTGTCGCTGTCCACCGAGGCCTTCGGTGGTCCGGCGGAAGCGGTGGTCAAGCGCACGGTCGAAGACGTGGTCTGCGACTGATTTGCAGTTCCCCCGAAGTTGATCAACCATGGGGCGATGACCGCCAAGCGGACACCGGGCGCCAGCAGCTCCCGCAAGGTGTTGCAGTTGCTGCTGGCGTTCTCCGAACGGCGGCCGGAGGCCACCGTGGCGGAGCTGGCCGCGCTGGTGGGCACCCCGATCGCCACCACCTACCGGTACGTGGCGCTGCTCAAGGAACTGCAGCTGCTGGAGGAGGGCCGGGCCGGGCGCTACCACGTCACGTCGCAGGTCATGCCGCTGGCGCGGGCCGCGCAGGTGGCGAACGACCTGGTCCGGCTGGCGCGCCCGGTGCTGGAGGACGCCACCCGGGGGCTGCGGGAGACCGTGCTGCTGTTCCAGCACTTCGGCGACGCGGCGGTCTGCGTGGACCGGGTGGAGTGCGACCAGGCCATGCGGTTCGCCTTCCAGCCGGGGCATTCGGTGCCGCTGGGCACCAGTTCGTCGGGGAAGATGCTGCTGGCCAGCCTGCCCGAACCCGAGCGCAGCCGGCGGCTCGCCGAGGTGGTGCAGCGGCGGGGCGCCGGTCTGCGGGAGGAGCTGAAGCGGGCCGAGCTGAACCGGTACGCGGTCAGCTCGGGCGAGGTCGACGAGGGCGTGTGGTCCTGTTCGGTGCCGGTGCGCGTGCCGGGGCAGCGGCCGACCGTGCTGACCGTCGCCGGCCCGGCCCTCCGCTTCGGCGACGAGGCCAAACGCACCGCGATCACCGTCCTGCACCACCACGCGCAACGCATCCAGGATGCCTTCACCCAATACGGTTTGTAGCCCCCGCGAGGTCGCGCTGGTCAGAAGCGGCCTCGCGCGCCACGCCGGAGGCGTGGCCGAAGACGCGGAACCGCTGACTGGGCCAGACGTCGTATTGAATGCGGGGTAACCGGACCAAGGAGTGACCGATGGGTGGTTTCAGACCGGATGGGCCGCAGCCCGCGGCGATGATGGACGACGCGGCGGAGACCGCGCGGTTCGCCGCCGGGGTGGTGGAGCTGGGGCGGGAGGAGCCGGATCCGCAGACCGGCGGGCCGCCCTTCGGGTACTCGGCCCAGGCGCGGCTGCTCGCGGAGCTGTGGAACGCCGCGATCCGCACGCGCGCCGCCGGGATGCGGGTGCTGGCCGACGCCACCGAGCGGGAGGCGGACGAACTCCGCGACGCCGCCGACGAGCACCTGCTCCGCTACGCCTGAAGGGTGCCGATGGTGTTCATGCACCGCGAGCTGCGCACCGCCGCCGCCCACCTGGTGCGGTTGCGGGCGGCGGCGGAATACCTGCACGCGCCCGACCCGCTGCACGCGCTGCGGTACGTCGACTGCGCGCCCGCCGCGTTGCGCGGCATGGTGGACCGGGCGCGGGCGGCGCAGAAACCGCTGGCGGAAGCCAATGTCGACTACAGCGAGGCCCGCATCCGCGGCCACTTCACCGATCGCGGTGAGCTGGTGCGCGCCTACCGGGACGAGCGGGAGGCGACCGAGAAGACCGTGCTGGCCGGCCTGCGCATCGCCGACCAGCTCGACGGCTTCGCCCGCGCCGCCGCCCGGTACGCGGTCGACGTGGCGATCCGGGCCGACGCCGCCTGCGTGCTGGTGCTCGACGGGGACCTCACCCCGGAACCCGCCGATCTGGTGCACGAGGCGTGTGCCGCGATCGTGCACCAGGTCGAGCAGTACCTGGCCGCGATCGAGGCGCTGGCGTCCGAACTGGACGGCCTCACCGGGTGAACCCGGCGATCTCCTCGGCGCTGAACCCCAGTTCCGCCAGCACCTCCTCGGTGTGCTGCCCGAGCAGCGGCGGGGCGGAACTGGGCCGCGCCGGGGTTTCCGACGCCTTCACCGGGAACCCCGTGCCGTGGTAGGTGCCCACGCTCGGGTGCGGCAGCCGGACGACCTGCTCGCGTTCCTCCGCCCACGGGTCCTCGTACACCTCGTCGACGGTGTTGATCGGACCGGCCGGGATGGACGCCTCCTCGAACTTCTTCAGCCATTCCGCGTTCGTGCGGGTGCGCATGACCGCGGCGATGCGTGAATTCAGCTCGTCCCGGTGTTCCGCCCGCGACGCGTTCGTGGCGAACCGCGGGTCGTCGTCCAGCCCGAGCAGTTCCCGGAACCCGCGCCAGAGCTTTTCGCTGCCCACGGCCACGTTCAGCCAGCCGTCGGCGGTCGGGTACGCCTGGTACGGCACGATGCTCGGGTGCGCCGAGCCCATCCGCTCCGGGCGTTCCGCGTCGTAGAAGTACGCCCCGGCGGCGTAGGTGTGCCAGGCGAGCTGGGCGTCCATCAGCGACACGTCCAGGTACTGCCCGCGACCGGTGGTGTGCCTGGCCTGCAACGCCATCAGCACGCCGATGATCGCCCAGGTGCCCGCGTTCAGGTCGGCCACCGGCAGGCCCACCTTCGCCGGTGGGCCGCCGGGTTCGCCGGTCAGCCCCATCACCCCGCCCATGCCCTGCGCGATCAGGTCGTACCCGGGGCGGTCGCGGTACGGCCCGGTCTGCCCGAACCCGGTGATGGACACGTGGATCAGCCGGGGGTTCAGCTCCGACAGCGTCCGGTAACCGAGCCCCCAGCGCTCCAGCGTGCCGGGGCGGAAGTTCTCCACCAGCACGTCGGCCCGCGCCACCAGCCGCCGGACGGCCTCCTGGCCGCGCTCGTCCTTGAGGTCGAGCACGATGCCGCGCTTGTTCCGGTTCGCGGCGAGGAAGTAGACCGCCTCGCCCGTCGAGCCGACGAACGGCGGGCCCCAGTTCCGCGTGTCGTCCCCGTGCCCCGGCGGCTCGACCTTGATCACGTCGGCGCCCATCTCCCCGAGGTGCTGCGTGCAGTACGGCCCGGCGAGGATCCGGGACAGGTCCACCACGCGGAGGCCGTCCAGCGGCCGCATCAGCGCTGGATCGCCTTGGTCTCGAGGAACTCCTCCAGCCCGAACCGGCCCAGTTCCCGGCCGTTGCCGGACTGCTTGTAACCGCCGAACGGGGCCAGCGGGTTGAACGCCCCGCCGTTGACCTCGACCTGCCCGGCGCGGATCCGCCTGGCGACCGCGGTGGCGTGCTCGGCGTCCCCGGCCCAGACCGCGGCGGCCAGGCCGTACTGGGTGCCGTTGGCGATGGCCACCGCCTCCTCCTCGGTCTCGTAGGTCAGCACCGAGAGCACCGGCCCGAAGATCTCCTCCTGCGCGATGGTCATCTCCGGGGTGACGTCGGCGAACACGGTCGGCCGGACGTAGTAGCCCTTGTCCAGGCCCTCCGGCGCGTCCGGGCCACCGGCGACCAGCGTCGCGCCCTCCTCGATGCCCCGCTGGATGTACCCGCGCACGCGGTCGCGCTGGGCGGCCGAGACCAGCGGGCCCAGCTTGGTGGCGGGGTCGGCCGGGTCGCCGACGCGGAACTTCGCCACCCCGTCGGCGAGCAGGCCGACCACCTCGTCCCGCTGGTCGCGGTGCACGATCATCCTGGTCAGCGCGGTGCAGGTCTGGCCGCTGTTGAGGTAGACGTTGCTCAGCCCGGACTTGACCGCGGTGGCCAGGTCGGCGTCGGGCAGGATCACGTTCGGCGACTTGCCGCCCAGTTCCAGCGCCACCCGCTTGACCGTCTGCGCGGCCACCTCGGACACCCGCGCGCCGGCCCGCGAGGAACCGGTGAACGAGACCATGTCGACGTCCGGGTGCGCCGCGATGGCTTCACCCACCACCGGGCCGGTGCCGCTGACCAGGTTGAACACGCCGGGCGGCAGGCCGATCTCGTCGAGGATGTCGGTGAGCAGGTAGGCCGCCAGCGGGGCCACCTCGCTCGGCTTGAGCACCACCGTGCAACCGGCGGCCAACGCGGGTGCGACCTTCGCCACAATCTGGTGCAACGGGTAGTTCCACGGCGTGATCGCCCCCACCACGCCGATCGGTTCCCGCACGATCAGCGAGTTGCCGACCTCCTCACCGCGGTCGGGCACCACTGCTGGATCGCGGTAGCTCGCCGCCACCACGGCGGGCAGTCCGGCCTGCACCTTCTGCGCGATCTTCACCGGCGCGCCCATGTCCGCGGTGATCGCCTCGGCGATCGCCTGGTTGCGCTCCTTCAGCTTCGCCGCGAGCTGCCCGAGGTAACCGCAGCGCTGCTCAGCGGGGGTGGCCGACCAGCCGTCGAACGCCCGGCGCGCGGCGGCCACGGCGGCGTCGACGTCGGCGGCGCTCCCGGCGGGCACCCGGTCGATCACCTCCTCGGTGGCCGGGTTGACCACGTCGATGGTCTCCGGCGCGGAGGAGGCGATCCACTTGCCGTCGACATAGATCACGTCACGCATCGCAGCAAACTCCCTAGTCGGTCCAGCGGAACGCCTTGCACCTTAGCTGGATTTTTGGTCGCGCCTCCGGCGCGACGGCGAGGTCGCTTTTGAGCCTCGCGTGTTGTTGCCGAGCGCAGAACCGTATTCCGGCGTGGTGAGGTCATTGGGGTTTCCGGCGGTGGTAGGCGGCCAGCAGCTGGCGTTCGGCATCGCGGAGGTAACGTTCCAGTGCCTGCTCGGCCAGGTCGAAGCGGCGGCGGCGGAGGTGGCCGATGATCTTCTCGTGCCGCGCCAGGTAGGGCTCGAAGAACGCCTGCGTGCTCTCGGTGAGCACGAAGAACAACCGCGTCTCGGCGAGCACCTGGCGCATCGTGCCCGCCACCCGATCGCTGCCCGCCAGCTCGCAGAGCGCCTGGTGCCACTGGATGCTGGCGGTGGCGACGGCCTGCCAGTCCTCGGCGAGCGCGGCCTGCTTGCCGGTCGCCAGCGCCTGCTCCAGCTCGGTGAGCACCAGGTCGCCGCGGTCGGCGGCCTCGCGGACCGCAGCGCATTCGACCATGCGCCGGATCCGGTACAGGTCCTCGATGTCCGGCGCGGTCAGCTCGCGGACGAACACCCCGCGGTTGAGTTCGCGCACCGCCAGCCGCTCGTGCGCCAGCAGCTGGAACGCCTCGCGCAGGGTGTTCCGGGAAACCCCGAGCGCCCCGCTGATCGCCGGTTCCGACAGCCGGGTCCCCGGCAGGAACACGCCCTCGGTGATGCGCTGCCGCAGGATCTGGGCCACCCGCTCGGCGGTGCCCGCCCTGGCCAGCGACGACCGGTCGCCAGCGAGCACCGCCGACGGATCGCCGCCGGTCACCGCACGCCCAGGTCGAAGTCGAGCGAGTAGCGGTTGCCCGGCATCGCCCCGGCGGCCTTGGCCCCGTCCACCGGGAGCACCGCGCCGTTGACGAACCGCGATTCGTCACTGGCCAGGAAGACCACCGCCTTCGCCACCTCCCACGCCTCGCCGACGCGGGCGGCCGGGGTGCTCGCGGTGAGCGCGTGCTGCTTGGCCTCGAACTCGTCCGGCGAGGCCAGCGTGCCGCGCAGCATGTCGGTGTCGATGGCACCGGGGTTGACGGTGTTGACCCGGATGCCCAGGTGCGCGTGCGCCACGGCGAGCGACTTGGCCAGCCCGACCAGCGCGTGCTTGGTGGCGTTGTACACCGGGTCGGCCGGGCGGCCCATCATGCCGCCGTTCGACGAGGTGAGCACGATGCTGCCCGCCTTGGCCTCGATCATGTGCGGCAGCACCGCCCGCGAGGTCAGGAACGCGGTGCGCACGTTCAGCGCGAAGATGTGGTCGAACTCGGCGAGCGTGGTCTCCGGCAGCGGCTTGCCGAGGTGGATGCCGACGTTGCTGAACAGCACGTCGATCCGGCCGTGCTCACCGAGCGACTGCTCCACCACGGCCTGGACGGCGGTTTCGTCGGTGGCGTCGGCGATGGTGTGCCGGTAGTTGCGGTGCTCGATCACCTCGGCGGGCTCGCGGATGTCGCTCGCGTGCACGATCGCGCCCTCGGCGAGGAACTCCTTCACCGTGGCCAGGCCGATCCCCCGCGCCCCACCGAAAACCAGCGCGACCTTGTTGTCCATGCGGCCCATGTTCAGTCCCTCTCGACGATGCGGTAGTCGGCGGGCAGCCGGACCAGCGCGTCCGGCCTGCCGGTGTAGCGGATCTCGACGCCGTAGGTCTCCCGTGCCGCTTCGATCGACACGTAACCGTCGACCACGTCCGCGAGCACGCGTTCCGGGTCGCGTTCGCGCGGATCGCCGTAACCACCGGCGCCCGGCAGCACCACGTCCACCTCGGCGTCGGGTGCCAGGTGGACCCGGCGCTTGCCGGGCAGCTCGGTGCCGTCGGCCAGG
This sequence comes from Amycolatopsis sp. NPDC045836, assembly GCF_056431745.1. Lineage (NCBI taxonomy): Bacteria > Bacillati > Actinomycetota > Actinomycetes > Pseudonocardiales > Pseudonocardiaceae > Amycolatopsis > Amycolatopsis sp. NPDC045836. The sequence goes on along the minus strand of NZ_JBWKKF010000024.1, from coordinate 71,071 downwards.
CCGAACCGGCCCGGCTCGCCGTCCAGGCCGCCGTGCACCCCGGTCGCCGGTGAGCTGGTGCGGTCGACGTTCCCGTTCACGCTCCAGGAGATGTGCCCGCGGGCGGTCACCGTGGTCGACTGGCCGAGCCCACCGCGGTGGGTGCCCGCGCCACCGGAGTCCGTGCGCAGCACCCGCCGGATCTGCACCAGTGGCGCCATGGTCTCGATCACTTCGGTCGGCGTGGCCCGCAGCCCGCTCGGGAAGCCCGTGGTGTTCAGGCCGTCCTTGGTCGCCCGCGCGCCGATGCCCCCGGTCTGGAACACGTTCAGCATGAACTCGCGACCGTCCTCATGGGACCGTCCACGCCAGATGGTCATCCAGAGCGCGTCGGCGCTGTGCGCCATCCGCCCGTCCAGTGCGCCGATCAGCAGGGACGGCAGGAAGTGGCCGATCAGGTGCCGGGAGGCGACCGGGGCGGGCGGCAGGCAGTTGAGCACCGAGCCGGCCGGCGCGGTCACGTGCACCGGCCGGAACGAGCCCGCGTTGTGCGGCACCTCCGGGGCGATCGCCGCCTTCACCGCGAACGAGGCGTACGCCCGGGTGTAGTTGAGCACCACGTTGATGCCGTGCCTGCTCTGCGGTGACGAACCGGCGAAGTCGATGTCGATGTCCTCACCGCGCACGGTCAGCGCGGCCTCGAGGCGCACCTCTTCGCCGCCGAAGCCGTCGGTCCGCAGTTCGCTGCGGAAGGTGCCGTCCGGCAACGCGGCGATGGCGTCCCGCAACGCGCGCTCCGACCGGTTCATGATCTCCGCGGCGATCTCGTCGAGGGAGTCCAGGTCGAACTCCTCGGCCAGCCGCACCAGGCTCGCCGCGCCGACGGTGTTGCCCGCCACCTGCGCGTACAGGTCGCCGATGGTCTCCTCCGGCGTGCGCACGTTGGCCCGGATGATCGATTCCAGGTCGGCGTTGACCTCACCGGCCCGGAGGAACTTCAGGATCGGCAGCCGCAGGCCCTCTTCGAACACCTCGTTCGCCTCGGCGGAAACCAGCCGGCCGCCGATGTCCGGGGCGTGGCAGCAGGAGGCGAACCAGGCGATCACCCGGCCGCGGTGGAACACCGGGGTGGCCACGGTGATGTCGTTGATCTGCCCGGCGGTCTGCCACGGGTCGTTGGTCAGCAGCACGTCGCCGGGTGCCAGCGATCCGGGCGGGTGGGCGGCGACGAAGTGGTGCATGCCGGTGGCCATCGCGTTGATGTGCCCCGGCGTGCCGCCGACCGACTGCCCGATCATCTCGCCGCGGGAGTCGAACACCGCGCAGGCGAGGTCGAGCGATTCCCGCACCACGGCGGAAAACGCCGTGTTGACCAGTGCGTTCTGCTGTTCGGCCAGGATCGAGTGCAGCCGGTTGCCGACCACGCCGACCAGGATCGGGTCCACGCTCACGGGGTCACCACCAGACCGGAGTCGGCCCGCACGGTGCACACCGCGCCGGGTGGAACGACCAGAGTGGACTCACGTTCCTCGATGATCGCCGGGCCGTCGACGCGGTCACCCGCCTCGAGCCGGTAGCGGTCGTACACCGCCGTGTCGACAAAACCACCCGGGAAGTACGCCTGCCTGCTGCCCTTGCGGGCCTCCCCGTCCCCGGCGCCGACGTTCAGCCGCAGGTTCACCCGCGGCACCGGACCGGCCGAAACCACCCGCCAGTTCAGCACTTCCACCCCCACGTCGGGGCCGGTCCGGCGGTACAGCTCGCGGTAGGTCTCGGTGAAGTCGTGCACCAGTGACGCGGGCCATTCGCCTTCGCGCACCGGCACGCGGATCTCGTACCCCTGCCCCGCGTACCGCATTTCGGCGATCCGGCTGTGCGTCACCGAGTCCACTCCGGACGCTTTGAGCAGTTCCTCGCCCTCACGCTCCATCTCGGTGAACAGGGCGTCCACTTCGGACCAGCTCAGCTCGTCCACCCCGGCCCGCGAGGTGCGCACGAAGTCGAAGGCCAGTGGGGCGGTCAGGAAACCGACCGCGCTCATCACGCCCGCGGCGGGTGGGGCGACCACCTGCCGGGCACCCAGCGCCCGCGCCACCCCGACGCCGTGCACCGGCCCGGCCCCGCCGAAGGTGAACATCGGCAGCCGCGCCGGGTCCTTGCCGCGTTCCACCGCGTGCACGCGTGCGGCGTTCGCCATGTCCTCGTTGACGTGCGCGTGGATGCCGTACGCCGCCTCTTCGAGGCTGACGCCCAGCGGTCCGGCGATCTCCCGCTGGATGACCTCGCGTGCCGCGTCCAGGTCCAGCGTCATCTCGCCGCCGAGGAAGTACCCGGGGTCGAGGTAGCCGAGCACCAGGTCGGCGTCGGTGACCGTGGGTTGGGTGCCACCGCGGCCGTAGCAGACCGGACCCGGCTCGGAACCCGCCGAATCCGGGCCGACGGTGAGCAGTCCGAGCGCGTCGATGCGGGCGATCGAACCGCCGCCGACGCCGATCTCGATCATGTCGGTCACCGGCACCTTCACCGGCAGCCCGGATCCCGGCAGCAGCCGGTACACCCGGTCGACCTCGAACTCGTGCGTGACCAGCGGCGCGCCGTCGGAGATCAGGCACAGCTTCGCCGTGGTGCCGCCCATGTCGAAGGCGAGCAGATCGGCCTCCCCGGCCACCGCCCCGAACGCCGACGCCGCCAGCGCCCCACCGGCGGGCCCGGATTCGAGGATGCGGATGGGGAACCGCGCGGCGGTGTCCACCGTGGCGATGCCGCCGTTGGACAGCATGATGTGCGGTGCCGGGCCGATGCCCGCGCGGTGCACCCGCTGTTCGAGATCACGCAGGTAGCGCTCGGTCAGGTCCTGCACGTAAACGTTCGCGGCCGTGGTCGAGGCCCGTTCGAACTCGCGGATCTCCGGCACCACCTCCGAGGACAGCGCCACCCGCAACCCGGGCGCCACCCCGGCCAGCACGTCCCGCGCCCGGCGCTCGTGCTCGGGATTGGTGAACGAATGCAGGAAGCAGATCGCCACCGCTTCGATGCCGCGTTCGGCCAGTTCGGTGCCGAGCCGGGCGACGTACTCCTCGTCGAGCGGGGTGCGCACGCTGCCATCAGCGAGGATGCGTTCCGGCACGTCGAACCGGAGGTGCCGCGGCACCAGCGGCTCGGGCAGCTCGATCTGCAGGTCGTACAGCTCGTAGCGGTGCTCGCGGCGCATCTCCAGCACGTCGCGGAAGCCCGCGGTGTTCAGCATCGCCAGCCTGGCTCCCTTTCGCTCGATCAGCGCGTTGGTGACCAGCGTGGTGCCGTGCACCAGTTTGTCCACTTGGGACGGATCACGCAGGTTGGCGCGCAACAGCTGTTCCACCGCGCGGGCCGGTTCGTCGTGCGTGGTCAGCGCCTTGCCGATGGCCACCACGCCGGAGGCGTCCAGCACGCACAGATCGGTGAACGTGCCACCGATGTCCACCCCCACCTGGAGCGTCATGCCCGTTCCTTCCGGTACCAGCGCGGTGACGTGTTCAGCGGCGGGCGCATGGCCGCGGCCACCACCAGCAGGTTCGGCTCGTCGGCCCCGATCATCGAGCCCAGTTTCCGGCGGAAGGCCCGGCCGAAGCCCTGCACGCGCTCGGCACGCAGGCCGAACGACTTGCCCAGCGCGACGAAGTCCGGGCCGGCCAGGTCCACCCCGCGGGCGGGCAGCCCGGCCTGCTCCTGGTCGAAGCGGAGCATGCCGTACCCGCCGTCCTCCACCACGACCACGGTGACCGGCAGGTTCTCCTGCACCGCGGTGGCCAGCTCCCCGCAGGCGAACAGGAAGCCGCCGTCGCCGGTGATGCAGACGGCCCGGCCCGCGCCCGCCGCCGCGCTGCCGAGCGCGGCCGGGAAGCCGAAGCCGAGCGTGCCCCAGCCCATCGGGTAGGCGAGCTTGCGCGGGCCGGGGATGCGGTGGAACCCGCCGACCCAGTACCCGGCCACGCACATGTCGGTGACCAGGACCGCGTCCTCGGGCAGCACCTCCTCCAGCGTGCCGAGGAAGTCGGCGGCCTGCGGCTCGTCCTCGCGGATGCGCCGCCGGATGGTCGCGCTCATCCGGCGCAGCCTGGCGGTCAGCTTCTCCAGCCCGTCCTTGGGCGGCAGTTCCCCGAGCAGGGCGGTGACCACCTCGCGGGCGTCCCCGACCAGGCTCAGCTCCGGCCGGTAGTTCTTGGCCGCGTCCTCGCCGTCGACGTTGACCGTGATCAACGTCGGCGGTTGCGGCATCAGCCAGTTCTGCGTCATCAGGCCGTCGAAGTCGGTGCCGACGCCGAGCACCAGGTCGGCCTCGTCCCAGAGCGCGCCGACCTCCGGGCTGTGCACCGAGTTCGGGGCCAGGCAAGGGTGTTCGGGGGGCAGCAGGCCGCGGGCGCCGTAGGTGGTGAGCACCGGCGCCGCCAGCTTCTCCGCCAGTTCGCCGAGCACCGTGCCCGCCCCGGCTCGCAGCGCGCCGCCACCGGCCCAGATCAGCGGCCGCTCGGCTCGTTCGAACAACTCGCGGGCACGGCCGAGGTCGAGCGGCTCGCTGACCGGCTCGACGTGCACGGGGTCCTTGGCGCGCTTGGTGACCTCGGTCAGGAAGTCGGCCGGGATGCCGAGGTAGACCGGGCCGCTCTGCGGCCGTTGCGCCAGCCGGGCCGCCTGGATCGCGGCACCGGCGATCTCCTCCGGCGAGCCGACGGTGGACTGCCCCTTGGTCAGCGGCGCGAACAACGCCGCCTGATCGCGGCTCTCGTGCAGCAGCCCGCGCACCGTGCCGGGACGGCGCAGGGTGGACGGCACGTCGGTGGCGATGACCAGCACCGGGGAACCGGACGCCTGCGCCTCGCCCACCGCCGCCAGCGTGTTGGCCGCCCCGGGGCCGGTGGTCACGACCGCGACGCCGAGCTTGCCGGTGGCGCGGGCGTAACCGTCGGCGGCATACCCCGCGGTCTGCTCGTGGCGGACGCCGATCAGCTGCAGCCCGGTGGCCGCGAGCGCTTCCCAGATCGGCAGGTTGTGCACGCCCGGCAAGCCGAAGGCCACCTCCACGCCCAGCTCACCCAGCGCGTCGGCGAGCTGATCGGCCCCGGACTTCGGCTTCGCATGGCTGACGAGCGGCACGCCGCCAGCCTACTCAATCGTTCAACGATCGAACAGTACCGCTACCCGATGTTGTGGTGCCCCCGGCGGATCTCCCACTGTCGCAGGGTGTTTCCCCGGCTCGATCCACGCGTACACTCGGGCCTCCGGTGGAACCCGGGTGCCGGAGAGAGAGGTGGCCGGATATGCCGTTGATGCCCGTTACCGACTCGATGTTCCTCCTGGTCGAATCCCGAGAGCACCCGATGCACGTCGGTGGCCTCCAGCTGTTCTGCAAACCCGAGGACGCCGGCCCCGACTACCTCAGCGACCTCCGCCGCAGGCTGCTCGAACGCTCCGAAGTCCGCCGCGCCTTCCGCCGCCGTCCCGCGCGCCCGGTCAACACCATGGGTTACGCCGCCTGGGCCGAGGACGTCGAACTCGAACTGGACTACCACTTCCGGCACTCCGCCCTGCCCCAGCCCGGCCGCATCCGCGAGCTGCTCGAACTGACCGGCCGCTGGCACAGCACCCTGCTCGACCGGCACCGTCCACTGTGGGAGGTGCACCTGGTGGAGGGCCTGCAGGACGACCGGTTCGCCGTGTACAGCAAGGTGCACCACGCGCTGATGGACGGCGTCTCCGCCCTCCGCCAGATGCAGGCGACGCTCAGCGACAGCCCGGACGAGCGCGATTCCCCGCCGCCGTGGGGCGGGCCGAAGACCAGGCAGGTGCGGCGGCCCCGCCGCGACCCGCTCTCGCTGCTCACCGGCACCCGGCAGTCGCTCGGCCAGCTGGCGCGACTGCCGCGTGCCGCGGTGAAGGTGGCCAACGAAGCCTTCCGCGAGCACAGCCTGACCCTGCCCACGCAGGCGCCGAAGACCATGCTCAACGTGCCGATCGGCGGCGCGCGGCGGTTCGCCGCGCAGTCCTGGTCGCTCGACCGCGTGCGCCGGGTGGCCACCGCCGCCGGGGTGTCGCGCAACGACGTGGTGCTGGCGATGTGCTCCGGCGCCCTGCGCGACTACCTGATCGAGCAGCGGGCGCTGCCGCACACCTCGATGGTCGCGATGGTGCCGGTGTCCATGCGCAAGCCGGTCGAAGCCGGGGAGTCCTCCGGCAACGCGGTCGGCGCGCTGCTGTGCAACCTGGCCACCGACCGCAGCGACCCGGCCGACCGGCTGAAGGTGATCCACCAGTCCATGCGCGACGGCAAGCGCATCTTCAAGGACCTCACGCCGCTGCAGGCGCTGATCCTGTCCGCCATCAACGTGGCGCCGCTCGGCGTGTCCGGCATCCCCGGCTTCGTCAGCAACACGCGCCCGCCGTTCAACCTGGTGATCTCCAACGTGCCGGGCCCGCGCCGGACGATGTACTGGAACGGCGCGCGGCTCGACGGCGTCTACCCGGCCTCGGTGCTGCTCGACGGGCAGGCACTGAACATCACGCTGACCAGCAACGGCGACAACCTGGACTTCGGCATCACCGGCTGCCGCCGCAGCGTGCCGCACCTGCAGCGCCTGCTGACCCACCTGGACACCGCGCTGGCCGAGCTGGAAAGCGCGGTCGCCAAATCCTGAGCACCCTCCGTCACTTCGAAATCGCTTTACTACTCCATCAGCGGGACACAGGCTCGGGGCAAGGCGGAAACCCTAGCTTTGCCTCGGACGGCGCTTCTAGGGTCGTCCTTGCCCGGTCGTCGTCGATGGCGAGGAGTCAGCATGATCGAACCCACGGAGGTCTGGACCACTCCGGACTTCGTCGAGTACGAAACGCCGATGGAAGTCACGGCCTACGCGGCCCGCATGGAATAACGGGCTGGCGGGGGCCGCGCGCCCCCGCCGCCTCCCCGCACCCAGCGAAGGGGCCACGATGAGCGCGCCGCTCAGCCACGCCGAGTTCGACGCCGCCCTGCGCGGACTGTCCCACCGCTACTGGGGCACCCACCCGTTCCACCAACGGATGCACGCCGGCGAGCTGTCCGAGCACGAACTGCGGGTCTGGGCCGCGAACCGGTGGTACTACCAGCGGATGATCCCGCAGAAGGACGCGGCGATCATCAGCAACTGCCCGCTGCCGGAGGTGCGGCGCCAGTGGTTGCCGCGGCTGGTCTACCACGACGGGGCCGCACCGGGTGAGGGCGGCATCGAGCGCTGGCTGCGGTTGTGCGAAGCGGTCGGCCTCAGCCGCGAGGAAGTGCTGGACGAGCGGCACGTCGTACCCGGCGTCCGGTTCGCCGTGGACGCCTACGTCACCTTCGCCAGGACCAGACCGTGGGTGGAGGCGGTCGCGTCGGGGCTCACGGAGATGTTCTCCGGCCAACTGATGAAGCGGCGGGTGGCCGACGTGCTGGCCAACTACAGCTGGATCAGTCGCACCGACCTCGCCTACTTCACCAACCGCATCGACGCGGTGTCCGGCGAAGGGCAGGCCACAGTGGACCTCGTGCTGACCCACTGCCGCACCAGGGAGCAGCAGGAGGCGGCGATCGCCGCGCTCTCCTTCAAGTGCGACGTGCTGTGGTCCACCTTGGACGCCATCGAGCGCGCCGCGCGCAAGGAGTGACCGTGAAACCCCGACTGCGCCGCGGTGTCCGGCTCACCTACGACAAGGTGCGTGAAACGCACGTGCTGCTGTTCCCGGAAGGCGTGCTGGTGCCCAACAAAACCGCCGTCGCCGTACTGGAACTCTGCGACGGGGAGGCCAGCGTCGCCGACATCACCGAAGCGCTGGGCTGCCAGTACCGCGGGGTGCGCGAGGCGGACGTCAGCGGGGTGCTGTCGCGGTTGGCGGAACGGCGGGTGGTCGAATGGACGTGAAGCCCGCGGAGCCGCCGCTGGGCATGCTCGCCGAGCTGACCCACCGCTGCCCGCTGCACTGCTCGTACTGCTCCAACCCGGTCGAACTGGTCACCCGGGCGGACGAACTCGATACCGGCCAATGGCTTTCGGTGTTGTCGCAGGCGCGGGAACTGGGCGTGCTGCAGGTGCACCTGTCCGGCGGGGAGCCCCTGGCCCGGCCCGACCTGCCGGAGCTGGTTTCGCACGCGAGCGAGCTCGGGTGCTACGTCAACCTGGTCACCAGCGGCCTGGGCCTGACCTCGGCGCGGCTCGACGACCTCGCAGAACGCGGGCTCGCGCACATCCAGCTGTCCGTGCAGGGCGCGGACGCCGAGCGCGCGGACCGGCTCGCCGGTACCCGAGCGCACGAGCACAAACTGACCGCCGCGGCGCTGATCAAGCGGTCCGGGTTGCCGTTGAGCGTGAACGTGGTGCTGCACAGGCAGAACCACGACCAGCTGGCCGGGATCATCGTGCTCGCCGAGCGGATGGGCGCCGACCGGCTGGAGCTGGCGAACACCCAGTACTACGGCTGGGCGCTGAAGAACCGGACGGCGTTGATGCCGACCAGGGCCCAGCTCGACGCCGCCGAACCGGTCGTGCGGGCCGCCGCCGAACGCCTGCGGGGCACCATGGAGATCATCTACGTGGTCGCCGACTACTACGAGCCGTACCCGAAACCGTGCATGTACGGCTGGGGTGCGCGGCAGCTGACCGTGGCCCCGAACGGCGACGTGCTGCCGTGCCCGGCGGCGACCGCGATCACCACGCTCGAGCTGGACAACGTCACCCGCAAGCCACTGCACGAGATCTGGTACGGCTCGTCGTCGTTCAACGCCTTCCGCGGGGAGGACTGGATGAGCGAGACCTGCCGGTCCTGCGACCGGCGTGGCGCCGACTACGGCGGCTGCCGCTGCCAGGCGTTCCTGCTCACCGGCGATGCGGCGGCGACCGATCCGGTGTGCTCGCGGTCGCCGGACCGCGAGATCGTCGACCTGGTCCTCGCTGCTCCACCACCGGCCGTGGAACCGGAACTGGTCCTGCGGCGGGTGCCGCGATGAAGGTGCTGCTGCTCGGCACCGCCGCCGGAGGCGGTTTCCCGCAGTGGAACTGCGCCTGCGCGCTGTGCGCTTCGGACGCTCCACACCGGACTCAGGACTGCGTGGCGATCAGCGCGGACGGCCGCGGCTGGTACCTGGTCAACGCGTCCCCGGACATCCGGGCGCAGATCCTCGCGTCGCCGGTGTTGCGTGCCGGACCGGGGCCGCGGGAGACGCCGTTGCGGGGTGCGCTGCTCACCGATGCGGAGCTGGACCACACGCTGGGCCTGGTCATGCTGCGCGAGGCACCGTCGTTCGAGGTGTGGGGCCCGGACGCCGCCCTGGGCGCCTTGCGGGGTGCGCTGCCCGTCGGCCGGTACGGCGACTGGACGTTCTCGCCGGTGCCGCCGGAGGTCGGCGGACTGCGTGTTCGTGCGCTGCCGGTCAGCGACAAGAAGCCGAAGTACGCCCGGGATTCCACAATGGACGGCCCGTGGGTGGTCGCCTACCGCGTCGAGGACCCGTCGACCGGGGGCGTGTTCGTCTACGCCCCCTGCCTGGCGACCTGGCCGCCCGGTTTCGACGAGTTCGTCGCGGGCGCGGACTACGTGCTGCTCGACGGGACCTTCCACGGTGACGGCGAGATGTCCGGAACCGGGGTCGGCACGCAGGCGCAGCGGGCCATGGGGCACGTCCCGATCACGGACAGCCTCGCCCGCATCCGGCACCGCCCCGGCACGCGCTGGGCCTACACGCACCTGAACAACACGAACCCGGCTCTGTGCCCGGAGTCCGCGGAGCACAAGGAGGTCCTGGCCGCCGGCGCCGAACTGCCGCTCGACGGCACCCTGCTGACCCTCTAGGAGATGCCCTCCGGTGAGGCGCCGTCGACCTGCACGGCACCGGCCGTGATGCGCTCGATCTCGGCGAGGTCTTCGGCGGTCAGGTCGACGTCGGCGGCGGCCAGGCTCTCCGAGATGTTCTTCGGCTTCCGCGCGCCGACGATCGCCACGTGCACACCCGGTTGCGCGAGCACCCAGGCGATGGCCAGCTGGCTGACCGTGATGTCCCTGCCCGCGGCGAACTCCTTCAGCTCGTCCACCACCTCCAGGTTGCGCCGCAGGCTGTCGCCCTGGAACGCCGACGCCTGCGAACGCCAGTCGTCCGGCTCGAACACGGTGTCCTGGGTGAGCGAACCGGTCAGCAGGCCGCTGCCCAGCGCGCTGTAGGCGAGCACGCCGATGTTGTGCTCACGCGCGTACGGCAGCGGGTCCTCTTCGATCGCCCGCCGGAACAGGTGATACGGCGGCTGGAGCGTTTCCACCGGCCGGGTGGCGTCGAAGGCGGCCAGCTGGCGGGTGTCGTAGTTGGACACCCCGGCGTGCCGGATCTTGCCCTCGTCCACCATTTCCTGCAGCGCCGACGCGGTCTCCTCGGCCGGGGTGCCCGCGTCGGGCCAGTGCACCTGGTAGAGGTCGATGTGGTCGAGGCCGAGGTGGCGCAGGCTCTCCTCCACCCCGCTGCGCAGCGACGCGCGCCCGGCGTTGCGGGGGCGGTTTTCGCCGGGGTAGATGCCGCCCTTGGTGGCGATCACCAGGCTGTCCCGGTCGCGGTTCAGCTCGTCGCGCAGTGCCTTGCCGAGCAGCGCCTCCGCCTTGCCGGAGCCGTATCCCTGTGCGGTGTCGAAGAAGTTGACGCCCAGTTCGCGGGCGTGCCGGATGGCCTCGGCGGCGGTGTCCTCGTCGAACGAGCCCCAGTCACCACCGAGCTGCCAGGTCCCGAAGGCGATCCGGGAGACCTCCAGCCCGCTCCTGCCCAAAGTCGTCGTACGCATGCGCCCAGCGAAACACAGGGCCGCCGCGGGCGCACGGCACTACCCCCAAAGAGTCATTTGACAGTTGGCCGAGCTGGCTCCGATACTCGCGTCCATGTCGGAGAAGACCGAGCTGGTCGAGTTGCGCGTGCTCGCCCACCCCCTGCGCCTGCGCATCTTGTCGCTGCTCACCGGGGCGGCGATGAGCGCCGCCGAAGCCGCCCGCGAACTGGGTGAGACGCAGGCGAACGTCAGCTACCACCTGCGGCGCCTGCACGAAGCGGGCCTGCTGGTGATCGCCGAGGAGGTGCGCATCCAGGGCGGCTTGGCCAAGCGGTACCGGCACGTCCCGAGGTCCGGGCGGCCGTGGAACCACGACGACCGGGAAGGCGAGCAGCTGTTCGCCGCCGCCTTGGCGGGCGAACTGCGGCGGCGCACCGAGCACCGGGTGGCGAAGGGCCGGTCCGCCGTCACCGATGCGGAGGTCTGGCTCTCCCCCGCCGACTGGAACCGGGCCGTCGACCTCGCCCAGCAGCTCGGCGAGCTCCTGCACGCGGCCGCCCGGCCACCGCGCTCGCCGGGCACGCGCCGGGTGAGCGCCACCGTCGCGCTGTTCGAAATGACCCGGTCATGAGCCTGCGGGACCCGTTGCGACACCGGGATTTCCGTTGGCTGCTCGCCGGGCGGACGGGGGCCGAACTCGCCAACGCGATCGCGCCCGTGGCGCTGGCGTTCGCGGTGCTCGACCTGACCGGTTCGGTGGTCGACCTCGGCCTGGTGGTCGGCGTGCGCTCGCTGGCGAACGTGGTGCTGCTGCTGTTCGGCGGGGTGCTGGCCGACCGGTTGCCGCGGGCGGTGATCCTGCAGGGCACCGGCGTCGCGGCCGCTTCGACGCAGGGCCTGATCGCCGCGAGCGTGCTGGGCGGTTTCGCTTCCATTCCGCTGCTGCTCGGGTTGAGCGCGCTCAACGGTGCGGTCAGCGCGGTCTCCCTGCCCGCCGCTGCTTCGCTGACCCCGCAGACCGTGCCCGCTGCGTTGCTGACCCCGGCGAACGCGCTGGCGCGCATGGGCGCGAACACCGGCCGGATCACCGGCGCCGCACTGGGCGGGGTGCTCGCGGCCGGTTTGGGTGCGGGCTGGGCGATCGGCGTGGACGCCGCGGTCTTCCTGCTGTCGGCGGCGGGTTACCGAGGGGTGCGGTTGACCCGGCGGGCGGTTTCGCGGTCGCACCCGCTGCGGGACCTGGTCGAGGGCTGGCGGGAGTTCACCGCGCGGGCCTGGGTGTGGGTGGTGGTCGCGCAGTTCGGGGTGGTGAACGCGGTGATCACGGGTAGCTACGCGGTTTTGGGCCCGGCGATCGCCGACGAGACGGTCGGGCGGGCGGCTTGGGGCTTTGCCCTGGCGGCGCAGACGGCCGGGGCGTTCGCCGGCGGGGTGGTGGCCGCGCGGTGGCAGCCGCGGCGGGCGCTGGTGCTCGGGGTGGCGGTGATCGCGGTGGAGGCGGTGCCCTTGGTGGTGCTGGCTTCCTCGCCGCAGTTGGTGCCGCTGCTTTGTGCGGCTTTCTTGGCGGGGGTGGCCATCGAGCAGTTCGTGGTGGCTTGGGATGTGTCGCTGCAGGAGAACATTCCGGAGGAGAAGCTGGCGCGGGTCTACTCGTACGACATGCTGGGCTCGTTCATCGCCATGCCGGTGGGGGAGGTCGCCGCGGGGCCGCTGGCCGCTCACTTCGGTGCGGATACGACCTTGCTGGCCGGAGCACTGCTCATCGTGGTGAGCACCGCTCTCGCTTTGTGCAGCAGGCAGATTCGGACCTTGACGAGGAAGGCGGCTCAGCCAGCTGAGGTCACTGGAGTTGTGCCGTCGGCACCCTGACCTCCGGCCTGAATGCGAGCCAAGTCAACACGAGAGCGCCCCTCAACGAGGCACCAAAGGGCGGCAGCAACCCAAGACCAACCCCCAAGGGCGACGGCACTAAAGGCTGGTTGCCCGAGCGCAACGACCACTCAAGACCAGCTACCCAAGGCGACCTCAACTCACGACCAGCCACCCAAAGGCGACCCCAACTCAAGGCTAGGTACCCAAAGGCGACGCCAACTCACGGCCAGCTACCCAAGGCGACGCCAACTCAAGGCTAGGTACCCAAGGGCGACGACAATCTCAAAGGCGGTCTCCCAAGGGGAGACGGCAACTCAAGACCATCACCCAAGAGGCGACGGCAATTTGAACGAGCCCTCCAAGGGCGACCGCGATTCGAGGCGAACGCGCGGAGCCACCTGAAAGGGCCATCCAGACCCAGCAGGCCAAGACAGGCAGCCCGAGACGAGCAAGCAAAGTGGCAGCTGCCAAGACCACAGGCGCCAAGCTGCAGCCGTCAAGCTGCCGCAAGCTGCAGCCGCCAAGCTGTAGTCGCTGAGGTTGGCCGCAGCTCGTGAGAGCAGCGCTCTTTCATGAGAGCACCGCTCTCGCTTCTCGCGGATAAGGACTCGCCTTCGGCGACAGTGAGCACTGCTCTCGTTTTAGAGCATATGTCCGCCGCTGGGCTGCCCGAGGCGCTTTGCCAGGGGATTCGCAAGTGGGCAGCGCTCCGAAACGAGAGCACTGCTCACTTCGACGATCCCCTCCAGCCAGCAGAAATCCCCTAGCGAGCACTGCCCTGCCCCATCAGAGTCAACTGCTCCAAAACGAGAGCAGTGCTCACACCTCAGCCGGGGCCACCCCCGACGCACCCCGCCCGAGCCCCGTCCCCGCCCACGCAACTCACCCCGCCGGAGTCCCACCCCGCCGACGCAATTCACCCTTGCCGAAGCCCCCGCCGACGCCCACTTCAACCGAGAGCACTGCTCTCGCATCAGAGCACCCTTATCGACGCGGCATCGCCGGTTGGTCCGTAGCCCGCGGCTTGACCTCTTCGACCAGTTTCGCCACCGCCAGCACCAGGTCATCCGAGTGCCGCGGCCCCACGATCTGCAACCCCACCGGCAACCCCGCAGCCGTGAACCCCACCGGAACGCTGATGGCCGGCTGCTGCGTCAGGTTGAACGGATAGGTGAACCGAGTCCACTCCGGCCAGCTCGTGTACGAACTCCCCGGCGGCACATCGTGCCCCGCCTCGAAAGGCGAGATGGGCATCATCGGCGTGATCAGCACATCGTGCCGCAGGTGGAACTCGCCCATGTGGATGCCCAGCGCCGCCCGCACCGCGCTCGCCTCCAGGTAGTCGCTCGCCGAGAACGTGTGCCCGTGCTCCCAAACCCGCCGCAACCCCTGGTCGACCAGTTCCGCCGAACCCTCCGGGAACGTGTCCAGCCACTTCGCCGCACCCGTCGACCAAAGCACGTCGAAAGCGTCCAGCGGGTCCCCGAAACCCGGGTCCGTCTCCTCCACCCGCAGGCCCGCCTCGTCCAGGGCGGCCACCACCCCCAGCACGATCCGCGCGATCTCCGGATCGACGTCCACGTAACCCAGGTTCGCCGAATACGCGGCATTCACCCCGCGCACATCCCGACGCACCGCCTCCCGGTACGAACTCACCGTCGGCGGCAGGGCGGACGGATCCCGGTGGTCCGACATGGCGAGCACGTCCAGCAGCAACGCCACGTCGTCCACCGAACGCGCCATCGGACCGGCGTGCCCCAGCGGCCCGAACGGGCTGGCCGGGAACAGCGGGATGCGCCCGTGCGTCGGCTTGAACCCGACGATGCCGCAGAACGAGGCCGGGATCCGCACCGAACCACCACCGTCGGTCCCCACCGACAGCTCGCCCATGCCCGCCGCGACGGCCGCCGCGCTGCCGCCGCTCGAACCGCCCGCGGTCAGCGACGGGTCCCACGGGTTGCGCGTGATGCCGGTCAGCGTGTTGTCGGTGACGGCCTTCCAGCCCAGTTCCGGCGTGGTCGTCTTGCCCAGCAGCACCAGCCCGTGCTCACGCAGCCGCGCGGTCACCGGGCTGTCGACCTCCCACGGCCCGGCCGGGTCGATGCAGCGCGAACCACGCAGCGTCGGCCAGCCCTGGGTGAGGAACATGTCCTTGATCGAGGTCGGCACCCCGTCCAGCCAGCCGATCGGATTGCCGTCGCGCCACCGCTGCTCGGCCAGTTTCGCCTGTTCCAGCGCGGAATCGCCGTCGACGAGGCAGTAGGCGTTCAGCTCACCGTCCCGCGCCGAGATCGCGTCGAGAGAAGCCTGCGTCGCCTCCACCGGGGACAGCTCGCCGGACCCGTAGGCCGCCACCAGCTCACTGGCCGTCAGCAGGGTCCCCGACTCGTTCATGGTCCTCCTCAGTTGCTGCCGGACGGCACGTAACCCAGCCGCTTGTCCACGACATTACGAAGCGGCTGCCCGCGGCGCCACCGCTCGAAGTTGCCGGCGAACACCTCGACCAGGGTGTTGCGCCAGCCGAGGAAGTCGCCGGACATGTGCGGGGAGATCAGCACGTTCTCCATGCTCCACAGTGGACTGTCCACCGGCAGCGGCTCGGTGTCGAACACGTCGAGCGCCGCGCCGGCCGGGGTGCCCGCGCGCAGGGCCGCGACCAGGTCGCCGGTGACCACCAGCTCGCCCCGCCCGACGTTGACGAACCGCGCACCGGGCTTCATCGCGGCGAACACCCGCGCGTCGAACATGCCCTTGGTCTGCTCGGTCAGCGGCGCCACCGCCACCACGTAGTCGTAATCGCCGAGGTGCCCGGCCAACTCGGCGGACGGGTGCACCACGCCGAAGTCGGGATCGGACTCGCGGGCCGTCCGCCCGGCACCGGCCACGACCAGCCCGGCCGCCCGCAGCAGGCGCGCGATCGACCGGCCGATCGGCCCGGTGCCGACCACCAGCGCCCGGCGACCGGCGATCCGCTCGGTCTCGCGGTGCCGCCAGGTCCGCTCCTGCTGCAACTGCCGCGAGCGCGCGAAATCCTTGGCGAAGGCGAGCACCACACCCAGCACGTACTCCGCGATGGCGTCGTCGAAGACACCCCGCGAGTTCGTCAGCACCACGTCGCTGTCACGCAAACCGGGGAACAGCACCGGGTCCACCCCCGCGCTGGCGATGTGCAGCCATTGCAACCGGTCCGCGGCTGCCCACGCGCCGGGCACGGCGGTGGACAGGAAGTCGTAGACGAACAGGATGTCAGCGCCGTGTAACGCCTTCTTTAAACCCGCCTCGTCGGTATAACGCACCTCGGCCGCGTGCTCGATGCTGTCCATGTCCGGGGGGTGCTGGTCGCCGCACAGCACCGCCAACACCGGGGATTCCGTGCCGATCACCGTTGACACGGTAAGAGCCGGTCGTATGATTGTCAACAATCCGAGGAGCCACCCCGGAGGCTCTCTGCATTCCCCAAGACGTCACCGCGGAGGCTTGGCCTTGGATTTCGAGATGCCCGTGTTCGACGGCCCGCTCGCCCAGCGGGGCATCGGCGTGATCGCCCCGTTCGACCTCGCTCTGGAGCGCGAGTTGTGGCGCTGGGTTCCGATGGAGGTGTCGCTCCACCTGGCGCGCACCCCGTACGAACCCGTGCCGGTCAGCATGGAAATGGCCCAATTGGTCAGCGACAGCAGGCACCTGGCCGCCGCCACGCGTGACGTGCTTCACGTGGAACCAGAGGTGGTCGCATACCTGTGCACGTCGGGCAGCTTCGTCAACGGCATCGACTACGAGCGCTCGCTGTGCAAGGCGATCTGCGACGCCGGCGCGCCAGACGCGGTCACCACCTCCGGTGCGCTGGCTGAGGTGCTGCAACGCCTGGACCTGCACAAAGTTTCCGTGCTGACGCCGTACGACGAGGACCTGACCGGGAAACTGCACGAGTTCCTGGCCGAACTGGACGTGGAAACGGTGTCCAGCGACCACCTCGGCCTCGGCGGTGGCATCTGGAAGGTGAACTACCGGACCATCGCCGAGCGCATCCTCGCCGCCGACCACTCCGAAGCCGAAGCGGTGTTCGTCAGCTGCACGAACCTGCCGACCTTCGACCTGATCGAGCCGCTGGAGGCGGCGCTCGGCAAGCCGGTGCTGACCGCGAACCAGCTGACCATGTGGGCCTGCCTGATGCGCATGGAGCTGCCGATCGTGGGACCGGGCAACTGGTTGCGTGACGTTTCGTAGGTCCAGCCGGTAGGATTGTCGACAATCTGCAGGAGGTGCTTGGGCTTGACCACCATCGGTTTCATCTACCCCGACCACGCGGCCGAGGACGACTACCCGCTGGCCGAGCGCCTGCTGGGGCCGGCTTTCCGGTTCCCCGTCGAGCACATCTACGGCACCGACCTGCACGCCGTGCCGGAGCTGCTCGACCTGGGCAGCCCCGAGCGCCTCAAGGAAGGCGCCTCGCTGCTGGCGAAGCACGAGCCCGCCGCGGTGGTGTGGGCGTGCACGAGCGGCAGCTTCGTCTACGGCTGGGAAGGCGCGCGCGAGCAGGCGGACCAGCTCGCCGAAGCCGCCGGTGTGCCGTCGACCAGCACGTCGTTCGCGTTCGTCGACGCGGCGAAGGCACTGGGCGTCCGGAAGGTGGCCGTCGCGGCGAGCTACCCCGACGACGTGGCGCGCCTGTTCGTCGACTTCCTCGGTGCGGGCGGGGTCGAGGTGCTGGCCATGTCGAGCGCGGGCATCGACACCGCGGCCGAGGTCGGCGAGCTGGGCCCGGACGCCGTGGTGGAGCTGGCGGTGGCGCACGACCACCCGGAAGCCGACGCCGTGCTGGTGCCGGACACCGCGATGCGTAC
Organism: Amycolatopsis sp. NPDC045836; assembly: GCF_056431745.1. NCBI lineage: Bacteria > Bacillati > Actinomycetota > Actinomycetes > Pseudonocardiales > Pseudonocardiaceae > Amycolatopsis > Amycolatopsis sp. NPDC045836. The sequence continues at coordinate 53,592 of NZ_JBWKKF010000024.1, read as the reverse complement.
GCTCGGTGTGCTCGGCGCCATCGAGGAGCGGCTCGGGAAGCCGGTCCTCACCGCGAACCAAGTGACCATCTGGGCCGGTCTCCGGCAGGCGGGTAGCCAGGTGACCTCCGGTGAGCTGGGGACCCTGTTCGCGGAACCGGTCCCGGAAAAGGGAATGTGACATGCCGCTGGCCGACATCGAACCGGTGAACCGGGAGTCCACCGCGGGCATCATCGCGCGGCAGCTCCGCGACGCGATCATGAACGGCGCGCTGCCACCCGGCACGCAGCTGGGCGAGACGGAACTGGCGTCGCGGTTCCAGGTCTCGCGGGGGCCGCTGCGGGAGGCGATGCAGCGGCTGGTCTCGGAGGGCCTGCTCCGCAGCGAACGCCACCGCGGGCTGTTCGTGATCGACCTCGAACCGGAGGACGTGTACGACATCTACGTCGCGCGCACCGCGATCGAGCGGGCCGCGGCGATCCGGATCATGCGCGGGGACCGGGAGAAGGCGGCCGCCGCGCTGGACGAGATCGTGCGTGCCATGGAAGCCGCCGCCAACGAGGACGATCCGACCGCGCTCTCGGACGCGGATCTGCGTTTCCACGAGGTGCTCGTCGCCGAATCCGGCAGCAGGCGGCTGATCCGCATGACGCAGACGCTGCTGATCGAGACGCGGATGTGCCTGTCGATGCTGCAGCAGACCTACCAGCGCGTCGAGGAACGGGTCGACGAGCACAACCAGCTGATCGACGCCATCCGCGCCGGTGACGAGGAAGCCGTGTTGAAACTGCTGGAGGGGCACATGGAAGACGCCATCCAGCGCCTGCTCCCCGGCACCTCGCTGCACTGACGAAAGTGGGGTGCGCCGGGCGCCCTTCGGGCAGTGTGCCGGACGTGGTCCGGTTCCTAGCGTTGTGCCGTGACCAAATCGAAGATGCTCTGGTGGGCCGGAGTCGTACTGCTGGCCCTGAGCGTGCACACCAACTGGGCCAGTCCGCTCGCGGCGTGGTTGTTCGCCGTCCCGCTGCTCCTCTTCGACGCCCGCCGGGGGCTGCTCAAGGTGCTCGGTGCGCTCGCGATCGGCATCCTGGTCTGGCTCGGCGCGACCTCGATGCTCTTCGTGCCCGAGGCGTTGCTCGGCTTCACCGCGCTCCTCCTGCTCCAGTGGCTGGCGTTCGTCGCGCACCGACTGCTCGGCCCGCACCTGCCGGGTTTCCTCGGCACGCTCGTGTTCCCGGCCGTGCTGGCCTGCGGCGAGTACCTGTTCGCGCTGTTCGCCGGTCTCGGTGACTTCGGCGCGCTCGGTTCGACCCAGCACGCGAACCTGCCGCTGCTGCAGGTGGCTTCGGTGACCGGCGTCTACGGGATCACCTTCCTCATGGGCTGGTTCGCCTCGACCGTCGTGTGGGCTTGGGAAACGCGCAACGCGCGCAAGCTGGTGGTCTACGGCGTCACGCTCGCGGTCGTGTTCGTCGCGGGTGGTGCCCGGCTCGTGCTTTCCCCGCCCACCGAACGGTCCGTGCGGGTCGCCGCCGTCAGCCCGACGCGGGCCGCCGATGCACGCTCCGAAGAGGCCATTTCCGCGATGGACCTCAAGTACTGGCGGGCGGCGGAGGTCGTGGCGGCCGACCCGGGAGCCGTGCGGGCGGCCTTCGCGCCGGTCACCGACGATCTGCTCGAACACACCAGGACCCAGGCTCGGGCGGGCGCGAAGATCGTGCTGTGGCCGGAAACGCACGCTCGTGTCCTGGAACGGGACCATCGCGACTTGCTCGACCGGGCTGCGGTGATCGCCAGGGAGAGCGGTGCGTACGTCAACCTGGGTTATGCGATGTACACCGGTGAGGCACCGAACGTCCGCAACCTGAGCACCATGATCACCCCGGCGGGCGAGGTCGCCTGGACCTACGACAAGAGCCAGCCGACGCCGATGGAGCCGATGGCGCCCGGAGCGGGAGAAGTGCCCACTGTGGACACCCCGTACGGCCGGATCGCCGGGGTCATCTGCTACGACGCGGATTATCCGGAGTTGATGCGGCAGGCGGCGGAGAAGGGGGCCGATCTGGTGCTGGTCCCGGCCAACGACTGGGCCACCTTTTCCGAACTGCACGCGGAGAAGGCGGTGTTCCGGAACGTGGAGTACGGGTATTCGATGCTGCGCAATTCTGCGCACGGGGTGTCCACTGGCGTGGACGCGCAGGGGCGGGTGCTGGCGCGGGCGGACTGGTTCCGGACCGATCAGCAGGTGCTGGTGGCCAACTTGCCGTTGCAGGAGCGGGCTTCCACTGTTTACGGCGCCGTTGGGGATGTTTTTGCGTGGCTGTGTTTGGCGGGGGCCGTGGGGTTGGGTTTTGCGGGTGCCCGCCGTAGTGCGCGCATGGTTGCCCACCCCGCGCCATCATCGTGACAGCGGCGGGGATGGGCCAGTGTGGGTGGTGCTGTCGGTTGCCCGGCTTGCGTTCTGGCTTTTATGTCAGTGCATCGGCGATGGCGGTGCCCAGGTCGGTGGTGGTGGCGGAGCCGCCCAGGTCCGGGGTGAGTGTGTTGCCGTCGGCCAGGACCTTTTCCACCGCCGTGTTGATGGCCTTGGCCGCCTCGTTTTCGCCCAGGTGGTCCAGCATCATGGCACCGGCCAGGATTTGGGCGACCGGGTTGGCGATGCCTTGGCCGGCGATGTCCGGGGCGCTGCCGTGCACCGCTTCGAACATCGACGGGTGGTCGCCAGGCGGGTTGATGTTGCCCGAAGGCGCCATGCCGAGACCACCGGTGACCGCCGCCGCCAGGTCGCTCAGGATGTCGCCGAACAGGTTCGAGGCGACGACCACGTCCAGGCGGTCCGGGTGCTGCACCACGCGCGCCGCCAGTGCGTCCACATGGCACTGTTCACTGTGGACACCGGGGTACTCGGCGGCGATCTCGGCGAAGATCTCGTCCCAGTACGGCATCGAGTGGATCAGGCCGTTCGACTTGGTCGCCGAGCAAACCCGGCCGGTGCGGGTCTTCGCCAGCTCGAAGGCGTACCGGATGATCCGCTCGACGCCCACGCGGGTGAACACCGACTCCTGCAGCACGAACTCCCCCGGCTGCCCGGTGTTGTGCCGCCCGCCCAGCTGGGAGTACTCACCCTCCGAGTTCTCCCGGACGATGACCATCTCCAGCTCCTCCGCCGACCGCCCGGCCAGCGCCGAAGTGGTGCCCGGCAGCAACCGCACCGGGCGCAGGTTCACGTACTGCGCGAACGCCCGGCGCAACGGGATCAGCAGGCCCCACAGCGAAACGTGGTCCGGCACCCCGGGGAAGCCGACGGCGCCCAGGAGGATGCCGTCGAAGGCGGACAGCTGCTCGACGCCGTCCTCCGGCATCATCCGCCCGGTCTCGGTGAACCGCTCGCAGCTCCAGTCGAATTCGGTCCACTGCAACGAGAAGCCGTGCAGGCCGGCCGCGCGGTCGAGGACCTTGCGTGCCTCGATGGTGACGTCGACGCCGATGCCGTCGCCGGGGATGCCGGCGATCCGGTACCCGGTCACAGGTTCACCGCGATGTACTTGGTCTCCAGGAACTCCTCGATGCCGAACTTGCCGCCTTCGCGGCCCAGCCCGGACGCCTTGATGCCGCCGAACGGCGCCGCCGGGTTGGACACCAGGCCCTGGTTCAGCCCGACCATTCCCGACTCCAGCCGCTCGGAGACCCGCAGCGCCCGCTTGATGTCCGTGGTGTAGAGGTAGCTGACCAGGCCGTATTCGGTGTCGTTGGCCGCGGCGAGCACCTCCTCCTCGGTGTCGAAGATGTAGATCGGCGCGACCGGGCCGAAGATCTCCTCGGTGGCCATGTCCGCTTCCAGCGGCACCTCGGTCAGCACGGTCGCCTGGTAGAAGTTCCCCGGACCGTCCACAGTGGCCCCTCCGGTGAGCACCTTCGCGCCGCGTTCGACCGCGTCGCGCACCAGGCCGCTGACCTTCTGCACCGCCGCCTCGTCGATCAGCGGGCCGACCACCACGCCGTCTTCGGTGCCGCGGCCCATCGGCAGCGCGGACATCTTCTCGGTGAGCCTGCGCGCGAACTCCGCCGCCACGCCCTTCTGCACGTAGATCCGGTTGGCCGCGGTGCACGCCTCGCCGATGTTGCGCATCTTCGCCTGCATCGCCCCGTCGAGCGCGGCGTCGAGGTCGGCGTCGTCGAACACGATGAACGGCGCGTTCCCGCCCAGTTCCATCGACGTCCGCAGCACCTTGTCGGCGCACTGCTCCAGCAGCTTCCGGCCGACCGCGGTCGACCCGGTGAACGACAGCTTGCGGGCCCGGCCGTCGCGGATCAGCGGCTCCATCACACCACCGGAATCGCTGGTGGTGAGCACGTTCAGCACGCCTTCGGGCAGCCCGGCCTCGGCCAGGATCTCGGCCAGGGCCAGCATCGACAGCGGGGTCTGCGCGGCGGGCTTGATGATCATCGTGCAGCCCGCGGCCACCGCCGGGCCGATCTTGCGGGTGCCCATCGCCATCGGGAAGTTCCACGGCGTGATCAGCAGCGACACCCCGACCGGCTGCTTGGCCACCAGGAACCGGCCGGTGCCGTTGGGCGCCACCGAGTAGTCACCGCCGATGCGGACCGCTTCCTCGGCGAACCACCGGAAGAACTCGGCGGCGTAGGCGATCTCACCCCGCGACTCGGCCAGCGGCTTGCCCATCTCCAGGGTCATCAGCAACGCGAGTTCCTCGGTGCGGTCGACCAGCGCCTGGTAGGCCCGGCGCAGGATCTCGCCCCGTTCGCGCGGGGCCGTGTTCGCCCACTCGGCCTGCGCGGCGACCGCCGCGTCGAGCGCCGCCATGCCGTCCGACGGCGACGCGTCCGCCACCTCGCACAGCGTTTCACCGGTGGACGGATCGAGCACCGGGAAGGTCCGGCCACCTTCGGCGGCGGTCCACTTCCCCCCGATGAAAAGTTCCTTCGCGACCGTGTCGACGACCCCGGCCTCGCTGATCTCGCCCATCACCACTGCTCCCTGTCCGCGTTTCATTGCGCCCGGTCCGAGGGCCATGCTATGCATATTGTCAACAATCGACAAGAGTCCTCGACCTGTCCCCGGTCGGCTACCCGGCGACCGTCCCGCGCAACCTTCGCCCAAAGGAGCACCGCTGCCATGGCCCAGCTCTCCCCCCTGCTCAAGCAGGCCACCCCGGTCGTCGTGGACCACGGCGAGGGCACCTACCTCTTCGACAGCGAAGGCAGGCGGCACCTCGACTTCACCGCCGGCATCGGGGTGACCAGCACCGGCCACTGCCACCCGAAGGTGGTCGCCGCCGCGCAGGAGCAGATCGGCAAGCTGATCCACGGCCAGTACACGACCGTGATGCACAAGCCGCTGCTGGAGCTGACCGAGCGCCTCGGCGGGGTGCTGCCGTCCGGTTTGGACTCGCTGTTCTTCTCGAACTCCGGCAGCGAAGCGGTCGAAGCCGCGCTGCGGCTGTCCCGCCAGGCGACCGGGCGGCCGAACGTGATCGTGTTCCAGGGCGGCTTCCACGGCCGGACCGTCGCCGCCGCGTCGATGACCACCTCGGGCACCCGGTTCAGCGCCGGCTTCTCCCCGCTGATGTCGGGTGTGCACGTGGCCCCGTTCCCCTACGCCTACCACTACGGCTGGGACGAGCGGACCGCGACGAAGTTCGCGCTGCGCGAGCTGGACTACCTGTTCGCCACCGTCACCGCCCCGAACGAGGTCGCCGCCTTCTTCATCGAGCCGGTGCTCGGCGAGGGCGGCTACGTCCCGGCCAACACCGAGTTCATGGCCGGGTTGCGCGAGCGCGCCGACAAGCACGGCATCCTGCTGGTGCTCGACGAGGTGCAGACCGGCTTCGGCCGCACCGGCCGGTTCTGGGGCCACGACCACTTCGACGTGCGGCCCGACATCGTGCTCATCGCGAAGGGCCTGGCCAGCGGCTTCCCGCTGTCCGGCATCGCCGCGTCGCAGGAGCTGATGGCCAAGGCGTGGCCCGGCTCGCAGGGCGGCACCTACGGCGGCAACGCGGTTTCGTGCGCGGCGGCCTGCGCCACGCTCGACGTGATCGAGGAGGAGGGCTTGGTCGCCAACGCCGCCGAGCGCGGCACGCAGCTGCTCGACGGCGCCCGCCTGATCGGGGACAAGACCCCGGCGATCGGCGACGTGCGCGGGCTCGGGCTGCTGGTCGGCTCGGAGTTCACCACCGCCGACGGTGAGCCCGACACGGTCACCGCGCAGGCCGCGCAGAAGCTGGCCGCCGAGCGCGGGCTGCTGCTGCTCACCTGCGGTGCCTGGATGAACGTGGTCCGGATGATCCCGCCGCTGGTGGTCACCGCCGAGCAGGTCGACGAGGCGCTGGGCATCTGGGCCGAGGTCGTCGACGCCGTCACCAAGAACTAGAAGGAGTCCGTAGTTGGCCCGCTACATCACCATCACGCTGGACAAGCGCGGTGTTTCCTGCCGCGCCCGGCTGCTCGACGCCGAAGCCCCGCGCACCTGCGAAGCGGTGTGGAACGCGCTGCCGCAGAGCGGTTCGGCCTACCACGCGAAGTACGCGCGCAACGAGGTCTACACGCTCGTGCCGCCGTTCGCCCAGCCCAAGCCGGGGCGGGAGAACCCGACCGTCACGCCGATCCCGGGTGACGTCGTGTACTTCGGCTTCGAGGCGTGGGAGATCGGCAACCCGGCGTACGGCTACGACGAGGGCAGCGAGGCCCACAGCGATCAGGGCGCCACCGACCTGGCGATCTTCTACGGCCGCAACAACCTGCTGATCAACGGCGACGCCGGCTGGGTGCCCGGCAACGTGTTCGCCACGATCGAGGAGGGCCTGACCGAGATGGCCGCCGCCGCGCAGGACCTGTGGTTGCGGGGTGTCGAAGGCGAGACGCTTTCCTTCGCCCGCGCGGAAAACTGAAGGACCCCCACCGAAGAACGTGAAAAGGTTTCATAGCGGGATTCGTCCAGCCCGTACTACCCTGCGGTAACCAGGTCTCGGCGCAGAGGTGAGAGGACGGTCGACACCGCCATGAACGACAGCGGTTCCGGGGGTTTCGAGCAACGCCTCGCCGACATCGTCGGCCAGGCCAACCTGCTCACCGGCGAGGCCGTGGGCGAGGACTACGCCCACGACGAATGCCTCACCGTGGAGCCGGAAAAGCCCCGCTACGTGGCCAAACCGGCCACCGCCGAGGAGACCGCGGAACTGCTCAGGGCCGCGGGCGAGCACCGGGTGCCGGTGACCGCCCGCGGCTCGGGCAGCGGCCTGTCCGGTGCGGCGCGGCCGCGGCCGGACGGGCTGCTCATCTCCTTCGAGCGGATGAACCGGGTGCTCGAGGTCGACACCGAGAACCACGTCGCCGTGGTCCAGCCCGGGGTCACCCTGGCCGAACTGGACGAGAAGACCGCCGAGGCCGGGCTGTCCTACACCGTCTACCCCGGTGAGCTGAGCGCGAGCATCGGCGGCAACGTCGGCACGAACGCGGGTGGCATGCGGGCGATCAAGTACGGCGTCACCCGGCACAACGTGCTCGGCCTGCAGGCCGCCCTGCCCAGCGGTGAGCTGATCCGCACCGGCGGGAAGACCACCAAGACCTCCACCGGCTACGACCTGACCCAGCTGATCATCGGCTCCGAGGGCACGCTGGCGCTGGCCACCGAGGTGATCGTCCGGCTGCACCCGCGGCTGGCGCACGGCGCCACCGTGCTCGCCCCGTTCGGGGACCTCGACCAGGTGGTGCGGGCGGTGCCGAAGATCGTCGCCAGCGGGCTGGACCCGCACATCCTGGAGTACATCGACAACCTGACCATGGCCGCGATCGTCTACAAGGAACAGTTGGCGCTCGGCGTGCCGGACGAGGTCAGGGACGCGTCGCAGGCCTACCTGGTGGTGGCGCTGGAGAACCGGGACGGCGACCGGCTGCACGCCGATGTCGGGACCCTGGCCGAACTGCTCGCCGAACTGGGTGCCGCCGACGTCTACGTGCTGGAGGGGCCGTCCGCCCGCAAGCTGATCGAGGCGCGGGAGAAGGCGTTCTGGACGGCGAAGTCGGTCGGTGCGGACGACGTGATCGACGTGGTGCTCCCGCGGGCGGAGATGCCCGCCTTCCTGGCGAAGGTGCGTGAGCTGGCCACCGCCGCCGAGTCCGGCGCGGTCGGCTGCGGGCACGCCGGCGACGGCAACGTCCACTTGGGAATCTTCCAGAAGGACCCGGTGAAACGCGGCGCGCTGCTGCGTGAGATCTTCGCGGCCGGGATGGCCGCGGGCGGCTCGATCTCCGGTGAGCACGGCATCGGCCACGCCAAGAAGGCGCACTTCCTCGAACTGGAGGACCCGGCCAAGGTCGAGCTGATGCGCCGGATCAAGCAGTCCTTCGACCCGCGGGGCATCCTCAACCCCGGGGTTCTCTTCGACCAGGAGTCACAGTGAGCATGAACGGCGCGCAGTCCCTCATCCGCACCCTCGTCGACGCGGGGGTGGACGTGTGCTTCGCCAATCCGGGCACCTCGGAGATGCACTTCGTGGCCGCGCTGGACTCGGTGCCGGAGATGCGCGGGGTGCTGGCGTTGTCCGAGGGCGCGGTGACCGGGGCCGCCGACGGTTACGCCCGCATCGCCGGACGGCCCGCGGCGACCCTGCTGCACCTCGGGCCCGGCCTGGCCAACGGCCTGGCGAACCTGCACAACGCCAAGCGGGCGCACACCCCGGTCGTGAACGTCATCGGGGACCACGCGATCGACCACAAGAAGTACGACGCCCCGCTGGAATCCGACATCGAGGCGCTCACCGGCACGCTGAACGGCTGGGTGCGGCGCTCCGGCCACACCGCCGACGTGGGCGCCGACGCCGCCGCCGCGGTCGCCGCCGCCCAGGACGCGCCCGGCCGGGTGGCCAGCCTGATCCTGCCCGCGGACGTGTCCTGGGGTGGGGGCGGGAAGACCTGCCCGCCGGTGCCCGCGCGCGTGCCGAAGGAGGTGGACGAAGCCACCGTCCGCCGGATCGCCGACGTGCTGCGCAGCGGTGAGCCGGTGGCGCTGCTGGTCGGCGGGGCGGCCTGCCGGGAAACCGGCCTGCGCGCCACCAGCCGGATCGCCGCGGCGACCGGGGCGAAGGCGTTCGCCGAGGTCTTCCCCGCCCGCATCGAACGGGGTGCCGGGCTGCCCGCGATCGAGCGGCTCGGTTACCTGGCCGAGCACGTGGAGTACCAGCTGCAGGGCATCGAGCACGTGGTCGTCGCCGGGGCGAAGCCGCCGGTGTCGTTCTTCGCCTACCCCGGCAAGCCGAGCGACCTGGTGCCGGAAGGTGCGCGGGTGCACACCCTGGCGGGGCTGGACGCGGACGCGGTCGGTGCCCTGCAGGACCTCGCCGACCTGGTCGCCGCGGACACCGAACCCGTGCTGCAGGAGGAGAACCGGCCCGCGCTGCCGAGCGGCCCGCTGACCCCGCAGAACTGGGTGGAGGTGATCGGGGCGCTGCTGCCGGACAACGCGATCATCTCCGACGAGGCCAACACCTCGGGGGTGCTGCTGCCCGCGGCCACCGCCGGCGCCCCGCGCCACGACGTGCTGACGCTGACCGGCGGCGCGATCGGGCAGGGCATCCCGGTGGCCACCGGCGCGGCGATCGCGGCGCCGGACCGGCCGGTGGTCAACCTGCAGTCCGACGGCAGCGCGCTGTACACGATCTCGGCGCTGTGGACGCAGGCGCGGGAAAAGTGCAACGTGACCACGGTGCTGCTGAACAACCGGGCCTACGCGATCCTGCGGCTGGAGCTGCAGCGGGTGGGCGCGGACGGCTCCGGCCCGAAGGCCGCCGAGCTGCTGGACCTCTCGGGGCCGGACATGGATTTCGTGAAGATCGCCGAGGGCATGGGCGTGCCCGCCCGCCGGGTGACGACCGCCGAGGAGCTGGCGGACGCGTTCTCGTGGGCGCTGGCCGAACCGGGCCCGCACCTGATCGACACGATCGTGCCGCCGCTCGTCTGATTTTCACAGGGTCTTCTCAGATAGATCTTCGGTAACTGACGGTTTCGCCCGGTTCACTTGTGGTGTACCGGGTGCAACCCGGTCGTACCGTGAGGAGGCCGGCCATGATGACCACGCTCCAGCTGACCCTCGGCCACCGCCCGATGTCGGATTCGGTGAGCAGGCGGGGTCCGCGGTCGATCAACGCCGACGCGATCGCGACGCACACGGACGCGGTCTCGGGGCGCACGGCCTTCGTGGTCGCGGACGGCGTCGGCGACCACCTGCTGGCCGCCAGGGCGGCGCGCCTGTCGGCCAAGGTCGCCGCGGAAACCTCCGCCCGCTGCGGGGCCTACGAGGGGCTGCGCGCGGCGCAGCAGGAACTGCGGTCGCAGTTCGAGGAGCAGCAGGCCGACTGCGTGCTGGTGGTGGCCGTGCTGCCGCCGCTGGACTCCCCGGTGGAGGCCCAGGCCGACATCGCCTGGGTGGGTGACTGCCGGTTGTACCGGTGGAACGGGCGGGTGCTGTCGCAGCTGACCGTGGACCACACCCTGGCCGAGTTCTGGCGCTCGCAGGACCTGGTGCCGTCGGCGCGCATGGAACACGTGGTGACCGACTCGGTCCGCACCGCGCGGGACTCGGACATCGGGCGGGCGTTCACCCCGGTCCGCGGCGGTCGCCTGCTGCTGTGCACCGACGGTGTGCACAAGAACCTGAACATGGTGGCGGTCAAATCCCTGCTCTCCACCGCCACCTCCCCGCACGACGCCGCCGAGCGCCTGGTGGAGGCCGCCCACACCCTGGGCAGCACGGACAACGCCACCGCGGTGGTCGTCGACCTGCAACCCCTCCCCTGACCCGCGTCAGGGCGGTCCTCGGGAGCCCGCACCCGCTCACACCAGTTGGGCACCAGGCGCACGTCCGGGAACCGGTGAGCCTCCGGCACCGGTTGCCCGCCCTCCCCCGTGAACTCGCAGGCAGGCTGCCGACCGTCGTCGGCGAACCGGAGACCCCGGCACGGGGTCGCGGCGAAAGCACTCACCTCGACCGGATCCGGTCCCACCGGCAGCGGAGGCCCACCCGGCGGCGGCACCTCCTCGGCGGGAGAACGGGCGGCCAAGAGCAACATCGTGACCACAGCCAAGAACCGCATGTTCACCTATCCAGCAGCCCTCGCATCTTCCCGTTGCCTCCACACCGCTGCCGCCATCGCTACCACCGGATCAGTGCAGCCGCTCACCCACACACGAAGCCCGAAAAACCAAGCACCACACACCCCGGGCCGCCGAACCGGGGACCCAGCCACCCGCGAGCCGAAGGCACTCACACAAAACCGGAAAACTCCAGCCGCACACAAACCGAAAGGCCACCCGTCCCACCACACACGCAAGCCAGGAGCCCAAACCGGAGAACCACCCAGACTCCCCCTTCCCCATCCCGGTCCAAAGCCAAAAACACGGCGGGGAGGGCCTTGTCAAGGCATCTTTCCCCGCCTTTGACAAAGCCCTCCCCGCCGTCGTCACACTGAAGAACCGGGGTGGGAACCGTCAAGCGCAGGTCCGACCAGCCACCGGATCGCAGAACTTGACTTCCGGGTAACGCGGAGATCCCGTCGAAAGCAGCGGCTGCGGAATCCCCCGCAAATGCTCATCGAAGAAAGCACGCGCATACCGCCGCACGATCGCGTTGGCCCGTTCCCCCGGCATCCCCGCCCCGACGTCCAGGCCCAGCTGGTCCCCCAGCACCCCCACATCCGTGAACGAGCCGTGCTCCGGTCCGGTCACCACCAGCCAGCGCTTCCAACCGCTCAGGTCCGCCCAGTCACGTTCCCAGGAATCCGACTGCTCCCCGGTGCCCGGCGTGTACTGGTGTTCCCGGCCCAGGAAGAGGAAAGGCCGGGACAACCCCGTCGAAGGCAGCGGCGTGCCGCTCGAGCCATCGATGTTCACGCCCGCCTTGATCCGCGGATCGGCCACCATGGCGTGCGTGCCGGCTGCGCCGCCCGCCGAATGGCCGGCCATCGCGATACGCGACGGATCGATCGAACGGCCCCAACCAGCCAGCAGGGAATCGATCACGAACGAAACATCCGCGGCGCGGCCATGAGCGAGTTTCGCCCAGAAGGCGGGCGCCTCCTCCGGCGGACGCGTGATCTCGCACGCGACGCATTCCGCGACCCGCCCATCAGGGAAAGTCGTCGCGACGTTCTCATAGGTGTGGTCGACGACGGCCACCACGTAACCGTGGCTCGCCAGGTCCTCCGCCAGGCCGGACAGCGTGGCCCGCGGTTTGGTGAAGCCCGGTGACAACACCACGAGCGGCCACCGGCCCATCGGCGGTGCGTCCACGAAGGAATGCGTGCGCGTGTGGCTCAGCACGTCCCAGGGCAGCCCCTCGATCTCCCCTTCCTTCAGCAGCAGCTCCGATTCCAGCGGCGTCATGTACTGCGCCCGCTTCCCGAACGGCGCCCAGGTCGGGTACCGCAGCGAAACCATCAGCTCACGCGGTCCCGCCTCCGGCACCCAGGTGTCCGGGCGCGACGAGTCCACCAGGTGCAACGCGGTCATCCCGACCGGATACACCCCGGTCGGTTTGAGCAGGTGCAGCGGCTTTTCCGCGGACGCGGACGCGGGCACCGCGCCTGTCGCCAGCACCAGCACCCCCACCAGGCCCACCAGACGTCTCAGCATGGGTTCCCCTTCATCTATTTATCTAGCTACCTAGCACTATAGACCCAGGGAACCGCCACCACGCAAAAAAGTGGCCCCGCCGGCGAACCGGCGGGGCCACTCGTCAACCCGTCCTACTCGTAGATCTCGCCCTTTTCGGCCTTCGCCACCAGCGACTCCGGCGGCAGGAAGTGGTCGCCGTAGCGTTCGGCCAGCTCACGCGACCGCGCCACGAACCCGGCCAGGCCACCCTCGTACTGGTTGATGTACTGGATGACACCACCGGTCCACGCCGGGAACCCGATGCCGAAGATCGAGCCGATGTTCGCGTCCTGCACCGAGGTCAGCACGCCCTCGTCGAAGCACTTCACCGTTTCCAGCGCCTCGGCGAAGAGCATGCGCTCCTTGAGGTCCTCGAACGGCACCTCGGTGCTGCCCGACTTGAACGCGTCCCGCAGCCCCGGCCACAGCCCGGTCCGCTTGCCCTCGTCGTCGTACTCGTAGAAGCCCGCACCGGAGGACCGGCCCTTGCGGTCGAACTCCTCCACCATCCGGTCGATGACCGCCTCGGAGGCGTGCCCCTGCCAGGTGCCGCCCTCGGCCTCGACCGCCGCCTTCGTCTCCAGCCGGATCTTGCGCGGCAGGGTCAGCGTCAGCTCGTCCATCAGCTGCAGCGGCGGCGCCGGGTACCCGGCCTGCGTGCCCGCCTGCTCGATCGACGCCGGTTCGACGCCCTCACCGAGCGCGGCCACCGCCTCGTTGATGAACGTGCCGATCACCCGCGAGGTGAAGAAACCGCGGCTGTCGTTGACCACGATCGGGGTCTTGCGGATCTGCAGGGTGTAGTCGAAGACCTTGGCCAGCGTGGCCGGCGAGGTCTTCTCCCCGCAGATGATCTCCACCAGCGGCATCTTGTCCACCGGCGAGAAGAAGTGGATGCCGATGAAGTCCTCGCTGCGCTGCACGCCCTCGGCGAGCGTGGTGATCGGCAGCGTGGAGGTGTTCGAACCCAGCACCGCGTCGGCGTTGACGATGCTCTCGATCTCGCCGAACACCTTGTGCTTCAGCTCGACGCTCTCGAACACCGCCTCGATCACGAAGTCGACCCCGGCGAAGTCGGCCGGGTCCGCGGTCGGCTTGATGCGGGCCAGCAGCGCGTCCGACTTCTCCTGCGTGGTCTTGCCCCGCGAGAGCGCCTTCTGCTCCAGCTTGACCGCGTAGCCCTTGCCCTTCTCGGCCGCTTCCTGCGAAACGTCCTTGAGCACCACGTCGATCCCGGCCTTCGCCGAGACGTAGGCGATCGCCGCGCCCATCATCCCGGCGCCGAGCACGCCGACCTTCTTCGCGGTGTACTTCTCGAACCCGTCCGGCCGCGAGCCGCCGGAGTTGATGTGCTGCAGGTCGAAGAAGAACGCCTTGGTCATGTTCTTCGCCACCTGCCCGGTGGCCAGGTGCACGAAGTACCGGGTCTCGACCAGCTGCGCGGTGTCGAAGTCGACCTGCGAGCCCTCGATCGCGGCGGCCAGGATCGCCCGTGGCGCCGGCATGTTCGCGCCCTTGATCTGCTTGCGCAGGTTGGCCGGGAAGGCGGGCAGGTTCGCCGCGAACTTCGGGTTCGACGGCGTACCACCCGGGATCTTGTAGCCCTTGACGTCCCACGGCTGCACGGCCTCGGGGTTCGCCTTGATCCACTCCTTGGCCTTCGGCAGCAGCTCGTCCACGGAACCGACGAGCTCGTCCACCAGGCCCAGCTCCAGCGCCTTGGCCGGCTTGTGCCGCTGACCCTGGAGCAGCACGTTCAGCAGCGCGCTCTGGATGCCGAGCAGCCGCACGGTCCGCACCACGCCGCCACCACCGGGCAGCAGGCCGAGGGTGACCTCGGGCAGGCCGATCTGACTGCCCTTGACGTCGGCGGCGATGCGGTGGTGGGTGGCCAGCGCCAGCTCCAGGCCCCCGCCGAGGGCGGCCCCGTTGATCGCCGCCACGACCGGCCGCCCGAGCTGCTCGAGCCGCCGCATCTGGGCCTTCATCTGCCCGCTGCTCTCGGTGATCTCGGCCGCGTTCTCCGGCTTGGCCTGGATCAGGTCGTTCAGGTCACCGCCGGCGAAGAAGGTCTTCTTCGCCGAGGTGAGCACCACGCCGGTGATGTTGTCCTTCTCCGCTTCGAGGCGGTCGACGACCACACCGAGCGACTCGCGGAAGTCGGCGTTCATCGTGTTCGCCGACTGCTTCGGGTCGTCCAGGGTGAGCACGACGATGCCGTCGGAATCCTGCTCCCAGCGGATGGTCTTCGCTTCGGTCATCTCTTCCTCACACCCGCTCGATGATGGTCGCGACACCCATGCCGCCGCCGATGCACAGGGTGACCAGCGCGCGGCGGGCCTGACGGCGCTCCAGCTCGTCCACCACGGTGCCGACCAGCATCGCGCCGGTGGCGCCGAGCGGGTGGCCCATGGCGATGGCACCGCCGTTGACGTTGACCTTCTCCTCCGGCAGGTTCAGGTCCTTCATCCACTTCAGCACCACCGAGGCGAACGCCTCGTTCAGCTCGAACAGGTCGATGTCGTCGACCGTGAGCCCGGCGGTGGCCAGCACCTTCTTGGTGGCCGGGGTGGGCCCGGTCAGCATGATGGTCGGCTCGGAACCGATCGAGGCGGTGGCGACGATGCGCGCCCGCGGGGTCAGGCCGTACTGCTTGCCGATCTCCTCACCGCCGACCAGCACGATCGCGGCGCCGTCGACGATGCCCGACGAGTTGCCGCCGGTGTGCACGTGGTCGATCTTCTCCACCGAGTGGTACTTCTGCAGCGCCACCGCGTCGAAGCCACCCATGTCACCGATGCCGGCGAAGGCGGGCTTCAGCTTGGCCAGGCCCTCCAGCGAGGTGCCGGGGCGGCGGTGCTCGTCGTGGTCGAGGATGGTCACCCCGTTGATGTCCTTGACCGGCACGACCGACTTCGCGAAGTAGCCGCCGGACCAGGCCGCCTCGGCCTTCTCCTGGGAGCGCACGGCGAAGGCGTCGACGTCCTCGCGGGAGAAGCCCTCCATGGTGGCGATCAGGTCGGCACCGATGCCCTGCGGCACGATGTAGTTGTCGTACGCGGTGGCCGGGTCCATGAACAGCGCACCGCCGTCCGAACCCATCGGTACCCGCGACATCGACTCCACGCCGCCGCCGATCACCAGGCGGTCCCAGCCGGACCGGACCTTCTGCGCGGCGATGTTGGTGGCTTCCAGGCCGGAGGCGCAGAAGCGGTTCAGCTGCACACCGGCCACCGTCTCGGGCAGCCCCGCCACCAGCGCCGCGGTGCGCGCGATGTCCCCGCCCTGCTCACCGACCGGGGAGACCACCCCGAGCACGATGTCGTCGATCACCGCGGGGTCCAGGTTCGGGTGGCGCACCTTCAGCTCGTCGATCAGGCCGACCACCAGGTCGACCGGCTTGGTGCCGTGGAGCGCACCGCCCTTGTTCTTGCCGCGAGGCGTGCGGAGCGCCTCGTAGATGTACGCCTCACTGCTCACAACAGGTTTCCTCCGAGTACTGGGATACGTACTGGTCAGTAGCGCTAATACAGACTAACTTATCCCCGACAAACCCCAGGCTGTCAATGGGTTGCGAGGCATTAGACAGTCGCTAGAGTGTGTTCACCTATGGAACCTACGCCCGCCCGTGGCAAGCGGCCACGCGATCGCAAGAACCAGCTCGCCGGAGTGGCCGCCGAGCTGTTCCGGGCGCGCGGTTACCACGGCGTGGGCATCAACGACATCGCCGCCGCGGCCGGGGTGACCGGGCCCGCGCTGTACCGGCACTTCGCGGACAAGCAGGCGATCCTGGCGCACGTGGTGCTCTCCGGCATCGACGACATGGAGGCCGCGACCGCCCAGGCGGTTTCGGACCGCGCGGTGCCGGGGCCCGCGCAGATCGAGGCGTTGCTCACCTGCCTGGCCGGGCAGGC
This sequence comes from Amycolatopsis sp. NPDC045836, assembly GCF_056431745.1. Classification (NCBI taxonomy): domain Bacteria; kingdom Bacillati; phylum Actinomycetota; class Actinomycetes; order Pseudonocardiales; family Pseudonocardiaceae; genus Amycolatopsis; species Amycolatopsis sp. NPDC045836. The sequence goes on along the minus strand of NZ_JBWKKF010000024.1, from coordinate 37,029 downwards.
GGTGGAACGCCGGGAGATCGCCGCGCTCTGGCGCTGGGAGGGCAAGCACCTGCCGCGGGAGGACCGCCGGGAGATCCGGCGGCGGTCCAGCGAGGTGCTCGCGTCGTGGGCCAAGTCACTGCAGCTGGTGCGCCCGGACCTCTCCCCGGAGGACGCGGAACTGCTCTGCTGGGCCGGGCTGAGCGTGTTCGGCAGCGTCTCCGTGCACCACACGAGCGTCGCGAAGCGCCGGTTCGCGCAGCTGCTGGTCGAACTCGCCGGGCGCGCCCTGCACACCGAACTGCCGCCGGCGCCGGAGGTCGTGGCCGCGCCCGTGCCACCGGGGCTCGGGCAGCGGTCCCGTCGTGAGCAGCTGCTCTCGGCCGCGACGGAACTGTTCTCGCAGCGCGGTTTCCACGCCGTGAGCATGGAGGAGATCGGCGCCGCGGCCGGGATCACCGGCCCGAGCGTCTACCGGCACTTCTCCAGCAAGTCGGCGCTGGTGGTGGCGATCTGCCGCCGCGCGGCGGACCGCCTGGCCCTCGGCGCCGAGCACGCGTTGCGCACCAGTGCCCCGCCGGACGAGCGCGAGGCGCTGCGGCGGCTCGCGGAGTCCTACGTGCGCACGCTGACCGGTTCCGCCGAACTGACCGTCGCCTTCGCCGGGGACCCGCTGAACCTGCCCGAGCAGGACCAGGCCGAACTGCTCCGGGTGCAGCGGGACTACGTGGCGCAGTGGGTGCAGCTGCTGTCGGCGGTGCACCCGTCGCTGAACGCGCGGGAAGCGAAGATCACCGTGCACGCCGCGCTGACCATCGCGAACGACCTCGCCCGCACGCGCCGGGTGAACTCCCGGCCGAATCTCGCCGCGGAACTGCACAGCCTGGTGGTTTCGGTGCTCGACGTCCGCTGATCGGGGCGATGACGCCGCGTGTCCAGCAGCCGCGGTTTCCTGTGGGACTCATCACCTTCGAACGAGTTCGCCCGGCCGAAGTGCGCAGAAAGCTACAGAGCCCGCCGGAATGACCCCCGGCACTGGCGTTCGCCACCCCGTCGAGTTAACCTACTGGCGAGTAGGTAAGCGATGACGGGAGGGCGGCCATGGGCACGCCGGGGAAGAAGCGCGACGCCATGGGCTTGGGCCTCGCCGCGCTGACCAAGCTCGCGGGGGTCAAGGCGATCGACCGGGCCGGGCTGCGCAAGCCGATCGAGTCGCTGGTCTCGTCGGCGACCCGCAGCGGGTTCAAGGCGGCCGGTGCCGCCGGGCGCTCGTTCAAGGCGGTCCAGCGGCGGGACGCACCCGAGCGGCTGGCTTCGGCACCGGACAGCGGGCTGTTCGACCTGACCCCGTCCGAAGAGCAGCAGATGATCGTGGAGACCGTCCGCGAGTTCGCCGCCGAGCAGCTGCGCCCGGCCGCCGCCGAAGCCGACGCGAAGCTGACCACGCCGGACGGGCTGCTCACGCGGGCCGCCGAACTGGGCGTGACCCTGGTGGGCATCCCCGAGGAGCTCGGTGGCGTGGGCACCGAGCGTTCGGTGGTGACCGGCGCGCTGGTCGCCGAGGCGCTCGCGCACGGTGACCTGGGGCTGGCGGTCGCGGTGCTGGCGCCGTCGGCGGTGAGCACCGCCCTGGTTTCCTGGGGTGACGCCGAGCAGCAGGCCACCTACCTCCCGGCGTTCGTCGGGGAGAACGTGCCCGCCGCCGCGCTGGCGCTGCAGGAGCGGGCGCCGCTGTTCGACCCGTTCAGGCCGAGCACCAAGGCCAGGCGGACGCCGCACGGCTACCGGCTGGACGGGGTGAAGTCGCTGGTCCCGCGGGCCGCGCAGGCCGAGTTGTTCGTGGTGTCGGCGGATCTGGAGGGGCGCGGGCCGGCGCTGTTCATCGTCGAGTCGTCGAACGCGGGTGTGAGCATCGAGGGTGAGCCCGCGATGGGCCTGCGTGGCGCGGCCACCGGGAAGCTGCACCTCGAAGGGGTTTCGCTGCCCGCGTCGGCGCTGCTCGGGGGCGGCAAGCCGGAGGTGTTCGCCGAGCTGGTGCGGCTTTCGCGGCTGGGCTGGGCGGCGCTCGCGGCGGGCACCGCGAAGGCCGTGCTGGACTACGTGATCCCGTACGTCAACGAGCGGCAGGCGTTCGGGGAACCGGTCAGCCACCGGCAGGGCGTGGCGTTCCAGGTCGCCGACATCGGCATCGAGCTGGAGGGCCTGCGCCTGGTCACGCTGCGCGCGGCGGCGCGGGCCGAACAGGGCAAGCCGTACGCCCGCGAGGTCGCGCTGGCCAGGCGGCTGGCGGCGGACAAGGGCATGAAGATCGGCAGCGCCGGGGTGCAGCTGCTCGGCGGGCACGGCTTCGTCAAGGAGCACCCGGTCGAGCGCTGGTACCGCGACCTGCGGGCGGCCGGTGTCCTCGAAGGCTCGGTCCTTCTCTGAATTCCTTGGGCGGAAAGGGTTCCATCATGATCAATCTCGAGGTTCCGGCCAAGGCGCGGGCGCTGGTCAACCAGGCGTACCAGGCGGCGGCGGAGGTCTTCCGGCCCATCTCGCGGAAGTACGACCGCGCCGAGCACGCCTATCCGTCCGAACTGGACATGTTCGCGGCGCTGCTGGACGGGCTGAACTCCTCCGGTGAGGGCGGCGCGGGCGCGGCGGGGGTGCGCCGCGACGAGAAGGCGGACAAGAAGGCGTCCGGCAACCGCAACGGCGCGAACCTGAACGTGGTGCTCGGCACGATCGAGATGTGCTGGGGCGACGTGGGCCTGCTGCTGTCGATGCCGCGGCAGGGGCTGGGCAACGCGGCCATCGCGTCGGTGGCGAACGAGGAGCAGCTGGCGCGGTTCGGCAAGCTCTGGGCGGCGATGGCGATCACCGAGCCGGACTGCGGCTCGGACTCGGCGGCGATCAACACCACCGCCCGCCTCGACGGCGACGAGTACGTGCTGAACGGCGAGAAGATCTTCGTCACCTCGGGCGAGCGGGCCGACGCCGTGGTGGTCTGGGCCACCCTGGACAAGTCCAAGGGGCGCGCGGCGATCAAGTCGTTCGTGGTGGAGAAGGGCACGCCGGGGTTCGAGGTGGTGCGCTTGGAGCACAAGCTCGGGATCCGCGCGTCGGACACCGCGGTGCTGCGCTTCGACAACTGCCGGGTGCCGAAGGAGAACCTGCTCGGCACCCCGGAGATCGACACCAAGAAGGGGTTCGCGGGGGTCATGCAGACCTTCGACAACACGCGCCCCCTGGTGGCCGCCATGGCGGTCGGTGTCGCACGGGCGGCGCTGGAGGAGACCGCCCGGATCCTGGCCGAAGCCGGCATCACCGTCGACTACGACAAGCCGGCGCACCACCAGCACGCCGCCGCGGCGACGTACCTGGAGCTGGAGTCGGACTTCGAGTCGGCGTACCTGCTGACCCTGGAGTCGGCGTGGATGGCGGACAACCGGAAGCCGAACTCGCTGCAGGCGTCCATGGCCAAGGCGAAGGCGGGGCGGTCGGTCGTCGACATCACGCTGCGCTGCGTGGAGCTGGCGGGGGCGCTGGGGTACACCGAGGAGTCCCTGCTGGAGAAGTGGAGCCGGGACGCGAAGATCCTGGACATCTTCGAAGGTACCCAGCAAATCCAGCAGTTGATCGTGGCCCGGCGGTTGCTGGGGAAGTCGTCGGCCGAATTGAAGTGAGCTCGCGGGGTCGGCCCGGCTGTTGCGGCCGGGCCGAGTTCCTGCGTCAAGCGGCCTGAGGTGGGGGCTCGCTCGGCGCCGGGGAGAGCTGGTTGGCACGCCATTCCTGGTCCTCCGCACGGACGATGCGTTCCGCTTCCGCCCAGTTCCGCACGCGATTCGGCGGCGGATCCAATCCCGCATTGGTCGGGTTCGAGTAAGTGATCACCGTCTTTGTCGAGCCGCTGCAACTCCCTGAGGTTGTCCGGGCTGTCATCGATGTACACATCGGCGTTGACGTGCCCCTTCTCCTTCATGAAGCATGAGGTCCCAACAGGGAATGGCGTGCTTGTCCAGCCAGCCGGCGGTCTGGACCACGGCGGCCCGGTGGAAGTACCTGGTGAACAACCGATGGGTGATGATCCGGATCCGGACTCATTCGTTGCTCAACCTGCGCAATGACTGCACGCACCCGGGGATGGGCGACAGCTGGGTGACCCCGTACCGGTGCACGCGCTCGTACTCCTCGTTGCTCACCCCCCATTCCTTCAGTCCGCAGGTCACGTCCTCACTCAACGAATCCGCGTCCACCCCGCGCCAATGCGCGACGATCTCGCGCATCTTCCCGTAGAAGCCGCGCACACACCGTCCAGGTCCACGCCGAGGACGAAATCCTTCTCCAGATCAGCCATGGCCAACTCCTTCCACACGGTGGCCTGCCGTACGCCGAGGTCGCCTGGGTGCCGACCCCGTTACGCCGGTCGGAGCACTCCGGTCGTTCTGTGACTCGGCTGTCGCCGGGGCTTGAGGGAGGCCACCCGGTTCGGTGGCGTTTCGTCGCGAGACCGGGTGGTGTCCACCCATCGGGGCCCGGGGATCGCGCAGGGTCGAGGGCAAACCCCTCGAAAGGAACCCGAATGCGCACCCGCACCGCCATCATGGCCCTGACCAGCGCCCTCGCCCTGTGCTGCACGGCACCCGCCATCGCCTCCGCGGCCGAGGGCGAGTTCACCTACCGCTACCTCGACGAGAACCGCGACCTCCAGGTCGGCACGCTGGTCAACCCGCCCAACGGCGAGTGCATCGAAATCCCGGACAGCCCCGACTGGGACGCCTTCGCCTTCCGCCCGCGCAACAACACCAATGCACGGGCGTTCGTCTTCAAGGACGACGACTGCGAAGGCGAGGAACACATCATGCTCCACCCCGGCGGCGGGGAGGGGTCCTACAAGCAAGCGATCCGCTCGGTGATGTTCAGTTGAACCGCCCGAACGGACCCGGGGTGCGCGCCGCCTTCCTGGCCCTGACCAGCGCCCTCGCCCTGTGCTTCGCGCCCGGCATCGCCTCCGCCGCCGACGGTGAGTTCACCTACCGCTACTTCGACGAGGACGGCCGGATCCGCGTCGGCTCGCTCATCGATCCGCCCAGTGGCCGGTGCATCGAGATCCCGGAGATCGCCGACTGGGACACCTCCGCCTTCAACCCGCGCAACGGCACCGATGCCCGCGCGGTGGTCTTCAAGGACGACGAGTGCCGGAGCGACCAGTACTTCTCCCTGCGCCCCCACGGCGGCCACGCCTCCGATCGGCTCCTGCTGCGTTCGGTGGTGTTCAGCTGAGCGATAACCTGGTTCGGTGACCGTGGACACCGCCACCATTCCCGAAGCCGTTCGCGCTGACGTCGAGGCGTTGTGGCGGTTCCTGCGGGTGGACGACGAGATCGCCCCGGTGGACGTGGCGATCGGGCTCGGCTGCCACGACCCGGGGGTGGCGGTGTACACGGCCGAGCTGTTCCTGCGCGGGGTCTGCCCGCTGATCGTGTTCACCGGCGCCAACGCCCCGACCACGATCGGGCGGTTCCCGCGCGGGGAGGCCGTGCACTTCCGCGAGATCGCGGTCGAGCACGGGGTGCCGGAGCAGTCGATCCTGGTCGAACCGGCGGCCAAGCACACCGCGGACAACATCGACTTCAGCCGCGAACTGCTGCGCGAGCGGGGTGTGCGGGTCGGCTCGGTGCTGCTCACCTGCCGCCCCTACCACCAGCGCCGCGCCCGCGCGACGGCCGCGAAGCGGTGGCCGGGGGTGGACATCCGCTGCTCCGCCGACCGGCGGCCGCTGCACGCCTACACCGCGGGCATCGGGGACGCGACGCTGGTCATCGACATGCTCGTCGGCGAAGCGCAGCGGCTGACGCGGTACGCCGAACTGGGCCACACGCTGGCGGAGCACGTACCCACCGAAATCACCGACGCGTACCAGCGGCTGGCGGCCGCGGGTTACACGTCGCGCCTGCTGCCCTGATCATCTCCAATCTCGGGTCGCAGTTGCTCCGCGTGGAATTCGTCGATGTAGTGCCAGGTGGTGCCCCTGGCCTTCCGGCCGGTCAGCACGCCGAGGTGACCACCCGGCGCGGTCTTGAACCGCACCTCCGGGGCGTTCTCCAGCAATCCCGTCAGCCGTTCGACGGCGGCGCGCGGGGCGATGGTGTCGGTCTCACCAGCCACGATCAGCGTCGGCACCTTCACCCGGGACAGCGAGATGATCCGCCCGTTGAGGTCCACGCTGCCCTCCGCCAGGTCGTTCGCCCGGAAGAAGCGGTGGTACAGCTGCCCGAACGTCCGCCCCGGGTAGGCGGCCATGTTGTCCATGAAGTGGTCGACCGCCTCGATCTGGGCCAGGTAGTCCCGGTCGTCCAGGTTCTTCAGGATCGCCAGCGGCTTGGTGATCTCCTTGTGCAGCCCGGTCGCCCGGAACACCCGGCTGACCAGGTACGACGGCGCCCCGCCGAGCGCGCGGTAGAACGGGGTGAGCAGGTGCCCGCCGGTCAGGTCGACCAGCGGGCGGAACGGCGCCACCAGCGGGATCGCGGTGAAGTCGAACGGTGAGGCCACCGTGACCACCGACTCGACCGGCAGCTCCGGCTGGTCCGCGGTGGTCAGCAGGGAGAAGATGCCGCCGAGGCACCAGGAGACCAGGTGCACGCCCTGCCCGCCGGAGTCCTCGCTCACCCGCCGGATCGCCCGCGGCAGCACCTCCTCGATCCAGTGCTCGATGCCGAGGCGGCGGTCGGAGAAGGCGACCGTGCCGTAGTCGACCAGGTAGGTCCGCTGCCCGCGGTCCACCAGGTGCTCGGCCAGGCTGCACCCGCGGCGCAGGTCGAAGCACAACGCGGGCGCGGCCAGCGGCGGCACCAGCAGCACCGGCGGCCCGTCCGGCGCCCGGCCACCCGAGGTCAGCCGGTACACCGAGCGGTTCGGGCCGTGGTCGATCAGCACCCTCGGCACCGGGCGCAGGTCGGCCACCCCGCCGTGCAGCACCTTGCCGAGCACGTTGGCGGTCGCGGCGGCCAGCCGGGCCGGCGGTGTGGCCATGGCACGAACTCCCCTGCTCAGACGGACTCCCTGAGCCCCAATCTACCCATCCGAGCCGACCGACGGAGCACTGTTCGCCGCCCGGGATTCGTATTCGGCCCTGGCGCCCGGATGCGCTCCCGCGAGCACCTTGTCGGCGCCGAGCGAACGCGAGACCCACTCCCCCGCCCGCCGCGGCAGCAGCCGGGTGAACCGGCCGACCACGTCCAGCGACTTCGGCACGAAGACGTCGAACCGGGGCCGCCGCAACGCCTCCGCGATGGCCGCCGCGACCTCGTCCGGGGACACCGACTTGATCATCCGCGCCTCCGGCAGGCCGCTGGCCAGTTCGGTCCGGACGATGGCCGGCATCACGCAGGACACCTCGACGCCGGTGCCCCGCAGTTCCAGGTGCACCGCCTCGGACAGGCCGACCACACCGTGCTTGGTCGCGCAGTAGGTGGCCGCGCCGGGGAACCCGGCCTTGCCCGCCATGGACGCGACGTTCACGATGTGCCCGCTGCCGCGCGGCCGCATGCGCCGGACCGCCTCGCGGGTGCCGTGGATGACCGCGTGCAGGTTGATCTCCAGCTGCCGCCGGGTGGCGGCGTCGTCCTCCTCGGCCAGCGGTGCCAGCGGCATGATGCCCGCGTTGTTGACCAGCACGTCGATCGGCCCGAGCCGCTGCTCGACCTCGTCGAGGAATTCGCTGAAGCCCTTCGTGTCGGTCACGTCCAGCGGGAGGGCGAGCGCGTCCAGCTCTCCGGCCGTCTTCTCGGCCCGGACCTGGTCCAGGTCACCGATGGCGACCCGGGCGCCGAGGCCGGTGAGCAGTTCGGCGGTTTTCGCGCCGATGCCCTGCGCACCGCCGGTGATCACCACGACCTTGCCCTGGAGGGAACGCGCTCGCTTGGCCATCTTCGTGCTCCTTCGCCGTTGAGAGAGCCTATTGGCGTTTCGCCAATCATTGCCCCGCGGCGCGGTCCCGTCCATCCCCCACTCGTTGCTCGAACACCTGCCCCGGCCAGCCGTGGTAGTCGAAGGTGACCGTCTTCCGGAAGCCCTGCCGCTCGTAGTAGCGCACCAGGCTGCCGTCACCACCGGCGTAGCAGTCGACGCGCACCAGGTCGATGCCGCGGCGGGCCGCCTCGTCCAGCGCGTACCGGATCAGCTCGGCCCCGACCCGGCGGCCGGTGAACTCCCGCGCGGTGAGCAGCAGGCCCAGGTAGATCTCGGGTTCGTCCACGGCGGGCACGTGCTCCGGCGGGCCGGGGTCGAGGATGATCGCACCGGCCGGTTCACCGTCGATCTCCGCCACCACCAGGTTGCCGCCGGACGCCATGCCGCGCACGCGCTCCACCCGCTTCGGCACCGCCGACCACGGTTCGGTGCCCCACTGCTGCGTGTTGCCCCGCGAGTTCATCCAGGCCACGGCGCCGTCGAACATCCGGAGCAGGGTTTCGGTGTCTTGCTCGCCCCCGGGGCGGAACTTCGGTTCGCTCACAAAGCGGTGAGCGTACGTGGCCCGTCCTCGGTCACCGCGACGGTCAGTTCGACGTGGGCCGCCCGGGAGCCGTCGGCGGTGCGCAGGGTCCACCCGTCGCGGTCGGTGCGGTACTCGTCGCGCCCGCCGGCGATCAGCATCGGCTCCAGCGCGAACACCAGGCCGGGACGCAGCCGCAGGCCCCGGCCGGGGCGGCCTTCGTTGGGCACGTGCGGGTCCTCGTGCATGGCGTGGCCGATGCCGTGGCCGCCGTGGTTCTCGAGCATGCCGTACCCGTCGCGGCGGCCGACCACGCCGATCGCGTGCGACACGTCGCCGAGCTTGTTGCCGGGGATCAGTTGCGCCACGCCCGCCATCAGGGCTTCCGTGGTCGCCTCGATGAGCCTGAGGTCGGCCGGATCGGCTTCGCCGACGACGAAGCTGATCGCGGCGTCGCCGTGGAGGCCGTCGATGCAGGCACCGCAGTCGATGCTGACCAGGTCACCGTCGGCGATGCGGTAGTCGTTGGGGATGCCGTGCACGACGGCGTCGTTCACGCTCGCGCAGAGCACGCCGGGGAACGGCGACGGGGCGCCGCGGGGGCGGTAGTGCAGGAAGTTGGGCTTGGCGCCGTTGTCCCGGATGACCTGGGCGGCGACGTCGTCCAGCTCACGCAGGCTCACCCCGATCGCCGCGTGCTCGCGCACGGCCTCCAGCGCACGGGCGACCACGCGCCCGGCTTCACGCATGACGTCCACTTCACCCGGCGTCTTGATCTCAACCATGACGATAACTATACCGGTATAACTATCCCGGGTCGAGCTGCGGGGTCAGCACCTCGGCTCAGCGGAATCGGAGCCGGGTACGACGGCGTCCGGGTCACCTCCGCGCTCGGCCCTGCCTCCGGCCAGTCCGCCGGGCAGCCGGGGCCCCGAGCAACCAGCTCGGGGCCCCGGCTGCCTCAGCGGAGGCCGAGTTCCCTGGCGATGAGCATGCGCTGCACCTCGCTGGTGCCCTCACCGATCTCCAGGATCTTCGCGTCGCGGTAGAAGCGGCCCACGGGGAATTCGTTCATGAAGCCGTAACCGCCGAAGATCTGGGTGGCGTCCCGCGAGTTGTCCATCGCGGCGTTCGAGGAGACCAGCTTCGCGATCGCGGCCTCCTTCTTGAACGGCTCGCCGCGCAGCATCTTCGAGGCCGCCGCGTAGTAGGCCAGGCGGGCGGTGTGCGCCCGCATCTCCATGTCCGCGATCTTGAACTGGATCGCCTGGTACGTCCCGATCTTGTGCCCGAACGCCTCGCGCTCGCCGACGTAGCGCAGGCATTCGTCCACGCACCCCTGCGCCAGGCCGACGCTCAGCGCGGCGATCGCCACCCGGCCCTCGTCCAGAATGGACAGGAACTGCGCGTACCCGCGACCACGCGAGCCGAGCAGGTTCTCCTCCGGGACCCGGCAGTCGTCGAACGACAGTTCGTGCGTGTCCGAGGCGTTCCAGCCGACCTTCGAGTACTTCGGTGCCACGGTGAACCCCGGTGTGCCCGAGGGCACCAGGATGGCCGAGATCTCCTTGCGGCCGCCCTCCTTCTCGCCGGTCACCGCGGTCACCGTGACCACACGCGTGATGTCGGTGCCCGAGTTGGTGATGAACGACTTGCTGCCGTTCAGCACCCACTGTCCGCCGTCCAGTTTCGCGGTGGTGCGGGTGGCACCGGCGTCCGAACCGCCGCCCGGTTCGGTCAGGCCGAACGCACCCAGCGCCTCACCCGCGCACAGCGACGGCAGCCAGCGCTGCTTCTGCTCGTCGTTGCCGAACCGGTAGATCGGCATGGCGCCGAGGGACACCCCGGCCTCCAGGGTGATCGCCACCGAGGAGTCGACCCGCGCCAGTTCCTCCAGCGCCAGGCACAGGGCGAAGTAGTCGCCGCCCATGCCGCCGTACTCCTCCGGGAACGGCAGGCCGAACAGGCCCATCCGCCCCATCTTCGCGATCAGCTCGTACGGGAACTCCTCCCGTTCGTAGTACCCGCCGATCACCGGGGCCACTTCGGTGCGCGCGAAGTCCTCGACGGTCTTGCGCAGCGCCTCGTACTCCTCGTCGAGCCGGAAATCGATCATGTCGCGTCCTCCTGCGGGGTCACCACGGCAAGCGCTTCGTCCAGGGCGACCTGTTGGCCCGCCCGCACGTGCAGTTCCTCGACCACGCCGTCGATCGGCGCGGTGATCGTGTGTTCCATCTTCATCGCCTCGACCACCAGCAGCGGGGTGCCCGCGGTGACCACGTCCCCGCGGGCCACCTTCACCACCAGCACGGTGCCGGGCATCGGGCTGGTCACCGGACCCGCCTCGGCTGCCTCCCCGTGCGCCAGCTGCACGATCGGGCGCTCCCCGATCAGCACCGCGTGGCCGTCCCTGGCCAGCCACAGGCCGTTGGGCACCGAAGCCGTCTCGTAGCGGTGGAACTCGCCTCGGTACCGGAGTTCGAGCTGACCACCGCGCCGGGCGGCGGACACCGCGACCGGTTCGCCGTCGTCCACGCTCACCGTGGCCCGCGAAGGCGAGCCCTCGACGCGCACCAGCGCCTCGGCCTCGCCGGACCGCAGGCGGAAGCTCACCCCGCCGCCCCCGCCGATGCGCCAGCCGGTCGGCACCGCCCACGGGTCCACAACGGGCTCGGTGGGCCAGAGCCCGAGCAGCCGGTCCATGGCCGCGGCGACGAAGAATTCGGCGGGCACCTCGGCCGAGGTCAGCTCGGACAGCCCGCGTTCGACCAGGCCGGTGTCCAACCGCCCCGCCCGCACGTCCTCGTCCGCGAGCAACGCCCGCAGGAAGCGCACGTTCGTGCCGACGCCGAGCACCGCGGTGTTCGCCAGCGCCAGGTCCAGCCGGTGCAACGCGGCGGCGCGGTCCGGGCCCCAGGCGATCACCTTCGCCAGCATCGGGTCGTAGTTGGACCCGACCTCGGTGCCTTCACGCACCCCGGAATCCACGCGGACCCCGTCGTCGGCGGGCTCCACCACCCGCAGCACGGTGCCGCCGGTGGGGATGAAACCGCGAGCCGGGTCCTCGGCGTACACCCGGGCCTCCACCGCGTGCCCGTGCAGGCGGACGTCGGCCTGCCGCACGCCCAGCGGTTCCCCGGCGGCCACCCGCACCTGCCACTCCACCAGGTCCAGCCCGGTGACCTGCTCGGTGACCGGGTGCTCGACCTGCAGCCGGGTGTTCATCTCCATGAAGAAGAACTCCTCGGCGTTCTTCGCCGAAACGATGAACTCGACCGTGCCCGCACCCGAGTAACCGACCGCACGCGCGGCCTCGACGGCCGAAGCCCCCATCCGCTCCCTGGTCGCCTCGTCCAGCAGCACCGACGGCGCCTCTTCGATGATCTTCTGGTGCCGCCGCTGCAGGCTGCATTCGCGTTCGCCGAGGTGGACCACGTTGCCGTGGCCGTCGGCGAGCACCTGGATCTCGATGTGCCGCGGGGTGGTGACGAAGCGTTCCAGCAGCAGCGTGTCGTCGCCGAAGGACGCCTTGGCCTCGCGGCGCGCCGACTCCACCGCGGCGTCCAGCTCGGCCGGGTCCTCGACCAGCCGCATGCCCTTCCCGCCGCCCCCGGCGGACGGCTTGAGCAGCAGCGGGTACCCGACCTCCTCGGCAGCCGCGGCGAACCCACCTCCGGGAATGTCCAGATCGGACGCCCCGGGCACCACCGGCACCCCCGCCGCCGAGACCGTGCGCTTGGCCTGGATCTTGTCGCCCATCGCCTCGATCGCGCCGACCGGCGGGCCGATGAACACCAGCCCGGCTTCGGCGCAGGCGGTGGCGAACGCGGCGTTCTCGGCGAGGAAGCCGTACCCCGGGTGCACGGCCTGCGCCCCGGTTTCCTTCGCCGCCCCGACGATCGCCGGGATGGACAGGTAGCTGCGGGTCGCTTCGGCGGGGCCGATCCGCACCGCGACGTCGGCTTCGAGCACGTGCCGCGCATCGGCGTCGGCGTCGCTGTAGACGGCGACGGACCGGATGCCCATGCGGCGCAGCGTGCCGATCACCCGGACGGCGATCTCCCCGCGGTTGGCCACCAGAACCGTGTCGAACAAGGTGATCACATCCGGAAAACGCCGTAGGAAACTTCTTCGAGCGGGGCGTTGGCGGCGGCCGACAACGCGAGGCCGACCACCGTGCGGGTGTCCGCCGGGTCGATCACCCCGTCGTCCCAGAGCCGCGCGGTCGAGTAGTACGGGCTGCCCTGCTCCTCGTACTGCTCGCGGATCGGGTCCTTGAACGCTTCCTCGTCCTCGGCGGACCACTCGCCACCCCGGCCTTCGATGGCGTCGCGGCGCACCGTCGACAGCACCGACGCGGCCTGCTCCCCGCCCATCACCGAAATGCGCGCGTTCGGCCACATCCACAGGAACCGGGGTGAGTACGCCCGCCCGCACATCGAGTAGTTGCCCGCACCGAACGAGCCGCCGATGATCACCGTCAGCTTCGGCACCCGCGCGCAGGCCACCGCGGTGACCATCTTCGCGCCGTGCTTGGCGATGCCGCCCGCCTCGTAGGCGCGGCCGACCATGAACCCGGTGATGTTCTGCAGGAACAGCAGCGGGATCGAGCGCTTGTCGCACAGCTCGATGAAGTGGGCGCCCTTCATCGCCGACTCGGCGAAGAGCACCCCGTTGTTGGCGATGATGCCGACCGGGTGGCCGTGCACGTGCGCGAACCCGGTGACCAGGGTGTTGCCGTACTCCTTCTTGAACTCGGCGAACCGGCTGCCGTCGACGATGCGGGCGATCACCTCGCGCACGTCGTACGGGGTGCGCGAGTCCGTCGGCACCACGCCGTACAGCTCGGCGGGGTCCACCGCGGGCGGCTCGACCGGGCGCACGTCCCACGGCCGCGGGCGGCGCGGGCCGAGCGTCGAGACGATCGACCGGACGATGCGCAAGGCGTGCGCGTCGTCGGTGGCCAGGTGGTCGGTGACCCCGGACTGACGGGCGTGCACGTCGCCGCCGCCCAGCTCCTCGGCGGTGACCACCTCACCGGTCGCCGCCTTCACCAGCGGCGGGCCGCCGAGGAAGATGGTGCCCTGGTTCCGCACGATCACGGCTTCGTCGCTCATCGCGGGCACGTACGCGCCGCCCGCGGTGCACGAGCCGAGCACCGCGGCGATCTGCGGGATGCCGCGTGCGGACATGGTCGCCTGGTTGTAGAAGATGCGGCCGAAGTGCTCGCGGTCGGGGAAGACCTCGTCCTGGCGCGGCAGGAAGGCGCCACCGGAGTCCACCAGGTAGAGGCACGGCAGGTTGTTGTGCAGCGCGACTTCCTGCGCACGCAGGTGCTTCTTCACCGTCATCGGGTAGTAGGTGCCGCCCTTGACGGTGGCGTCGTTGGCCACGATCACGCACTCGCGGCCGGACACCCGGCCGACACCGGTGATGATGCCGGCGGCGGGCGCCTCGTCGTCGTAGAGGCCGGTCGCGGCCAGCGGCGACAGCTCCAGGAACGGCGAACCCGGGTCGAGCAGCGCGTCCACCCGGTCGCGGGGCAGCAACTTGCCGCGTTTCACATGCCGGGTGCGGGCCTTCTCCGGGCCGCCCACCCGCGCCTGCGCGAGCCGCTTGCGCAGGTCCTCGGCCAGCTCGGCGTGACCGGTGGCGTATCGGGCGTAGTCCTCGCTCCGCGGGTCGGCGGAACTGCTCAGCACCGGGGTGTCCATGGCTCCTCGCGACAGGGGTTAGCGGTCGTTAACACCAGGATCGATGTTAGCGACCACTAACCAGCCTGTCCAGGGCGTGGCCGCCGCTGAACAGCTTCCAGCAGAAACCGCTCCTCCGCTCACCGGCACGAGGCTCGACGACGTCTTCGCCAGCGCTTCGAAACGGGCGCGAACGGCAGGCGAACCACCCAAACCGGCGACGGCGGCGTCGAGGCCGGCGAACTTCGTCGGCGGACGGCCGGGCAGCACGGGCAGGTCGAACGGGTTCGCGGTGGAGTGCGGGTGGGCGAGTCAGCGGGACGCGCTCGGCGAAGACCGGGTCGCCGCCGAGGCCGAGCACGGCCGAACCGCCGCCGACGCCGATGGCCCGCCCCGCGGCCGGCAGCGCGACGAGGTCGTCGCCGAGGGACGCGGGGCGGGCGGAAACGCGGTCGTGGCGGAGCCGCGGTGGTGCCGGTGGGTCAGGGCGTGCTGCAGCTGACCGACGGCGCCGCCCACTGCCCGTTCGCCATCACGGTGAAGCCGAACGTGGTGGTGCCGTTCGCCGGCAGGTTGCCGTTGCCGTTCGGCTTCATGGTCATCACGTTGCCGCTCCAGTCCCAGCTCGGCGTGCCGTTCCAGGTGGTGGAGACCTTCTGCGGCGCGGTCACCGTGACGGTGGCCGTCCAGCTGCTGATCGCCGACGCGCCCGCGGTGATGGTCACCTGGCCGTTGAACCGGTCACCCCACTGCTGGGTCCGCTGGTAGGTCGCGGTGCAGGAGGCCGGGTTGCCGGGGTTGCCCCCGTCCGAGGGCGCGACCGCCTGGCCGGTGCTGGTGGAGATCATGCCGGCGCACAGGTTCCGGCTGGCCAGCCCGGCGGCGATCTGCGGGATGGCGTTGATCGTCGACTGGTAGCCGTCGTGCATCAGGATCACGCCGCCCGGCTGCAGCTGGGCCGCCGCCTGCACGATCTGGCTGGTGCTCGCGCCGTTCCAGTCCTGCGAGTCGACGTTCCACAGCACCTCGGTCAGCCCGAGTTGCTGCTCGACCGACTTCAGCGTGCTGTTGGTCTCGCCGTACGGCGGCCGGAACAGCTTCGGCGTCTCACCCGTGGCCTGCTGCAGCGCCTGCTGCGTCTGCGTCAGCTCAGCGGTCATCTCCTGCGCCGACAACTGCGTCATGTGCGGGTGCGACCAGCTGTGGTTCCCGACCCACATCCCGGCGTCGCGCTGGCTCTTGGCCAGCGAGGGGTTCTGCTGGACCTTGTTGCCCACGTTGAAGAACGTCGCCCGCAGTCCGGCCGACTTCAGCGCGTTGATCAGCTGCGTGGTGGTGCCGCTGATCGGCCCGTCGTCGAAGGTCAGTCCCACGTACCCGGCGGAGCAGGACCCGCCCGGGCTGCCGCCGCCGGCGTTGAGCGCGCTGAGCACGGCGTCGTAGGCGGACTTCTTCTGCCCGTTGCCGTTCCACAGCAACGGGGTGTCGTTCGGCCGCCACGAGTCGCTGTCCCGGATGCCCCACACGGTGATGCCGTTGCAGCGCGGCACGGCGAGGCAGTCCTTCACCACGTTGCTGTAGGTGGTCGGCGACGCGCCCTGGATGTCCAGTTCGGTGATCTGCACGTCCACGCCGAGCGCCGCGAAGCTGGACAGCGTGGTGCGGTAGTTCGACGGGTACGGCGAGCCGCTGTTGAGGTGCGACTGGAAGCCGACGCAGTCGATCGGCACGCCGCGGTTCTTGAAGTCCTGCACCATCCTGTAGACGGCCTGGGTCTTGGCGTGGGTCCAGTCGTCGGTGTTGTAGTCGTTGTAGCAGAGCTTCGCACCCGGATCGGCCGCGCGCGCCGCCTTGAACGCCGCCTCGATCCAGTCGTTGCCGGTGCGCTGCAGGTTGGAGTCGCGCCGGGCTCCGCTGCTGCCGTCGGCGAACGCCTCGTTCACCACGTCCCAGGCGACCACCTTGCCCCGGTAGTGGGTGGCGACCTGGGTGACGTGGTTGAGCATCGCCTGGCGCAGCGGGCTGCCCTCCATGCCCTGCATCCACCCCGGCTGCTGCATGTGCCAGGCCAGCGCGTGCCCGCGGACCTTCATGCCGCGGCTGAGCGCGTGGTTGACGATCTGGTCGGCCGCCCCGTAGGAGAACTGGTTCTGGCTGGGCTCGGTGGCGTCCATCTTCATTTCGTTTTCGGGCGTGACGCTGTTGAACTCGGTGTTGAGGATGCCCGTGTAGGTGGAGTCGTTCAGCTTGTGCGCGGCGACCGCGGTGCCGAAGTAGCGGCCGCTCTCCGCGGCGGCGGCGCCCAGCGTGGTCGCCGCGTTCGCCACCCCCGGCAGCACCACCACGGACAGGGCACCGAGCAGCCCGGTCAGACCGGCCACCGCGGCCCATCGCCTGCCTCTTCGGGGGGACCTGCCGGCGTCGATGACAGCAGTTTCGGACATCACTTCCTCCAAGGGGTGCGTTCCGAAAGTTTCGGGGAGAATAATGAAACCTTTCGGACGGTAAATCCGCTGGAGAATGGTGTCAAGCAACGTGAACCCGGATGGAGCAAGTCGAAAATTTCGGTCCTGGACAGCAAAAAAGCCGGAGGGGTCAGCCGTGCAGGCGGCTGACCCCTCCGGCGATCCGGCGGACCCGCGGACTCAGCCGGCGGCCGAGTTCAGCGCCGCGAGGTAACCGAGCTTCTGCCCGTTGGCGGTCGGGTGGTACGACTCGTCGACCGGCCAGGTGAGGCTGTGCAGCCAGCGGTCCGAGGAGCAGATCTCGTGCCCGGTGAACACGTTGCGCACGTCGACGAAGGTGAAGCCGGCGCTGGACGCCCGCGAGGAGGTGACCGAAGCCAGCGCGTCCGCGCCGGAGTTGATCGCGGACCGCTTGGTGTCGCTCAGGCCGACGTCGCACGAACCCGGCACCTTGTAGAAGCGCGGGTAACCGAGCACGTACACCTTCGCGCCCGGCGCCTTCTGCTTGATCTTGCTGTAGACGCCGTCGAGCAGCCCCGGCAGCGTGTTGTTCACGTAGGTCTTGGCCTCGGCGACCCGGTTCACGCAGGCCTGGTCCGAGCCGAGCGTGCAGTCGGTCATCACGTCGGCGAAGCCCGCGTCGTTGCCACCGACCGAAACGGTGACCACACCGGTCCCGGAACCGACGCTGTCCAGCTGGCTGAGCACCTGCGAGGTGCGGGCACCGGAGCAGGCGAGGAAGTTCAGCGAGGCACCGTTCGCACTGGCCCAGAGCTTCGGGTAGGCATTGGCGCTGCGCTTGCAGGAGCCCGAGTCGCCGTAGCTGCCGGCGCCGAGCCCGGAGGAGTAGGAATCGCCCAGCGCCACGTAGTTGGTCGCGGCCGAGGCGGGGATCGTGAAGCCGAGCAGGGCGAGCGCGGCGACGAAGGCCACGGTGAGCGCGCGCCGCGCGGGCAGGGTCGGTTTGTGGTCGGACGAGACCATCGGTTACTCCTTAGTAAGCCCCCAACGTGAAGAACAAGTACCACGTGGGAAATACACGTGGAAGCACGATCCGATGACGTAACACGACTGGACCAGGCCGAAAGTCGCCCGTCCGGATTGCCCCGTTGTTAGCGATCGCTAACCTGCTGCTCTACCATGGGGTGATGCCAGCGCACCCGACCCCGCTCGTGCACGGTGAGAAGGCCAGCAGGCGCGAGCAGATCCTGGCCGCGGCCGCCGAACTGTTCGCCCGCCACGGGTTCCACGGCGTGGGGATCGACGACATCGGCGCCGCCGTCGGCATCTCCGGTCCCGCGTTGTACCGCCACTTCCGCAGCAAGGACGCCATGCTCGGCGAGATGCTGGGGTCGATCAGCCGGTACCTGCTCAACGGCGGCAAGGCGCTGGCCGAACTGCACGCGGGCGCCGGCCTGCTCGACGCGCTGGTGCGGTTCCACGTGGACTTCGCGCTCAGCCAGCCCGCGCTGATCACCGTGCAGGAGCGGAACCTGGCCAACCTCACCGACGCCGACCGCAAACAGGTTCGCGCGCTCCAACGCCAGTACGTGGAGCTGTGGGTCGAGGCGATCCGGAGCACCGTGCCCGAAGTCGGTGAAACCCACGCGCGCTCTTCGGCACACGCCGTGTTCGGCCTGATCAACTCCACCCCGCACAACCGCTATCTGGCTGACGAAGAACTGGCCGAACTGCTCGAACGGCTGGCGCTCGGTGCCCTTCGCGCCGCCCGGTGACGCACGGCTCCCGATAGTCACCCGGGAGTGGTCCCAAAGGTGGCCGGGCTGGTGTTTGATAGGCACGTGCAGCCCGACAGGAGCGACGACGAGCACCGGCGGCTCGTGGAGAAGGCGCAGCGCGCGCTGGTGGCGATGCGGTTCGGCGAGGACGCGGACGCGCTGGACCAGCTGGCGCCCGCCGGCGCCGGCCTGCCCGAAACCCGCGAGCTGATGCTGCTGCTCTTCGGCGAGTGCAGTGCGATGGTGGCCACCCTCGGCGACGGCGGGACCGCGCCGGTCAAGGTGCAGGTGTTCGACGAAGCCGGCGAAGAGGTCTCCATCGACCAGGCCGACCCGCCGGTCCGCACCGCGGTCCGGACGCTGCTCGCGGAGGTCCACGGCAACACCGAGGCGGCGCAGGAACAGCTGGAGATCGCCCTGTCCAGCGCGGCCCCG
This sequence comes from Amycolatopsis sp. NPDC045836, assembly GCF_056431745.1. Classification (NCBI taxonomy): domain Bacteria; kingdom Bacillati; phylum Actinomycetota; class Actinomycetes; order Pseudonocardiales; family Pseudonocardiaceae; genus Amycolatopsis; species Amycolatopsis sp. NPDC045836. The sequence goes on along the minus strand of NZ_JBWKKF010000024.1, from coordinate 18,239 downwards.
GAGGAGGTCGACAGCCTGGTGCTGCAGGCACTGCGGTGGACCATCCGGCTGTCCACCGAGTGCCTCGACCGCGACCTCCCGGTGACCGCCTGGATCTCCGAGGCCCTCGCGGACTAGGGCGTGGCCTGCCGATCCCCTGCGTGATCGTGTGCAGCTGATGGGGTGTGGTGGGACGTGGTGAGCTGGGCACCCCGGGAGGACAACGGCGAGTTCGTGATCGGCGTCGGTTCCACGAGCGTGCGGGCGCATCAGCACGCGGCGGGTGCCCGGAAAAAGGGGGCTGCGCGGACTGGATCGAAGACCTCGCGGTCGACGGGGAATGCCTGGGGCGCTCCCGGGCGGGCTGACGGCCAAGCCCCACCTGGCCGTCGACCACGCGGGCTTGCCGCCAGCAGTCATTCCTCACGCCCGGCCAGGCTGGGGACAATCCGCAACTACTGCCGCTGTTCGAGGAGATCCGGGGCCTCGAGGTGGACGGGCAGAGCGTGCGGGTCGGGCGGGTGCTGGCGGAGAAGGCTTACACCCACCCGAGCACCCGCCAGGCGCTGCGAGAACGCAGGATCAAGGCCACCATCCCCGAACGAGCTGACCAGATCACCCGCCGCAAAGGGGCGAGGATGGGCCGGTGGCAGGCCACCGGCCTTCGACCCCGGCCTCTGCGAGCTGCGCAACGTGGTCGAGCGATGCTTCAACCGGCTCAAGCAGTTCCGCGGCCTGGCCACCCGCTACGCCACACGAGCCGCCTACCACCGCGCCGAGATCATCCTCGCCTGCATCGTCCTCCGCCTCCGATGAAGATCCCCAGGACACGGCTTGGGTACTGCCCGGCGGGCCGCGCTCGTGCTCTTTCGCGCAGCCTCGCCGGAGAGCGCCTAACCCAGCAGCGGTTTGAGCAGTGCGGCGATCTGGGCGGTTTCGATCAGGAACGAATCGTGGCCGTACGGGGAGTGGATCACCGCCGCCTCCCCCGCACCCGGGATGCCCGCCGCCAGTTCCACCGACTGCGAGAGCGGGTACAGCCGGTCGCTGTCCACCCCGGCGACCACCGTGCGCGCGGTGACCCGCGCCAGTGCCGCCGCGATGCCGCCACGGCCGCGGCCCACGTCGTGCGAGTTCATCGCGCGCGTCAGCGTCACGTAGCTGCCCGCGTCGAAGCGCCGCACCAGTTTTTCCGCGTGGTGGTCCAAGTAGGACTCCACGGCGAACCGGCCGTCGCCCTGCGGGTCGCGGCCGAAGCGCCGCTGGAGCTCGGGGGCGCTCCGGTAGGTCACGTGCGCGATCCGCCGCGCGATGCCGAGGCCGTGGTCGGGGGCCTCACCGGTGCCGTAGTAGTCGCCGCCGTGCCAGTGCGGGTCGGCGGTGATCGCGTGCAGCTGCGGGGACGCCCACGCGATCTGGTCCGCCGAAGCCGCCGCCGGCGCGGCCAGCACCAGCAGCGCCGCCACCCGCTCGGGGTGGCCCACCGCCCATTCCAGCGCCCGCATCCCGCCCATCGACCCGCCCAGCACCGCGGCCCAGCGGGTGATGCCGAGCGCGTCGGCCAGCACGGTCTCGGCGAACACCTGGTCGCGGATGGTCAGCGCCGGGAACCGGCTGCCCAGCGCCCGGCCGTCGGCGTCCGAAGAGGACGGTCCGGTGGAGCCCTGGCAGCCGCCGAGCACGTTCGGCGCCACCACGAAGTACTCCTCGGTGTCCACCGGGCGCCCCGGCCCGACCAGCGCGTCCCACCAGCCGGCGCTGGGGTGGCCCTCGCCGGCGGGACCGGCGACGTGGCTGTCACCGGTCAGCGCGTGCTCGACCAGCACCGCGTTCGACGCGTCGGCGTTCAGCTCACCCCAGGTCTCGTAGGCCAGTTCGAAGCCGGGCAGCACGCCGCCCTCCAGCCGGACCGGCTCGGCCCGGGTGACCCACCGGCGACGGCCCGGCGGGTCACCCGGGCGCCAGGCACCGGTCACAGAGCGGCCTTGGCCGCCCTGAACCCGGCCTCCAGGTCCGCCTTGAGGTCCTCGATGCCCTCCAGCCCGACGGCCAGCCGCACCAGCCCCGGCGTCACCCCGGACGCGAGCTGCTCCTCCGGCGACAGCTGGCTGTGCGTGGTGCTCGCCGGGTGCACGATCAGGCTGCGCACGTCCCCGATGTTCACCAGCTGGCTGTGCAGTTCCGTGCCGTCGACGAACCGGCGGCCCGCTTCGACCCCGCCCCGCAGGTCGAACGAGAGCACCGCACCCGCCCCACCGGGCAGGTACTTCTGCGCGGCCTGGTGGTACCGCGACGACGGCAGGCTGGCGTAGTAGACCTTCTCCACCTCGTCCCGCGCCTCCAGCCACTCCGCGAGCGCCTTGGCGTTCGACACGTGCCGCTCGATGCGCAGCGACAGCGTCTCGATCCCCTGCAGGATGAGGAAGCTGTTCAGCGGTGAGATGGCGGCGCCGGTGTCACGCAGCAGCTGCACCCGCGCCTTCGCGGCGTACGCACCCGGGCCGAGCGCCTCCCAGTACTTGAGACCGTTGTAGCTGGGGTCCGGCTCGTTGAAGCCGGGGAACTTCGCCGGGTTCGCGCCGAAGTCGAAGGTGCCGCCGTCGACCAGCACGCCGGCGATCGTGGTGCCGTGGCCGCCGAGGTACTTGGTCGCCGAGTGGACCACCACGTCGGCGCCGTGCTCGATCGGGCGCAGCAGGTACGGCGTGGGAATGGTGTTGTCCACCACCAGCGGGACCCCCGCCTCGTGCGCGGCGTCCGCGACGGCCCGGATGTCGAGCACGTTGCTGCCCGGGTTCGCCAGCGTCTCGGCGAAGAACAGCTTGGTGTTCGGCCGGACCGCGGCCTTCCACTGCTCGATGTCGTCCTGGTCCTCGACGAAGGTGACCTCGATGCCGAGCTTGGGCAGCGTGTAGTGGAACAGGTTGTAGGTGCCGCCGTAGAGCGAAGGGCTGGAGACGAAGTGGTCACCGGAGTTCGCCAGGTTCAGGATCGCCGCGTTGGTGGCCGCGGTGCCCGAGGCGAAGGCCAGCGCCGCCACCCCGCCCTCCAGCGCCGCCACCCGCTGCTCCAGCACGTCCTGGGTGGGGTTGTTGATGCGGGTGTAGATGTTGCCCGGCTCGGCGAGGCTGAACAGGTCGGCGCCGTGCTGGCTGTCGCGGAAGACGTACGAGGTGGTCTGGTAGATCGGCGTGGCGCGGGCGCCGGTGGCCGGGTCCGGCGCGGCGCCGGAGTGGATCTGCTTGGTTTCGAAGGACCAGCCATCGGTCATCGTTCGGCTCCTCGCGGGCTAGGGGGATTGCCCCGAAGTTAGCCACTGCCTCCGTTCGGCCCAACCGGCTCTCACGCCTTGGGAGCCGGGTACCCCATCGGGCGTACGAACCGGAGCCGCTCTGGACACGACGACGGGACCCCGGTACCCCCGCGATCCTCGACCGCGTGACCAGGTTGCGTCCCCGGACCCGCAAGTGACTGCTGTGCACCCACGTCGTCGCCTCCGTCGGCTGGCTCGGCGTGGAGCTGTCGATCCTGGTGCTCGGCGCGGTCGGGCTGCTCGGCGGCGACCCGGCCGTGGTCCGCGGGGCGCAGCTCAGCGCCGGGTTGCTCGGCGGGGTGTGCTACCCGCCAGCCAGCCTGCTCACGCTGGTTTCCGGAATCGCGCTGGGCCTCGGCACAAAATGGGGGCTGGTGCGTCACCGGTGGGTCGCCGGGAAGATCGTGATCACGCTCGGGCTGACCATCGGCGGCAATTTCGCGGTGGTCCCGGAATTCGCCGGAGCCTCGGCGCGGGCCGCCCGCGGGGAGCCCGTCGGGGACACCGCCGTCATGCTGGTCACCGCCATGAGCGCCGGGCTCACCCTGCTGCTGATCGCCACCCTGCTGTCGTTCTTCAAGCCCGGCGGCCGGATCCGGCGACCGAGGTTGCAGGCGCGGGTGGCCACCCCCGAGTATTCCTCCCATGGCGTCGGTGCAGACCGTGGTTGACCGGGTGGGGCCCACGTTGCTGCACGCCCTTTCCCTGCCGGGCGATCCGCCGCCGGTGGCCGACGTGGTGATCGCCGAACCGGGCGCGCCCAGCCACCTCGCGGCCGGTGACCTGGTGCTGGCGGTGGCGGTGACCAATCCGGCGGACGCGGTCACCCTGGTGCGCTGCTGCGCGAAGCAGGGCGCGGCGGCGGTGTTGTTCAAACCACCGCTGGCCGCCAAGCCCTCGGTGAAGCGGGCGGCCAAGGCGGCGGACATCGCGTTGATCGAGGTCAGCGCGGCCACCTCGTGGGCCCAGCTGGTGTGGTTGCTGCGGACCGTGCTGGACGCGCTGACCGACGAGGCCGAGGCCCCGGAGAACGGCGGCGACCCCGGTGGCGGTGACCTGTTCCGGCTGGCCGACGCGGTGGCCTCGGTGGTCGACGCGCCGGTCACCATCGAGGACACCAATTCGCGGGTGCTGGCCTACTCCGCCCGCCAGGACATCACCGATCCGGCGCGGGTGTCGACCATCATGGGCCGCCGCATCCCGGACGACGTGCTGGCGCGGTTCCGCTCGCGCGGGGTGTTCCGCGAACTGTCCCGCGGCAGGCAGACGATCTTCGTGCCCGAGCAGCGCGACGGCACGCTGCCGCGGTTGATCGTGCCGATCCGGATGGGCGGTGAGCTGCTCGGCTCGATGTGGGCGGTGGTGCGCGGCCCGGTCTCCGACGAACGGGCCGCCGCCTTCGCCGACGCCGCGCCGGTGGTCGCCCTGCACCTGCTGCGGCGCCGCGCGCACGCCGACGCCCAGCGCCGCGCCAGCGCCGAACTGCTGCGGGCGGTGCTGCAGGGCAAGGCCAGCCCGCGCAAGGCGGTCGCCGAGCTCGACCTGGCCGAGGTGCCGCACCGCGTGGTGGTGATCGACACCCCGGAGGACGGTTCCCGCAACGCCGAGGGCGGCAGGCTCGCCCTGCTGGAACGGATTTCCAGCGGCATCGGCTGGCGCCCGGTGGCCACCGAACTGGCCGGCCTGCTCTACGCCGTCGTCCCGGACGGCGAAGCCTGGACCGAACTGCGGGAGGTGCTGGCCCAGGCCAAGACCCGCCGCGGCGCCCCACGGGTGGCGGCGGGCAGCGCGAGCGAGGTCGCCGAGCTGGCCCGGTCGCGCGCGGAAGCCGAGGAGGCGTTCGGGCTGCTGCGGGCCGGGCTGGTGCCGGGCCGGGTGGTCAGCTTCGACGAGGCGTGGACCGCGCTGGCCCTGCACCGCACGGCGACCGCGGCCGGTGCCGCGAAGGTGGCCGAGCTCGGTCCGCTGCAAGCGATCCGCGCGTACGACGAGGCACACCGGACCGACTACACCGACACGCTCTACGAATGGCTGCGGCACCCGGGTGATCCGCGGGGTGCCGCGCAGGCGTTGCGGATCCACCCCAACACCCTGCGGTACCGCATGCGGAAGCTGGGTGAACTGGTGCCGATCGACCTGGACGACCCGGACGTGCGGCTCGCCCTGCTCACTCAGCTCGTCACCCTGCGGTGGGCCTGATAGCTGAGGTCGATCGCCCGCAGGCGGTCCGGGCGCAGCCGCAGCCAGCTGGTCCGCGCGTCCTCGTGCAGGTAGGCGCGGAACCGCTCGTCCCAGCGGGATTCGTCGGCGCCGAGGTAGCGGCTCAGCTTCCGCCTGCCCCGCGGGACGTCGAACGGCAGCAGTTCCGCCCGGCCACGCGCCTGCACCTGGCGCACCAGGCCGGTTTCCGGTTCGCAGACGTCGACCACCAGCGCCAGCACCGGATCCGCGGTGACCAGGGCGGGCAACCGCGACCACGGGCCGGTGAGGATCCAGAACGCCCCGTCCTCCCAGAGGTACCAGGTGGGCCGCACGCTCGGCCCGGCCGCGGCGACCCTGGCGGTCAGCGGCCCGGCGAGGAAGGCGTCGACGTCGAAGGGGCTCACCGCAGCAGTCCGGCGACCTCGCCGAGCAACTCGATCTGCTCGCCGCGGTCACCGGTGAACGGCATCGCGGCGATCCGGTCCACCCCGGCGTCGGCGTAGGCCGCGAGCCGGTCGGCGACCCGCGCCGGGCTGCCGGTCACCAGTGCGTCCCGCGCCTGCGCCTCGCTCATCCCGTACCCGGTGAGCGAGCGGACCTGGGCGTCGAGCACCGCCTCCGGGACCGGGCCCAGCGCGAGGCTGACCCCGGCGGTGATCCGGGGCGTGGGCCGCCCGTGCTCCGCCGCCAGCTCGGCCAGCCGCTCCCGTTGCCCGGCGATCCACGGTGGCGACGAGAACGCGGGGAACCATTCGTCACCGAACCGCGCCACCCGCCGCAGCAACCCCGGACCGCTGCCGATGACCAGCGGCGGCACCTCCGCGCCCGGCGCCAGCGCGAACTCCACACCGTCCACAATGGCCGGTTTGCCGGCGATCAGGTCCGGCAGCACCGCCAGCGCCGCCGTGGTCCGCTCGCCCCGCTCGGCGAACGGCACCCCCGCCGCGCGCCAGCCGAGGTCGCCGTGCGCGTCACCGCCGGTCCCGATCCCCAGCAGCACCCGGTTCCCGGACAGCAACTGCAGCGTCGCGATCTGCTTCGCCACCCAGGCCACCGGCCGCAACGCCAGGACCAGCACGCCGAAGCCCACCTTGATCCGGCTGGTGGCGGCCGCGGCGGTGGTCAGCGCGACGATGCTGTCCATGCGCGGCGACGCGGTGATCAGGTGATCGCCGACCCACACCGACTCCAGGCCCGCGTCCTCGGCCCGCCGTGCGTGCGCGACGAACGATTCCGGCGTGGAACCGTCGAGGTAGACACCGAGCTTCACCGGACCTCCAGCAGGGTTTTGCCGATCGTGGTGCGGGCTTCGATCGCCGCGTGGGCGTCGGCCGCGCGGTCCAGGGGGAAGCGCTGCCCGATCAGCGGTCGCAGCCGTCCGGCGGCGGCCTCGGCCAGCGCGCGGCGGGACAGCTCCGGCAGTTCCTCCGGCTTCGCCAGCGGCCCCCGCTCGACCCGCACCCCGCGGGCTTCGGCGTCACCGAGTTCGGCGGCCTCCCCGCTGGCCTGCCCGAACACGAACACCCGGCCACCCGGCGGCACCGCCTCGGCGGCCGCCCGGCCGATCTCCCCGCCGACCCCGTCGAACACCACGTCGACCGGCACGGCCCAGCCGGGCTCGCGGTAGTCGACGGTGACATCGGCCCCGAGTCCCTTCGCCACCGCCAGCTTCTCCGGTCCGCCCGCGGCCGCCACCACCTCGGCACCGGCCGCCTTGGCGAGCTGGACGAGGAGGCTGCCCACCCCACCGGCGGCCGCCTCGACCAGCACGCGTTCACCCCCGGTCAACGCCGCCGCGCGGATCAGCACCACCGCGGTCCGCCCGTCCGCGAGCAGCGCCACCGCCTCGTCCAGCCCGAGTCCGGGCGGCACTTCGAGCACGTTCCCCGCCGGTGCGACCGCCCGCTCGGCGTAACCGCCGGTTCCCCGCAGGCTGCTCACCACGCGCTTCCCCACCAGCGACCCGTCCTCGGCCGCCAGCACCACCCCGCCGACCCCGTTGCCCGGGACCACCGGCAGCTCCCGGCCGAACGGCCCGAAGCCGGTGCGCCGGAACTGCGTCTCGACGTAGGTGACCCCGGCGAACGCCACGTCGATCAGCACTTCACCCGGTCCGGGCACCGGCTCCGGGGCCTCCCCCGCGACGAGCGCCCCTGGCTCGCCGAACTGCCTCAACCACACCGCTCTCATGGGGACCACCTTGTGATCTCCAGTTCGGTGGAGGTCAAGAGTTGTGCTGGCAAAACCACCAGCGCAGTTCAATCCTGTCCGCGCAGCACGATGACACCGCCGTCCGAGTGCATCACCGTGAACAAGAGCACTTCCCAGACCACCGCCCGAGGAGGCAGCCGTGCGGATCGCCGTCCCCCGTGAGATCAAGACCCACGAGTACCGGGTCGCCCTCACCCCGGCCGGGGTGCACGAGCTGACCCGCCGCGGTCACGACGTCTTCGTCGAGGCCGACGCCGGGCTCGGCTCGGCGATCACCGACGACGAGTACCTGGCGGCCGGCGCGAAGATCGTCGCCACCGCCGACGACACCTGGGCCGAGGGCGAGCTCGTGCTCAAGGTCAAGGAGCCGATCGCCGAGGAGTACGCCCGCCTGCGCGCCGACCAGGTGCTGTTCACCTACCTGCACCTCGCCGCCGACCAGCCGCTGACCGAGGCGCTGCTGAAGGCCGGGACCACCGCCGTCGCCTACGAGACCGTGCAGCTGCCGAACGGCGCGCTGCCGCTGCTGGCGCCCATGTCGGAGGTCGCCGGACGGCTGGCCCCGCAGGTCGGCGCCTACGCGATGATGAAGCCGAGCGGTGGCCGGGGCGTGCTGCCCGGCGGCATCCCCGGCGTGCACCCGGCGCGCGTGGTGGTCATCGGCGGCGGGGTGGCCGGGCTGAACGCCGCCCGCGTCGCGCTGGGCCTCGGCGCGGACGTCGAGATCCTGGACACCAACGTCGACCGGCTGCGGCAGATCGACAACGACTTCGGCGGCCGCATCCGCACGGTCACCTCGAACGCCTTCTCCGTCGAACAGGCCGTGCTGGCGGCCGACCTGGTGATCGGCGCGGTCCTGGTGCCCGGGGCCAAGGCGCCGAAGCTGGTCTCCAACGAACTGGTCTCGCGGATGAAGCCGGGCAGCGTGCTCGTCGACATCGCGATCGACCAGGGCGGCTGCTTCGCCGATTCGCGCCCCACCACCCACGACGAGCCGACCTACCAGGTGCACGAGTCGGTCTTCTACTGCGTGGCGAACATGCCGGGCGCCGTGCCCCGGACCTCGACCTACGGGCTGACCAACGTGACCCTGCCGTACGCGGTGGCGCTGGCCGACCGCGGCTGGCAGGCCGCGCTGCGGGCCGACGCCAGCCTGGCGAAGGGCCTCAACACCCACGCCGGGCAGCTGACGAACGAGCCGGTCGCCGTCGCGCACGGCCTCGCCCACACCCCGCTTTCGCAGGTCGTCTGAGGGCTCACGCCTCCGCGGCGATGCCGAGGAGCATCCGGTCCAGGCCGTACTCGAACAGCGCGTCCGGATCGGTGCCCTCGGTGAGCCCGAGGTACCGGAGGACCCGCGGGAACCGGTCGCCGTACACCGCGGTGAACCGCTCCGCGACGGCGGCGTTCATCTCGTCGAGGCTCGGCCCGTCCGGCCCGAGGCTCTGGGTCCACTTCACCTCGTTGAGGGTGAAGCCGTAGACGTAGTTGTTGAGCGCCCCCGCCGCGGAGACGATCTGCTCGCGCGGCAGCGGTGAATCCTCGAGGGCGCCGACGAACGCGTCGTACACGCGCATCGCCTCCGGCCCGGCGTTGAGCATCACGCCGACCACCGCGCTGATCCAGGGGTGCGCGTGCACGACCGCGCGCACCCCCTTGGCGATCGACCGCAGCCGGTCGGCCCAGTCGTCGTCCTCCGGCGGCAGCTCGATCTCCCCGAACACCGCGTCCAGCGCGAGTTCCAGCAGGGCGTCCTTCGTCGGCACGTGCCAGTAGAGCGACATCGGGGCCACGCCGAGCTGGGCGGCGAGCTTGCGCATGGACAACGCCGCCAGCCCGTGGCCGTCGAGCACCTCGACGGCCACGCGCACGATCTGCTCGCGGGTCAGGCCCGGTTGCCGGGAGGTGGTGGCCCGGCGTTCGGTCAGCCAGATGCTGTCGAGCCACGGTCCCTCTCCGGTCACGCGGTCACCCTATCGGCGCCTTCCCGGCGCAGGAGCACCCAGGCGAGCGCGCCCGCCGCCACCGCGGCCACCGCCCCGCACAGCAAGCTCAGCGAGATCCCGTCGACGAAGGCGTCCCGCACCTGGTGCACCGCTTCGGGCGAACCGGCTGCCCGCAACGCCAGGCCGACCGACCGCTCCACCCCGTCCGGCAGGAACGGCGGCAGTTCGGCGGCGAACCGCGCGGCCACCAGGCTGCCGAGGATCGCCACCCCCAGCGAGGTGCCGAACTCCTGCAGCGTGGAGGTCAGCCCGGAGGCGATCCCGGCGCGCTCCCGGGGGATCGCGCCCATCAGCGCGTTCGCCGAGGTGGGCATGGCGATGCCGACCCCGGCGCCGACCAGCACCAGGCCGAGCAGCGTCGGCCCGTACCCGCTGTCGGTGGCGGCGAAGCTGAGCGCGAACAGGCCGCCGCCGAGCACGGTCAACCCGGCGGTGATGGTCGCCGGGACGCCGATGCGGGCGCTGAGCTTCGGGCTGGCCGGGGTCACCACCAGCACGCTGATCGCCAGCGGCATCACCCGGAACCCGGCTTCCAGCGGTGAGTACCCCAGCACGAACTGCAGGTACTGGGTGAACAGGAACAGCGAACCGCCCATGGCGAAGGCGACCAGCGCGTTGCTGGCGACCGCACCGGTGAACCGCGGGTTCCGGAACAGCGCGAGGTCGAGCATCGGCTCGGCGGTCCGGCGTTCCCAGGCGGCGAACGCCGCGGCGGCGACCAGCCCGGCGGCCAGCGGCACCAGCACCCGGCCCGAGCCCCAGCCGTGCTCGGGCACCGAGATGATGCCGTAGACCACGCCCACGCTCATCACCACCGACAGCAGCACCCCCGGCAGGTCGAGGCGGCGGCTCGACGGCGCCTTCGACTCCGGCACCAGCAACGCGATGGCCGTGATCGCGAGCGCGCCGACCGGCAGGTTGAGCACGAACACCGAGCCCCACCAGAACCGCTCCAGCAGGCCGCCCCCGATCACCGGCCCCAGCGCGAACCCCAGCGACGACACCGCGGACCAGGCGGCGATCGCCTTCGGCCGCTCCCGCTCGTCGAAGATCTGCACCAGCACGGCCAGCGTGGCCGGCATCAGCAGCGCCGCCCCGATGCCCATGCCGCCGCGCGCCAGGATCAACTGCAGCGGCGTCTGCGCCAGCGCGGCGACCGCGGAACCGCCGGTGAACAGCACCAGGCCGATCAGCAGCGCCCGCTTGCGGCCGAAGCGATCGGCGAACGAACCGGTGGTGAGCAGCAGCCCGGCCAGCACCAGCGAGTAGGCGTTGAGCACCCACTGCACCTCGGCGGTGGTGGCGCCGAGCGAATCGGTGATGGCCGGGATGGCCACGTTGAGCACGGTGTTGTCCAGCAGCACCACGAGCAGCGCGAGGCAGAGCACGGACAGGATGGCCCACCTGCGCGGGTGCCCGGCGGGCGAGAGCTGGGTCATGCCGGAATCCCCCTTACAGCGTACGAGTCCCTTACACCGTACGAGACTGTGAGGGCGTGCGCCACCGGGTTCGCGATGAGCGGAAGAAGGGGGTGGACATGAAAGCGGCGGCCCGCTCAACCAGCCTGGGGGTCACTGGGAGCGGGCCGCCAATGCACAGTGTAGGCACTATCGCCGGGCTTCGCCCCCCGGGGTCGGCAAGTCGCGGAGATTGGTTGTCCACCGGGAGCAAGCGAATCCGGTGGAAGACCCGGTGCCGGTGCGCCGACCTGCGGTTTCGCCCCGAGTACCCCGGGAAGTGACCGAGCGAGGCAGTGACAAAAGTGACGGAGATCGCGCTACGAGGGCCCGCGTAGGGCAGGATGCCACCCACAGCAAGCCGACGATCGGGGGAGAAATGCACGACGGCAGTGGCCGCATCGTGGTGCAGAACCTCACCAAGCAGTTCGGGCCGGTGACCGCGGTGCAGAACCTGAGCTTCGTGGTGGAGCCGGGTTCGGTGACCGGGTTCCTCGGCCCCAACGGCGCCGGCAAGACCACCACCCTGCGCATGCTGCTGGGCCTGGTCAAGCCGACCGCCGGGACCGCGACCATCAACGGGCGCCCGCACGACCAGCTGGGCAATCCGGCCAGGGTGGTCGGCTCGGTGCTGGAGAACGAGGGCTTCCACCCCAAGCGCACCGCGCGCAACCACCTGCTGGTCTACGCCGCCGCGATCGGCGTGCCGGACCGGCGGGCCGACGAGGTGCTCGGCCTGGTCGGGCTCAGCTCGGCGGCGCACCGGAAGGCGGGCGACTTCTCGCTCGGCATGCGCCAGCGGCTGGCGCTGGCCACCGCCCTGCTCGGCGACCCGCAGGTGCTGGTGCTCGACGAACCGGCGAACGGGCTGGACCCCGAGGGCATCGCCTGGCTGCGCACCTTCCTGCGCTCCTACGCCGGTGGCGGGCGCACCGTGCTGGTGTCCAGCCACCTGCTGGCCGAGGTGGAGCAGACCATCGACCAGGTGGTCATCATCAGCCGCGGGCAGACGATGTACCACGGGCGGGTGGACCAGCTCCGCGGTTCGCAGCAGGCCCGGGTGGTGGTGCTGCCCGGTGACAGCGCCAAGCTGGGCACCGCGCTGAAGGAGGCCGGGGCCGCCGACGTGCAGCCGATGCCGGACGGCTGGCTCACCGTGGCGGGTGCCACCGCCCGCCAGGTCGGCGACCTGGCGTTGCAGCAGGGCGTGCCGATCTACGGGCTGCGCGAGGAGACCGCGGACCTGGAGAAGCTGTTCTTCCAGCTGACCGCGGGCCAGTTCAGCGCCCGGCAACCGCCACCCGGCTGGGGGCCACCACCACAGCAGCACCAGCAGTACCAACAGCAGCAGCAGTGGGGAGGTCAGCGCTGATGGGCAGGCTGATCAAAGCGGAGTTCCGGAAGACGCTGTCCACCAAGAGCTGGTGGGGCCTGCTGATCCCGGCGGTGCTGTTCGCCTTCGTCTTCTCGCTCGGCTGGGGCTTCACCACCAACGACTTCGCCGACTTCCTCGGCAGCTCCGACACCCGCGAGCTGACCAGCATGCTCGGCATCAACCCCGGCGAGTGGCCGGTCGGCCTGCTGGCGATGGCGCACGGCATCAACGTCGGCACGCTGTTCCCGGTGATCTTCGGGGTGTTCGCGCTGGCGGGTGAATACTCGAAGAAGACCATTTCGACCACCTTCCTCACCGCGCCGAACCGCGGCATGGCGCTGAGCGCGAAGATGATCACCTACGTGGTCTGGGGCGTGCTGTACGGCGTGGTGCTGGTCGGCGCGGCGTCGCTGGGCACGGCGCTGACCGTGGACAGCGCGCTGATGCCGAGCGCCCCGCAGTTCCTCGGCGTGCTGGGCGCGGGCATCCTGGCGACCGTGCTGGCCACCCTGTTCGGCATCGGCGTCGGCGCGGTGTGGAACAGCGTGGTGGGCAGCGTCATCACCCTGGTGATCTACCTGCTGGTCGTGGAGAACCTGCTGGTCATCATCGCCTTCGGCTGGCTGGACGTGACCTGGCTGGGCGGGGTGCTGCCGAACGGCACGGTCAACGGCATCGTCGGCGCGATCGGCGCGGAGGCGTTCGGTGCGGCGGGCGTCACCCTGCCCGGCCTCGACGACGAACTCCAGTGGGCGCTGCAGTTCGCCGCGGGTGCCCCCGGCACCTTCTCGTGGTGGGCCTCGGCCCTGATCTTCGCCGCCTGGACCGCCATCTTCTTCGTCGGCGGCTGGCTGGTGAACCAACGCCGGGACATCACTTGAGTCCTCGGCCTCGGCTCCGCCGAGGCGCGGGGGGAGGGGAACTGCGCTGCGCGGCAATTGTCGGTGATCGCGCCTAGCCTTGGCGATCGTGACCACTGCCCCACCCCGGCCTCGCACCGAGGCCCCGCCCGAACCCCCCGAAGCGGCCAGGCCCGGCTGGATCCGCCGGCTCGCCGCGGCCTGCTGGCGCCACCGCGTGCTGGTCGTGCTGTCCCTGTGCGCGGCCGTGTTCGGCGTCGGGCTGCAGGCGGTCGGGCCGCTGGTGGTGCGTGCCGCGGTGGACGACGCGGTGGCCGGGCGGACCGCCCAGCTCGGCCTGCTCGCCGGGCTGCTGATCGGCTTGCAGGTGCTCACCTTCGGCACCGCCTTCCTGCGCCGGTACGTCGGCGGGCGGCTCGCCCTCGACGTGCAGCACGACCTGCGCCAGGCGGTGTTCGGCGCGGTGTCCCGACTCGACGGTGGCAAGCAGGATTCCCTGCGCACCGGCCAGATCGCCTCGCGGGCGATCACCGACCTGCAATTGGTGGTCAGCATCCTGATGCAGGTGCCGCTGTCCGCCGGTTCGGTGATCTTCGCGCTGCTCGCGCTCGGCGCGATGCTGTGGATGTCGCCGCTGCTCACGGTGATCGCGCTGGTGGTCGCGCCCGGGGTGGCGATCGTGGTGGCGGTGAGCCGCAAGCGGTTGTTCCCGGCGACGTGGTCCGCCCAGCAGCGCGCCGCCGACCTCGCGCAGCACGTCGAGGAGACGGTCACCGGCGTGCGCGTGGTCAAGGGCTTCGGCCAGGAGGCCAGGGAGGTCGCCCGGCTCGAACGCACCGCGCGGAAGCTGTTCGGCGAGCGGTTGCGCGCCGCCCGGCTCACCTCCTTCCCCGCCGCCACCACCGCCGCGCTGCCCGCCGCCGGCCAGGTCGCGGTGCTGGGCGTCGGCGGCATGCTGGCGCTCGACGGCCAGGTCAGCCTCGGCACCTTCCTCGCCTTCGCCACCTACGTGGCCGCGCTGACCGGCCCGGCCCGCATGCTCTCCAGCCTGATCGTGCAGGCGCAGCTCACCCGTGCCGGCGCGGAACGGGTGTACGAGCTGATCGACGCCCAGCCCGAGGTGACCGAGAAGCCGGACGCCCGGCCGCTGCCGCCCGGCCCGCTGGGCATCCGGTTCGACGACGTCCGGTTCGGCTACACCCGCACCGAACCGGTGCTCGACGGCTTGTCGCTGCACGCCAGGCCGGGCGAGACGCTGGCGCTGGTCGGCACCGCCGGCTCCGGCAAGTCGACCATCTCGCTGCTGCTGCCGCGGTTCTACGACGTGCACGGCGGATCCGTCCACATCGGACAGGACGACGTGCGCGACCTCCGGCTGACCGAGCTGCGGCAGGCCATCGGCGTGGTGTTCGAGGAGGCGTTCCTCTTCTCCACATCGGTCCGGGACAACATCGCCTACGGCAAACCGGACGCGAGTGACGAGGAGGTCGTCGCGGCGGCGAAGGCGGCCGAGGCGCACGAGTTCATCGAGGCCCTGCCGGAGGGCTACGAGACGGTCGTCGGCGAGCGCGGCCTCACGCTGTCCGGCGGGCAGCGCCAGCGGCTGGGCCTGGCCCGCGCGCTGCTCACCGATCCCCGGGTGCTGCTGCTGGACGACGCCACGTCCGCGGTGGACACGGCCACCGAGGCGGCGATCTACCAGACGCTGCGCGCGGTCACCGCCGAGCGCACCACGCTGCTGGTCGCGCACCGGCGGTCGACGCTGGCGCTGGCCGACCGGATCGCCGTGCTGGACGCGGGCCGGGTGGTCGACGTCGGCACGGCGGCGGAACTGGAAGAACGCTGCCGGCTGTTCCGCGAACTGGTGGCCGGGCCCGACGAGAGCGTCGAGTCGGTGCACCACTGCACGCCGCTGCGGCCCAACGCCGACGGCGTCACCCCGGAGCTCTGGCCGGAAGACGAGCACGAGGACGAGGTCGCGCGGCGGGCCGAAGCCGCCGAGCAGCGCACCGGCACGCCGAGCCCGCGGGCGCTGAGCGGTCCCCGCGGCAGCGGTTCGCTCGACCTGCCGCCGACCGAGGAGTTGCTGGAGGGCGTGCGGAAGCTGCCGCCCCTCCGCGACGAGCCCGCGTTGCGGGGCATGGACGCGACCGCGCCGGATCCGCGGTTCCGGCTGGCCCGGATGCTGCGGCCGGTGCGCTGGCTGCTGGCCGGGGTGGTCGCGCTGGTGGCGGCGGACGCCGGGGCGAGCATCGCGCTGCCCGCGCTGTACCAGCAGGGCGTCGACCGGGGCGTGCTCGCCGGTTCGGTCACCGCGATCTGGGTGGTGGCGGCCATCGGCGCGCTGGTGATCGCGCTGAACTGGCTGGTGATCGCCGCGCAGACCCGGCTGACCGCCCGCAGCGGCGAGACCGTGCTGTACGCGCTGCGCGTGCGCAGTTACGCGCACCTGCAGCGGCTCGGGCTGGACTACTACGAGCGGGAGCTGTCCGGGAAGATCATGACCCGGATGACCACCGACGTGGACGCGTTGTCCACGTTCCTGCAGACCGGGCTGGCCACCGCGGTGGTCAGCGCGTTCACCCTGGTCGGCATCTCGGTGGCGCTGCTGGTGATCGACGTCTCGCTGGCGCTGTACGCGCTGGCGGTGCTGCCGGTGCTGGTGGTGGCCACGGTGGTCTTCCGGCGGCTGGCTTCGGCGGCGTACACCGAGGCACGCGAGCGGGTCAGCGTGGTCAACGCCGACATGCAGGAGAACGTGACCGGGATCCGGGTCGCGCAGGCGTACACCCGCGAGGAGCGCTCGGCGGAGTCGTTCGCCTCCAAGAGCGACGCCTACCGCCGTTCCCGGCTGCGCGCGCAACGCTACATCGCCACCTACTTCCCGCTGGTGACCATGCTTTCCGGGATCGCGGAAGCCGTGGTGCTGGTGGCGGGCGCGAACCGGGTGGCCGAAGGCACGCTGTCGGCCGGGGTGCTGCTGGCGTTCCTGCTGTACCTGGGGCAGTTCTTCTCGCCGATCCAGCAGCTCTCCTCGGTGTTCGACGGTTACCAGCAGGCGAAGGTGGGCCTGCGGCGCATCGGCGACCTGCTGCGCACGCCGAGTTCCGTGCCGCCGGCGGAGAACCCGCGTCCGGTCCCCGCGCGCCTGCGTGGCGAGGTGACCTTCGATTCCGTCGACTTCGCCTACGCGGGCACGGAGACCAAGGCCCTGTCCGGGGTTTCGCTGGACGTCCGGCCGGGCGAGACCATCGCGCTGGTCGGTGCCACCGGGGCGGGCAAGTCGACCGCGGTGAAGCTGGTGGCGCGGTTCTACGACGTGACGGACGGGGTGGTGCGCATCGACGGGGTGGACGTGCGGGAGTACGACCTGGCCGCGTTGCGGGGGCGGATGGGCGTGGTGCCGCAGGAGGCGCACCTGTTCTCGGGCACCGTGGCGGACAACGTGCGCTACGGCCGCCCCGCCGCCACGGACGCCGAAGTGGAAGCCGCCGTGCGTGCCGTCGGTGCGCTGGAGGGCGTCGCCGCCCTGCCGCACGGCTTCCGCCAGCCGGTCGGGGAACGGGGCCGCTCGCTGTCCGCGGGGCAACGGCAACTGGTCGCACTGGCGCGCGCGGAACTGGTGGACCCGGACATCCTCCTGCTGGACGAGGCCACCGCCGCCCTGGACCCGTCCACCGAAGCCACCGTCCTGCAGGCGACGGAGCAGATCACCCACCGGCGCACCACGTTCGTCGTCGCGCACCGCCTCGCCACCGCCGCCCGAGCCGACCGGATCGCCGTCCTGGCCCACGGCCGCATCGTGGAACTCGACACGCATTCCGCCCTGCTGGCCGCTCGGGGCGCCTACGCCCACCTGTGGCACCTGAGCACCTGACCCCCTCACGCCCGCCGCACCCGACCCCCACCTTCACAACCCAGCCGCACCACCGCCCGTCCGCCCGCTCCAGCCGCCGAACCCCATCCCCACGCACCCGAACCGCGCTCCCGCAGCCGACCCTCACGCCCGCCGCACCTGACCCCACGTTCGCAAAACCAGTCATCCACCAGCCGCACCACCGCTCCCGAACCGCCCCGGCCGACCGCCGCGCGCGTCAGCCCCTGCCGCACCACGGTCGCTCACTCGGCAGCCGCCAACACCGAAAAGCGGGTGCTCGAGGCACCCCTCGCTGTCACCATCACGGACATGCAGGACATTCCGTACCGCCAGATCCGCGCCTCGTACACCGAGACCACGATTCGCGTCTACCAGGCGTACTCCCCCGCCATCGCGGAACCGGCGCTCGCCGCCGGTACCTTCGTGCCCCCGTTCAAGCGCGGGCGCATGACCTGGATCAAACCGTCCTTTCTCTGGATGGCCTACCGCTGCGGCTGGGCGAGCAAACCCGGGCAGGAGCGCGTGCTGGCGATCGACATCACCCGCGAGGGCTTCGCCTGGGCCCTTCGCCACGCCGCCATGAGCCACCCCGACGACAACGAGGACCACGAGCAGTGGGCCAGGAGCCTCAGGACCGCCCCCGTGCGCATCCAGTGGGACCCGGAGCGCGGGCTGCGCCACCAGCCGCTGCCCCACCGTTCCATCCAAATAGGACTGAAGGGTGAAGCCGTCGACCGCTACCTCGACGAGTGGATCACCGGCATCACCGACGTGACCGCGACCATGCGGCGCATCGGCGAACTCGTGGAGAGCCGGGACGAGGAACTGGCCAGGGCGCTGCTCCCCGACGAGCGTCCCTACCAGCCTAGGTGTGATGTCCAGGGAGGTTGGTCAGGCGGGTGATGGGTGGCTGGCCTTCGGTGGATGAGTGGGGTCGGTGGTGATTGTAGAAGTGGAGC